>JBKHWX010000140.1:0-3809 GCA_046566325.1 Actinomycetes bacterium | reverse complement strand
TCTCCTTGGTATGGGCTCCGGTCAGAACATCAGTCCTGGGACAGATTCTCAATCCGCCCCCTCGGCAGCGGACGCACGGCTTCACGTCGAGTCCGTGACCGCCGCGCAGCCACGTCAGACGTTGCCTGCGTACTGCCACGGTGCCAGGGTCGGCAGCATGAGCCTGACTCCCGACTCCCGTGCCACCGCCGCCGCCCACTCCCGGCTCCGGCAGGCCCGCGACCTGCTGCTCAGCCTCCGCGAGGACTACGACGCAGCCCGGCAGCAGTTCCGCTGGCCGGAGCTCGACGAGTTCAACTGGGGCTTCGACTGGTTCGACCGGGTCGCGCACGACCCTCAGACCGCGGAGCGGGAGGCGCTCGTCGTCGTCGAGGAGGACGGCACCGAGGCCCGCGTGACGTACGCGGACATGGCTCAGCGGAGCAGCCAGGTCGGCGCCTGGCTGCAGTCGGTCGGCGTGGGCGCGGGCGATCGGGTGCTGCTGATGCTGGGCAACCAGGTCGAGCTGTGGGAGGTGCTGCTCGCCTGCATCAAGATCCGGGCGGTCGTCATCCCGGCGACGACCCTGCTGGCGCCCGGCGACCTGCAGGACCGCATCGACCGCGGGCACGTCCGCCACGTCGTCGCCCGCCGGGAGGACACCGGCAAGTTCGAGCACGTGGGCGGCAGCTGGACGCGCATCGCCGTCGGCGGCGACGTCCAGGGCTGGATCTCGTACGAGGACTCCGCCACGCACCTCGGCGAGGTGGCCGTCGAGTCGCCCTCCCACGCCTCCGACACCCTCCTCCTCTACTTCACCTCCGGGACGACGGCCCAGCCCAAGCTCGTCGAGCACACCCAGGCGTCCTACCCGGTCGGGCACCTGACGACGATGTACTGGATCGGCGTGCAGCCCGGCGACGTCCACCTGAACATCTCCTCCCCCGGCTGGGCGAAGCACGCCTGGAGCAACGTCTTCGCGCCCTGGCTGGCGGAGGCGACCGTGCTCGTGGTGAACCAGGCACGCTTCGACGCCGCCGGTCTGATGGCGGCGATGGAGCGCTGCCGGGTGACGTCGTTCTGCGCTCCCCCGACCGTCTGGCGGATGCTCGTGCAGGCTGACCTCGGCGCGTACCGCGGCCGTATCCCCCTGCGCAGCGTCGTCGGCGCCGGCGAGCCCCTCAACCCCGAGGTGATCGAGCAGGTCGAGAAGGCGTGGGGCGTGACGATCCGCGACGGCTTCGGCCAGACCGAGACGACGCTCCAGGTCGGCAACGCCCCCGGCCAGCGGCTCGTGCCGGGGTCGATGGGCCGGGCGATGCCGGGCTACGACGTCGTCCTGATCGACCCGGCGAGCGGCGACGAGCGGACCGCCCCGGGCGAGGAGGGCGAGATCTGCCTGCGGCTCGACGGCACCTACGGCCGGCCGCTCGGGCTGATGGTCGGCTACCACGGGAACGACGAGCTGTCGGCCGAGGCCTTCCGCGGCGGCGCGTACCACACGGGTGACGTCGCGACCCAGGACGCCGACGGCTACATCACCTACGTGGGCCGCGCGGACGACGTCTTCAAGGCCTCCGACTACCGCATCAGCCCCTTCGAGCTCGAGAGCGTGCTGCTCGAGCACGAGGCCGTCGCGGAGGCCGCCGTCGTCCCGTCGCCGGACCCGACGCGGCTGTCGGTGCCGAAGGCGTACGTCGTTCTCGCGCAGGGCTTCTCGCCTACCGGGGAGACAGCCGAGTCGATCCTTCGCTACTGCCGCGAGCATGCCGCTCCCTACAAGCGGATCCGCCGGATCGAGTTCTCGGAGCTGCCGAAGACGATCAGCGGCAAGATCCGACGTGTCGAGCTGAGGGGCAGGGAGGGCCAGGTGCACGGCGAAGGCCACGACACGTCGTCCCGGGCCAGCGACGTGGAGTTCTGGGAGGAGGACTTCCCCGGGCTCAAGCGGTAAGAGCCGGGTTCCGACCAGGTGGACGACGTGACGCGGCTCCTGCTGCTCGCCGACACACACGTGCCCAAGCGGGCGAAGGACCTGCCGGCCCAGGTGTGGGACGCCGTCGACGCGGCGGACGTCGTCCTGCACGCCGGCGACTGGGTGGACGTGGGCCTGCTCGACGCGCTCGAGGAGCGGGCCAAGCGGCTCGTCGCCTGCTACGGCAACAACGACGGACCGGCGCTGCGGCAGCGGCTGCCGGAGGTCGCGAGGACCGAGATCGGCGGCCTGCGGTTCGCGGTGGTGCACGAGACGGGCCAGGCGGCGGGACGAGAAGCACGCTGTGACAAGACCTTTAGCGACGCGGACGTGCTCGTCTTCGGGCACAGCCACATCCCCTGGGACACCACGACCCCCCGAGGACTGCGCTTGCTCAACCCCGGCTCGCCCACCGACCGGCGCAGGCAGCCGCACTGCACGTACATGACGGCCGTGGCGTCGTCCGGCGAGCTGCGCGAGGTGAGCCTGCACCGGCAACCGCCCCGAACCCCGGCCTGAGTCGCACGATGCTCGCGCCGTGGCCCCTCGGACGGACCGCCAAGGGCCACCCCGTGAGCAAGGCTGGCTGGCGTGCGGCGGCCTCGCGTTGATCATGCAGTCCCGCCACCCCCACCGGGGCGATCATTCACTCCCGCCGCCCCCCACCGGCGTGATCACGCACTCCCGCCACCCACCACCGGGGTGATCATGCACTCCCGCCACCGTCGAGGACCGGCGCGGGGGGGGCGCGAGTGCATGATCACCGGGGGAGGGGCCACCAACCCCATACGCCGTCCCCCGCCTGGGACGCTGGGTGCCATGGAGCTCCGCGAGGTGATCCGACGCCGCCGGATGGTGCGGGCCTTCCAGCCGGGCCGACCCGTCCGCACCGAGCAGGTCACGCAGCTGCTCGAGGCCGCCATCCGCGCCCCTAGCGCAGGTTTCACCCAGGGCTGGGACTTCCTCGTCCTCGAGGACGCCGGTGACCGCGACCGGTTCTGGCAGGCCACGGCCGACCTGAGCCGAGAGCCCAACACGTGGCTGCGGGGGATGATGACCGCTCCCCTGCTCGTCGTCTGCCTCAGCAACAAGCAGGCCTACCTCGACCGCTACGCCGAGCCCGACAAGGGCTGGACCGACCGCAGCGAGAGCCGCTGGCCCGTCCCCTACTGGCATGTCGACACGGGGATGGCGGCGCTGCTGATGCTGCTCACCGCCGTGGACGACGGCCTCGCTGCGTGCTTCTTCGGGGTCGGCCAGATGCCGGAGATCGAACGCTTCCGTCAGGCCTTCGACGTTCCCGACGACCGCTTCCCGGTCGGGGTCGTCGCGGTCGGCCACTCCACACCCGACCGCCGCTCCCCCAGCCTTCGGCGGGGACGCCGTCCGGTCTCGGCCGCCGCCCACCGCGGACGGTTCGGCGTTCCGTACGAGCCGCGCGAGGACGACGAGCGGTGACCGCCCCCATGCCCGAGCTCGTCCGGCCGATGCTCGCCACGCTCGGCGAGCTGCCGCCGTCCTCCCGCGACGGCGAGTACGCGTACGAGATGAAGTGGGACGGCGTCCGGGCGGTGCTGTACGTGGGCGACGGCCGGCTGCGGGTCGTCAGCCGAAACGACCGGGACGTGGCGGTCAGCTACCCGGAGCTGGGCGGGGTCGAGCAGGCGCTGTCGCAGCACCAGGCCGTCCTCGACGGCGAGATCATCGCTCTCGACCCTTCGACGGGCCGGGTCTCGTTCGGCGTCCTGCAGCAGCGCATGCACGTCCAGGACCGAACGCGGGCAGGGCGTCTGGCCGAACGCTTCCCGGTGGCCTTCCTGGCCTTCGACGTCCTGTTCCTCGACGGCCGGGTCAC
>JBKHWX010000139.1:0-4556 GCA_046566325.1 Actinomycetes bacterium | reverse complement strand
GGGTCCTCGCTGAAGTACTCGAAGTTCCGCCCGGCGATCGCCGTCCGGTGCAGGCAGAGGCCCGGCCCCTCCAGGACGTGCTGGCCGAGCGTCGCGGTCTCGGAGCCGATCACGTCGCCGTACTGGCGCGCCAGCTCGCGGTCGAACCCGGCGGCGAGACCGATGGTCATCGGCAGCGCGGTGGCGGGAGGGCTGGGTGTCCCGTCCCCCATCCCGACGCCGACCGGTCCGTTGGTGATCCGGAACCGCGGGATGCCGAGCTCGTCGATCCCGGTGACGTGGCGCTCGATGCGGATCTGCGCGGCCAGCGCGTCGAGGTCTCCGCCCTCCTCCTGTGCCTGCCGGCTGAGGCCGTAGATGTCGACGGTCTCCATCGCACCGTGGAGCTGCGCGACCTTCTGCTCCAACGTCATCGCCGCGACGAGCGCCTCGGCCCGTTCGCGGGGCGTCTTCGTCGAGTCCTGCCACGGCCGCGTGCTGTCGGTGCTCACTCGGATCGCATCCCCACGTCGTCGGAAGCCGGGTCCTGTCAGCCGCCGCCCTCGCCGTCAGCTGCTCTCGGTGTCGCTGCTCCTGCGCCAGCGGCGACGTCGCGCCTCGGCGGACGACGCGGACCTCGGGTTGTCCAGCGCCGCGAACAGCAGTCCGCCGATCATGGCCATGTTCTTGGAGAACTGGATCCGCTGCGTCTTCTGCGCGGCCGGGTCCTCCACGGTCCAGAACGCGTGCCCCGCCCAGGTGGTCGGCACCATCGACCCGACCAGGGCCAGCGCCGAGAGCCGCGGGAACCTGCCCAGGGCCAGCATGGTGCCCCCGACGAGCTGGACGGCTCCGTTCGCCCGCACCAGCAGCTCGTCGTCCTCGGGCAGCGGGACGACCGAACGCAGCGCAGCCAGCGTGGAACCGGCCTGCCCGACCCGGCCGCCCGGTGTCCGCGCCGCGTCGTACCCGAGCAGGACGTACGTCGAACCGGTGAGCACTCGGGCGGCGACGCGCAACGGGTTTCTCATCTCGATCAGCTCCTGCGGCTCGAGCGGAGGACGGGCGGCGCTGCGAAGACCGCCGCCCGCGGCACACTACCGGCGGCGGTCGTTCCCGCACCCGCGCCGGACGGGCGGTCTCGTCACGGTCGCCCGGGCAGGTGCCGGTGCACGAAGGCGAGGACGTCGTCCAGCACCTCGTCCCTGTTCGTCTCGTTGAAGATCTCGTGCCGGGAGCCGGGGTAGGACTTCGCCTCGGACCGCCGGCCGGCCAGCGCCGTCCACCCCTCGGCGCTGCCCTCGTACGGCACGAGCGCGTCCTCCTCCCCGTGCACCCAGAGCACGGGAGGAGAGTCGATCGGACCGGCTGCCGCGATCGTCCTCAGGCAGGCGTCGAGGGCCTCGAGCGTGGGCCGCTTGAACGGCCCGTGCCAGACGAGCGGGTCCGCGACGTAGGCCTCCCCCACCGCCGGGTCCCGCGACAGCGTCGCCGGGTCGATGGGCGTGTCGGGGATCTCGTTCAGGCCCAGCAGCTGGGTCGCGGCGTCCCACCGCCCGATCACGGGCCCCGACAGGACGACGCAGGCGAGGCCGTCTCCGTACTCCTGCGCGTAGCGGGCGGCGATCATGCCGCCCATCGAGTGGCCCACGAGGACGACGGGGAGCCCGGGCTGCTCGCTGCGCGCCCGCTCCTCGAGCAGGTGGAAGTCCCGCACCACGGGTTCGAAGTCGGGGATCAGGACGCGTTCGCCCTCGCTCTCGCCGTGCCCGACGTGGTCGAGGGCGTAGACCGCGGCGCCGTCCTCGCGGAACCGGTTCGCGACCTCCTCGTACCGGCCGAGGTGCTCCCCGTACCCGTGGCAGAGCAGGACGACGTAGGACGGCTCTCGTCCCGGCGTCCAGCAGCGCCCGTGCAGAGAGCCGGCATGACCGTGGAGGGTGAGCTGAGCCATCGCGTCACCCTAGCGATCACCGACGTCCCCGCACCCGGCCACAGTAGCCGGGGGTGCCGTCAGCCCGAAGGTGACGGACGACGGCTCGGCCACGCCCCATCTTACCGCCACGCGGAAGCAATGCGTCCCTCATAGTGGAAGTCGGGACTGAAGTCCCTGGAAACTGCCGGTCCTCCGACGCAGGCTCGTGGTGTCAGTCGAAGCAGCCGGGAAGGTGGCAGCACAATGCGCGCACTCATCGTCTACGAGACCGTCTTCGGCGCGACCGAGGCGGTGGCGCAGGGGATTGCGGAAGGTCTGGCCGACACCATGGACGTCGAGACCATGGACGTCCGCAAGGCGCCGACCCGCCTGCCGGACGACGTCGACCTCATGGTCGTCGGCGGTCCCGCCCCGACCCTGCTCGGTGAGGCTCTGCCGTGGCTCGACCGTCGAGCAGCGACACGGGAGCGCCTCGCCCACCTCGAGGAGCAGCCGAGGGTGCGCGACTGGCTCGAGGCGCTCGAGGTCGGCCACGTGCCCGCCGGCGCCGCCGCCTTCGAGACCCGGGCGGCGCAGCACCACCTGTCGATGTCCGGCACCGTGCCGGTCGAGCGAGGGCTGCGCCGCAAGGGCGTCACCGTGACCCACTCCCCCGAGACGTTCACCGTCGTCGGCACCACGTACCTGCCGGCGCACGGCGAGGTCGAACGAGCCCGGCACTGGGGTGAGCACCTGGCCGCCCAGCTCGACACGCTCGGGTTCGAGTGCCACGCCGTGTGAGGGTTCGCCGGGCCTGAGGGCGACCGGGGTGCCGCCGCGGCCGCGGGTTGCCCGGCGGCCGCGAAGCGGGGCTCAGCGCTTGAGCTCCACCTCGACGAACGACACGGTCTCCCCGCTGCCGCCGGCCGCGGTGACGGTGTGGGCGGTGCCCGTGGTCCCGGCGTAGGGGGACGCAGCCTGCTGCGTCATCTCCCGCCGGCCCCCGTCCGGCGTGGTCACGACGAACGACCCACCCGTCACCGGGACGACGACGTAGTCGTACTCGTGCTCGTGGGGTCCGGTGGTGTCGCCGGGACCGAACGTCCACGTCGTCACGCGGACCCTGTCGTCGTCGACCGACACCGTCGAGCGCGCGCTGCTCACGACTGCTCCTTACCGCTCGGCTCCCGCACGTCGGGGTCTGCGAGCAGGTGCAGGACGGCGGCACGCCCGCTGGCGAGCGCGTCGTCCAGCGCCGTGCTCATCTCGTCGGTGGACCGGACCGTCCGCCCCAACGCGCCGAAGGACTCGGCGAAGGCGGCGAAGTCCGGGTTCACCAGGTCGGTGCCGCTGACCCGGCCCGGGTAGTGGCGGTCCTGGTGCTGGGCGATGGTGCCGTACCTGCCGTTGTCGACCACGAGCACGAGCGGGGCGACGTCCTGCGCCACCGCCGTGGCGATCTCCTGCCCGTTCATGAGGAAGCAGCCGTCACCCGCGACCGACACGACCTGCCGGCTGGGGAACGCCAGCGCCGCGGCCACGGCCGCCGGGACGCCGAACCCCATCGCCCCGTTGCGCGGCGCGAGCAGCGACGGGTAGGCGTGGTGGGTGAGGTAC
This sequence comes from Actinomycetes bacterium, assembly GCA_046566325.1. Lineage (GTDB taxonomy): Bacteria > Actinomycetota > Actinomycetes > Actinomycetales > BWSM-131 > BWSM-131. The sequence goes on along the minus strand of JBKHWX010000139.1, from coordinate 1,045 downwards.
CGCTGCGCCCAGAGGGCGTGGTTGCCCGCTCCGTACGTCACGACCGCGTCGGCGTCCAGCCGCTCGCGCACCAGCCGCATCGCGACCGCGAGGTCGACGCCGACGGCCGGACGGTCCTCCCCCTCCCCGGCGAACTCCTCCTGCTGCCCCCGGGCGTCGGTCCACCACTCGTGCCACGGCCGGGGCCCGGCGTCGACCGGTGCGCCCGCCACCGCGGACAGGAACGCCGGCGGCGTGGCGAGCAGGTGGACGTCGACGTCCCCGGAGTGCATCAGCAGCGCCGGGTCGGGGTCCACGACGACCACGCGGTGGTTCGCCGCGCCCAACCGGTAGCCGTCGCTGAGCACGTCGGCGTTGCCGCAGCCGAGGAAGCAGACCAGGTCGGCCGACTGCAGGAGCGCGGCCGCGCCGTCCGACCGGCCGTAGCCGAGCCACCCGGCGAAGCTCGGGCTGCCGTTGTCGATCACGTCCTGCGCACGCCAGTCGGTCACGACCGGCAGCTCCCAGCTCTCGGCCCAGACGGCGAGCCGCGCGGACGACTCCGGCGTCCACATGTCGCCTCCCGCGACGACCAGCGGCCGGGACGACGACCGCAGCTCGCGCACGAAGCGGTCGACGTCCGCGTCGCAGACGGCACCGGTGGCCACGGCACGCGGACGCACCGGGAACACGGTGCACGGCAGCAGCAGTACGTCCTCGGGCAGGCCGATGACGACGGGGCCGGGCCGTCCGGACGTCGCGAGGTGCGCGGCGTCCGCGACGATCTCGGCCGCGCGGTCCGCCGAGTCGAGGGTCACGACCTTCTTGGCCGTCGTCCCGAACCAGCCGTTCAGGTCGAACTCCTGGAACGACTCGCGAGCCCGGTCGGCGACGGGGATCAGCCCCACGAACAGCAGCAGCGGCGTGGCGTCCTGCCACGCGGTATGGACGGCGATCGCCGCGTTGGCGGCGCCTGGGCCGCGGGTGACCATCACCACGCCCGGGCGCTTCGTCAGCCGGCCCTCGGCGAGGGCCATGAACCCGGCGCCGCCCTCCTGGCGGCAGA
>JBKHWX010000138.1:0-5572 GCA_046566325.1 Actinomycetes bacterium | reverse complement strand
CGCGCATCCGCGTCTTCCCCGAGCTGACGATCACCGACCTGCTGCACGGAGAGGCGTCGGACGGCGACGGGGCGGGCACCTCGTCGCGACCGGTCGCCGGCGCCTTCGGCTACTGGCGCGAGTCGGGGCGCTTCGTCCTGTTCGAGGCCCCCGCGGTGATCCTCGCCACCGGGGGCATCGGCAAGTCCTTCAAGGTGACGAGCAACTCCTGGGAGTACACCGGCGACGGCCATGCACTTGCGCTCCGCGCCGGCGCGCGGCTGATCAACATGGAGTTCGTCCAGTTCCACCCCACCGGGATGATCTGGCCTCCGTCGGTGAAGGGCATCCTCGTCACCGAGTCGGTCCGCGGGGACGGCGGGGTGCTGCGTAACTCGGAGAACCGCCGGTTCATGTTCGACTACGTGCCGGACGTGTTCCAGGGGCAGTACGCCGAGTCCGAGGATGAGGCGGACCGCTGGTACACCGACCCCGACAACAACAAGCGGCCCCCTGAGCTGCTGCCGCGCGACGAGGTGGCCCGGGCGATCAACAACGAGGTCAAGGAGGGCCGCGGCACGCCGCACGGAGGCGTCTTCCTCGACGTCTCCACCCGGCTGCCCGCGGAGGAGATCATCCGGCGGCTGCCGTCGATGCACCACCAGTTCAAGGAGCTCGCGGACGTCGACATCACCGCCGAGCCCATGGAGGTCGGGCCGACCTGCCACTACGTGATGGGCGGCGTCGACGTGGACGCCGACACGGAGGCGACCGCCGTCTCCGGCCTGTTCGCGGTGGGCGAGGTCGCGGGCGGGATGCACGGGTCGAACCGGCTCGGCGGGAACTCGCTGTCCGACCTGCTGGTATTCGGCAAGCGGGCGGGCACGGGCGCCGCCGAGTACGTGCGCTCCCTGGGCAGCCGTCGTCCGAACCTGCAGGACGACGAGATCGCCGAGGCGGCAGCGACCACCGTGGCCCCCTTCACCGAGGAGGGCGGCGAGAACCCGTACACCCTCCACAGCGAGCTGCAGCAGACGATGAACGACCTCGTCGGCATCATCCGGCGCGAGGGCGAGATGCGGGAGGCACTCACCCGCCTCGACCACCTCGAGGAGCGGGCCCAGCACCTGTCCGTCGAGGGCCACCGGCAGTTCAACCCCGGCTGGCACCTCGCCCTCGACCTGCGCAACATGCTCCTCGTCTCGCGCTGCGTCGCGCTGTCCGCCCTCGAGCGGACGGAGAGCCGCGGCGGCCACACCCGCGAGGACCACCCGCAGATGGACGCCCAGTGGCGAGGCATCAACCTCGCGTGCTCCCTGGACGACGAGGGGAACGTCGTCCTGCACCGTCAGCAGGTGCCCGTGATCCGCCCCGACCTGCTCGCGCTGTTCGACTCCGGCGAGCTCAAGAAGTACCTGACCGAGGACGAGCTCACGCGGGTCGAGGCCGCCGAGGGGGAGATGTGAGCTACGAGGCGAAGTTCAAGGTCTGGCGCGGCGACACGGAGTCCGGGCAGCTCACCGACTACCGCGTGGAGGTCAACGAGGGCGAGGTGGTCCTCGACATCATCCACCGGCTGCAGGCGACCCAGGCCCAGGACCTCGCCGTCCGCTGGAACTGCAAGGCCGGCAAGTGCGGCTCGTGCAGCGCCGAGATCAACGGGCACCCGCGGCTCATGTGCATGACCAGGATGAGCACCTTCACCGAGGACGAGGTCGTCACCGTGACGCCGATGCGCACGTTCCCCGTCATCCGCGACCTCGTCACCGACGTCTCGTTCAACTACGAGAAGGCCCGCCAGATCCCCGCGTTCGAGCCACCGAAGGGGGTCGAGCCCGGTGGGTACCGGATGGCCCAGGTGGACGTCGGACGGTCCCAGGAGTTCCGCAAGTGCATCGAGTGCTTCCTCTGCCAGAACGTCTGCCACGTCATACGGGACCACGAGGACAACAAGCAGCGGTTCGCCGGCCCTCGGTTCCTCATCCGCCTCGCCGAGCTCGACATGCACCCGCTCGACGCGCGTGACCGCAGGGCCGAGGCGCAGGAGAAGCATGGCGTCGGGATGTGCAACATCACGAAGTGCTGCACCGAGGTGTGTCCGGAGGCGATCAAGATCACGGACAACGGGATCATCCCGCTGAAGGAGCGCGTCGTCGACCGCAAGTACGATCCGCTGGTGTGGCTGGGCTCGAAGATCCGTCGTCGGCAGCCCTGACCTCCTCCCTCCAGCCGATCCCGAGGTCCTGTCTCGCCCGCCCCGCTCTGCAGGTGGCGCCCGACCTGCTCGGCGCCGTCGTCGTCCACGAGAGCAGCGACGGAACGGTCGCCGTCCGGCTCACCGAGGTCGAGGCCTACGAGGGCCAGGCTGACCCGGGCTCTCACGCCTTCCGGGGTCGCACAGCGCGCAACGAGGTGATGTTCGGCGAGGCCGGCCATCTCTACGTCTACTTCACCTACGGGATGCACTGGTGCACGAACGTCGTCTGCGGAGAGGAGGGCCGGGCGTCGGCCGTGCTGCTGCGCGCCGGTGAGGTCGTCGGCGGCCTCGATCTCGCCCGCGCTCGCCGGCTCGCGGCGCGCACGGATCGCGACCTGGCGCGTGGGCCGGCCCGCCTCGCGCAGGCTCTCGGGCTGACGCGCGAGCACAACGGGGACGACGTCTGCTCCTCCCGAGGGCGGCTGCGGCTGCTGCCCGGCGCGGCGGGCGCCAGCGGGCTTGTCCGAACGGGTCCGCGCGTGGGTGTCCGCGGAGTGGGCGGGGACGCCGAGGTGCACCCCTGGCGCTTCTGGCTGGACGGCGAACCCAGCGTCTCGGTGTACCGCCCCGCCCAGCCGCGGCGCCGCGCCAGCAGGTGAGCTCCGCCTCGACGCAGGCGGAACCCCTGTATCAGGCGACTCGGCCGGTCGCTCTTGGGGTGCGTCAGAGCCTTCCGGCCCGCGTCGCCGCCTGACCTACCCCACGGAGGACCTGTGGCCGCCCGGCAGCACCGCGGTCGGGCAGCAGGAGCCGTCGCGGCGCGGTCCTCGACCCGCAACAGCACACGATGAGGAAGAGCCATGTCCGTCGAAACAGTGCCGTCCGTGGAAACAGTGCCGTCCGTCGAAACAGTGCCGAGCACCACTGACACCGTGCAGAGCGTCGTCGCTGCCTCTGCCGACGCCGAGGTCGCGCGGCGCATCACCGTCGCGGCCGTGCGCGCGGCGCAGTTCCGGGTGGTCTTCCGCGGCTACGACGTCCGGGCCGTCGACGCGTTCCTCGACGACGTCGAGCGTGAGCTCGAGCGGCTCGGCGCGGCCGAGCCGGATCGAGCACCGGCCGGGAACGGTGTGGGGTCCGGGGAGGGCGACGGGAGCGAGCAGAACGCGGACGCCCGGCACGCGACTCCGGGCGAGATGCAGGCATCGAAGGACGGCGCGGTGGACGGCGGCCGGGCCGACGCCCTTCGCGAGCCCGGCGACCGGAAGGCGCCAGGACCCGACATGGACCTGCCCGTGCGCGCCGTCCGGACCCTGCGCCTGGCCGAGCAGATGGCGGACCAGGTCGTCGCGTCCGCCGTGGCCGAGGCGGACCAGATCCAGGCGCAGGCCGCGGAGGAGGTCGCCGGCATGGCCGCGCGTGTGGACGAGCTGCAGGCCGAGGTCGAGCGCCTCGAGGCTCTGGAGCTGGCCACCCGCGAACGGATCGAGAGCGTCCTGCGCTCGCAGCTCGACCTGCTGCACGAGGACTCCCTGCGCGGCACGAACGGCTGAACGGGCCGGGGCCGCGTAGTGCGACCAGATCGGACCGCGCTGGTTGACCGCGCTGGTTGACCGCGCTGGTTCAGACCGCGCTGGTCAGACCGCGCTGATCGGTCAGCCTGATCGACCCACACTGGCCCGCCCGCAGTGGTCCGGCCGCATTGGACCGGCGAACCGGGGATCCGGCAGGCTGGAGGCATCTCCGGCCGGAAGGGACCCTCGGTGACCGACATCCTCGACGAGCTGCAGTGGCGCGGGCTGGTGGCGCAGTCCACCGACGAGGCCCGGCTGCGGGAGACGCTCGCCGCGGGCCCGGTCACCTACTACTGCGGCTTCGACCCGACCGCGCCGAGCCTCCACGTCGGCCACCTGGTACAGGTGCTGACGGTCCGGCGGATCCAGCAGGCCGGCAACCTCCCGCTGGCCCTCGTCGGCGGCGCCACGGGCCTGATCGGCGATCCTCGGCCCACGGCCGAGCGGACACTGAACTCGTCCGAGACCGTTGCGGACTGGGTCGAGCGGATCCGCGTCCAGATCGAGCCGTTCCTGGACTTCACCGGACCGTACGCAGCGCGGATGGTGAACAACCTCGAGTGGACGGCGCCCCTGTCCGCCATCGACTTCCTCCGGGACGTCGGCAAGCACTTCCGCGTCAACAAGATGCTGACGAAGGACTCGGTGGCCCGGCGCCTGGAGTCCAAGGAGGGCATCAGCTACACCGAGTTCAGCTACCAGCTGCTCCAGGGGATGGACTTCCTGGAGCTGTACCGGCGCTACGGGTGCGTGCTCCAGACCGGAGGCAGTGACCAGTGGGGCAACCTGACCGCTGGCGTCGACCTGATCCACCGCGTCGAGGGTGCGACCGTGCACTGCCTGTCCACGCCTCTGCTGCTGAAGGCTGACGGCACGAAGTTCGGCAAGACCGAGGGGGGCGCCCTCTGGCTCGACCCGGACCTCACCTCCCCGTACGCCTTCTTCCAGTACCTCCTCAACGTCGAGGACGCCGTGGTGGGCTCGATGCTGCGGATGCTCACCTGGCGCACCCGGGAGGAGATCGAGGCACTCGAGAAGGCCACGGCCGAGCGGCCCCAGGCACGGGAGGCGCAGCGGGTGCTCGCCCGCGACGTCACCGCCCTCGTCCACGGCGAGTTGGCGACGCGCCACGTCGAAGAGGCGAGCGCGGCGCTCTTCGGGCGGGGTGACCTGAGGGACCTCGACCCACCGACGCTCGCGGACGCGCTCGCCGAGCTGCCGGCCGCCGCCGTGCCGCGGGACCGGCTGACCGCCGTCGAGATGCTGGTGGCTACCGGCCTCGCGGCCGGGAGGAAGGCCGCACGCCGGACGGTCGACGAGGGCGGCGCCTACGTCAACAACGAGAAGGTCACGGACGGCGACGCCCTGGTCGGTCCCGACGCCCTCCTGCACGGTCGGTGGCTCGTCGTCCGGCGCGGCCGGCGGACGCTGGGAGCCGTCGAAGCCGTGCCGGCAGGGGCGGATTTGACCCTCGGAGGCGCGGTCTCGTAACCTTGCGGACGTCGGCGAGGCGCGAGCAACGGACACCAACACGGTGGCCGGTCCGGTCGCTGACCTTCCAGCCTGCAACGACACGCGGCACGACGACTCGGGCAACCGGGCCGGGAATGCCTCGTTCTCATCGCGGGTTTCGGAAGTCCGGGACCGTGCACCTCGTCGGCGGAAGCCGATTTGACCTGCTCCGCCCGGTTCAAGTAGGTTTGAGCGGTTGCCCTGGGTGCTGGCCGGTGGTGGTTGGTGTCTGGTGTGCGTCTGTTCCTTGAGAACTCAACAGTGTGCCATTTTTAGTCAATGCCAAGTTTGGCCTCTGTGGTGTGGGTGC
>JBKHWX010000137.1:0-17490 GCA_046566325.1 Actinomycetes bacterium | reverse complement strand
ACGTCGAACGCGGCGACGAACTCGACGTCGCGGACGTGGTAGTCGCCGAGCTGCACGTGCATGAGGCCGGGCACGAAGCCCGACGGGTCGGCGTCGGCGTAGTAGTGGACGCCCTGGACGAGGGACGAGGCACAGTTGCCGACACCGACGATCGCGACGCGGACAGTTGGCATTATTTTCTCCTCGAGTTCCTTACTGCTCTGACGTGGCTGTGGGTGGGTTGCGGGGCGGATGTGGGTCGGGTCCACGGCGTAGCTGGCGGTTCAGTCAGTCCTTGATCTTGCTGCTCAGGACGTGGCCGGTCGCCGCGTCGATCGCGAGCTCGGTGACCAGCCCGTCGGGACGCGCGACGCTGACGTCGTAGGTGAGGCCGGTGACCTCGGTGTCCTCCTTGGCCTCGACGACCCGGCCGGACACTGCAGAGACGGCGACGGCCAGTGCGTCCGGAAGGCTCAGCGGGCTGGCGTTCGGCGCGGCGGGCGCACTCGTCGCCACGCTCGGGGTCGTCGGCTGGGTGGGCGTCGTGGCTGCGGCCCCTGCCGCGTCCGGGCCGGCGGTGACCGCGCTCGGCGACGGCGTGCTCACCGCGGCGGCGGACGCCGGCGGTGTCGCAGCCGAGCCGGAGGCCGACCACAGGGTCGGTGCCGCCACGCCGATCGCGGTTCCGAGCGCCAGGGGCACGGCGAGCGCGAGGACGGTCCGCCGGGAAGCTGCTGGACGAGACATGATGCTGTTCCCTTCTGCTGAGGTCGGCTCGGGTTCCCTCGGTCGGGGAAGATTTCGACCTGTCAGAAACTGTCGCCGAGCGGCAGCACCGTCGATAGGCACCCTGGGTGGAGGAAAGACACACCTTGCGGGGTCGTCGCACTGAGGAGCACGGGATTGCGGCGGCCCCCTGCACGCGGTACCCCGCCCGCTCCCGAGGGGGCCGCCGTCCTGCACCTGCAGCAGCTCAGAGATCGCGGCGCGAGACGATCCCGAGCCCGAGGACACGTTCCACCAGCTTCACCCGCTTCTGGTTCTGCGGCAGGTCCTCGATGTGGAACTTCTGGAAGAGAGTCCGTAGATGCGTCTTGACGGCGTCCACGCTGAGGAACAGCTCGTCGGCGATCTGCTGGTTCGACGCGGGGGTGGCGTAGGGGTCGTCGTGCTTGTACGGGCGGCACAGCGCGGTCACGATCTGCCGCTGCGTGGGGGACAGGGAGGCCGCCGTGACGAGCTGCTCGCCCACCTTGGTCCGCTGGGAGGTGGCTGCACCGCCGTCCCGGTACCGGAAGGACGTCGACCCGATCACGAACGTGTCGCCGTCCCGGAGCCTGCGTCTGCCGCTCAGCCGCTCGCCGTTCAGGAACGTCCCGTTGCGGGACAGCCCGTCGTCGACGAGCGTCCAGTCGTGCCCGACCATCTCGAGCAGGGCGTGCACCCGGGAGACCCGCTCGTCCCACGCGAGCCGTAGCAGGGACGCCGACCCTCGCCCGATGGTCACCGACGTCCTGTCCTCCAGCGCGAAGGAGCGCTGCGCGCCCGTGTCGTCCCGATACATCAAGAAGGCGCCCTCGGCGCCTGGCCAGGGCAAGGACCCGGAGCGCTCGTCTGACCCGCTCATCGCTCGCCCCGCATACGCCAACCGTACGAGGCGGCCCGCGGTCGCGGCATCCCCGAAGCCCACACCGTTCCCGCCCTCCGCCACTACGCTGACCCTCCCTGGATCCGCCCGCACCGGCCCGCGCGACAGGACCGGATGTCAGGCGCCCGACCTGCGAGGAGCCCATGACGGCTGCGATCGAGGACCACGGCGTCATCGGCGACCTGCACACCGCGGCGCTCGTCTCCACCGACGGTGACATCGACTGGCTCTGCCTGCCCCGGTTCGACTCGCCGTCGGTGTTCGCGTCGATCCTCGACGAGGAGCGAGGCGGCAAGTTCACCGTCCGGTGCCCCGGGGCCCGCCGGGTGAAGCAGATGTACCTGCCGGACTCCAACGTCCTGGTGACGCGCTTCCTCGGCGAGCACTTCGTCGGCGAGGTCGTCGACTTCATGGTTCCGCACGAGCACGGGCGCGGCAGGGGCGGCGCGCACCAGCTGGTGCGCCTGGTGCGCGCCGTGCGTGGGCGGGTGGACGTGGACGTCCGCTGCGCACCCGCCTTCGACTACGGGCGCGCTCGAACCGAGGTCGACATCGTGGAGGGCTCCGGCGCCTTCTTCTTCTCGCCGCTGGCGCAGCTCGTCCTCCGCTCGACCGTCCCGCTGAGCGCCGACGGCTCCGCGGCCGTGGCCCACCCGGTCCTTGAGGAGGGGGAGAGCCTGGCGCTGGCGCTCTCGCGCCGCGGGTCCCCCCAGCCGCTGGAGATGGCCGAGGTCGACGAGCTGCTCGGCGCCACGCTGGAGTACTGGCAGCGGTGGGTCCGGCAGTCCCGCTACCGAGGCCGTTACCGGGAGATGGTGGAGCGGTCCGCGCTCGCACTGAAGCTGCTCGTGTACCAGCCGACCGGCGCTCTCGTGGCGGCGCCCACCACCTCCTTGCCCGAGGCGATCGGTGGCACGCGCAACTGGGACTACCGCTTCACGTGGGTGCGTGACGCGGCCTTCACCGTCTACGCCCTGATGCGGCTGTGCTTCACGGAGGAGGCCGGTTCGTTCATGACCTGGCTGGGCAACCGCTGCACCGAGGCGCGGGTGGCCAAGGACGGGCTGCACATCCTGTACGGGATCGACGGGGAGGTCGTGGGCCACGAGACGACGCTCGACCACCTGAGCGGCTACCGGGACTCCCGCCCGGTGCGGATCGGCAACGGTGCGGCGGCCCAGCTCCAGCTGGACATCCTCGGCGAGGTCATGGACTCGGTCTACCTCTACGACAAGAGCGGCCAGCCGGTCTCCTACGAGCTGTGGACGGCGCTCGGCCGACAGCTCGACTGGCTCGAGAAGCACTGGGAGGAGGCCGACCACGGCGTGTGGGAGGTGCGTGGCCCCACCCGCCGGTTCACCTACTCGACCCTCATGACGTGGGTCGCCTTCGAGCGAGCCGGCCAGCTCGCCCGAAGGCGCGGGCTCCCGGCGCCGGTGGCGGCATGGCGGCAGGCTGCCGACCGTGCCTACCTGCAGATCCAGGAGAACGGCTGGAACGCCCAGCTCGGGGCGTACGTGCAGTACCCGGGCTCCTCCACGCTCGACGCCGGGGCGCTGATGATGCCGCTGGTGCGGTTCACCGGCGCGCGTGACCCTCGGTTCCTCGCGACCCTCGAGCGGATCGAGGACGAGCTCGTCACCGACAGCCTCGTGCACCGCTACCACACCGACGGCAGCGACGGCTTCGACGAGCCGGAGGGCACGTTCAACCTGTGCTCCTTCTGGTACGTCGAGGCCCTCACCCGCGCGGGCCGTCTGGAGCAGGCTCGGCACATCTTCGAGAAGATGCTGACCTACGCCAACCACGTCGGGCTGTACTCCGAGGAGATCGGGCCCTCGGGGGAGGCGCTGGGCAACTTCCCGCAGGCATTCACGCACCTCGGCCTGATCAGGACGGCCGTGAAGCTGGACCGGGCCCTGGCCAGGTCCGGGCACTGACGCGGTGCGCCGTCCGCGATGCAGACTGGCAAGCGCGCGAGTAGTGGTAGGTGAGTGATGTCCGAGCCGGCGACCGGCAGCCCGCCCGCCTCGTGGACCGGGTGGGCGCGCGTCCGCGTGCACCCCGGGTCGGGCGTCGTCGACTGCCGCGGGGACAGCCTCCTCGTGGTCCCCGCCGCTGCCGCCTCCCAGCACGAGCTGGTTCAGGAGCTGCTCCGGCTCTGCCGGCGGGCCGAGCCGGCCGGCCACGGACGCCTTCGTGCAGCCCGGGCGATGGTCGAGTCCAGCGATGCGGCCGAGGTTCCCGACTTCGCGCTGCTCGTCCGCGTCGGCGGCGCCGTGCGCGCGCTGTTCACGCCCGCCGTCCGGCTCCTGGTGGACGGCGGCGCCGCGGAGCGCTCCGAGCCGGCCGACGCGCGCGTGGCGGAGCAGGTGCTCGAGGACGACGCGTGGCAAGCGGTCGTGGTCGGCTCCCGGGACGCCCCGTCCGCCGACGTCCCCGCTGCCCTCGATCCTTCCCTTCCTCTCGACACGTCCCTTGCCTCCGATCCCGGGCTCCCGCTCGACCTGGAGACGGGGACGGTCCCGGGCGCCGCGGTCACGCTCGTCCGCGTCCCGGCCGAGCGCGTGCCTGCGCAGCCGCCTGCTGCGGACTCGGCCGTCCCTCCTCGCGAACCCGTCGAGACCGGGATGACGACGCTGCGGCCGGCCCTCCAGTTCCGGTCCCTCCTCCTCGGGGAGTGCGCCCGCACCTCGGACGACGCGCACCGGCCTCACGGACGACGGCGTCCACCGCTGCCGGTCGCCGGCGACACCGGCCGCCGTCCGGCACACGGCGGCGCGGGGAAGCCGTCCGACGTCCTCGTGGACGGCGTCCTCTGCAGCCGCGGGCACTTCAACGACCCGGACCTGCCGACGTGCGTCTCGTGCGGCACTCCGATACCGGCCGACCAGGCCCGGGTGAGGATGCCCCGGCCGCCGCTCGGCATCCTCGTCACCGACGGCGGGACGATCTACACCGTGACGGGCAACTACGTGATCGGCCGCGAGGCCGACCGCTCACCCGAGGTGCTGGGCGGGCACGCTTCCTCGCTGCCCTTGCGGGACGCGGCACGCAGCACCTCGCGCATCCACGCGCGGCTGACCGTCTCGGGTTGGAAGGTCCTGCTCACGGACGCGCGGTCCGCCAACGGGACGTTCCTGAGCCGGAACGGTGCGAGCGGCCCCTGGCGCCGGCTGCCCCCCGAGGTGCCGGTCGCCCTGGCGCACGGGGACCGTCTGAGGCTGGGCAAGCGGCAGCTCCTCTTCGACTCGTGGCGCGAGCCCGTGCCCCCGGAGGCCGTGCGGTGAGGCAGGCGTGATGGACCGCATCGGTGACTACGTGCTGCTGCGCGAGCTGGGGCGGGGAGAGCACAGCCGCGTGTACCTGGCGAGGACGCCGGGACGCCTGGGCCTCGGCAGCGAGAGCCTGGCGCTCAAGGTGCTGTCGTTCGACGCGGCCGACGGGTTCGAGAAGGTCGCCGACGACCTGAGCCTGTTCGCCGGGCTCGCGTCGCCGTGGTTGCTTCCCCTGTACGAGGTCGGCGTGGACGGCGGCGCCGTCTTCTACGCGATGCGGCACGAGGGCATGGGCTGCCTGGCCGCCCCCATGCGGGAGCTGACGCGACGTGAGCGCCTGTCCGCCGTCGCCAGGGCGGCACGCGGGGCCCACGAGATGCACGAAGCCGGTCTGGTGCACCGGGGCATCGGGCCGAACAACATCCTGCTCGACCGGGGAGGCGCCGTCCTCGCGGAGCCGGCCGTCGGGCACCACCTCACCCACGGGCAGACGCTCAGCGGGCTGGGCGCGGGACTGGGCGGCGCCCACCTGGAGCTCGTCGACCCGGCGTTGATGAGGGGGCGTCCCGCGGGCCGTGCGAGCGACATCTGGTCCCTGGGGGTGACGCTGCACCGGGCCCTCACGGGGCACGGGCTGTTCCCGGCACTCGTCTCCGCCGACCCGTTCACGGCGGTCCGGATCTACCTTCGCAGCCAGCCCGAGCTGGGTGAGGACATGACGGACGCCGAGCGTCGGGTGGTCGTCACCGCGCTGCACCCGGACCCTGCCCGCCGGTACCCCACCGCCCAGGACCTTGCCGACGCGGTCGAGGAGACGGCCCGGCACCCACGCTCGTGAGCCCTGCCGCCGGCGTGCTCGGTTCTTGCGTCCCTCGGTTCTCCCGCTCCGTCGACTTTTTCCGCTCCCGGGGGACGGCACGGGACTAGCCTTGGCCGGGCGAGCGGTCCCCCCTGGAGGAACGCGTGCCCAGTCGGCCCCAGAAGCGAGGCAGCGGCGACCTGCGCCGCACCCTCGGCCTGTTCAGACACTTCAGCACCGGCCAGCGGAGATCGTTCCTGTTCGCCGCCGTCCTGCTGTCGCTCGAGGCCGCCACCGCGGTCGCCGTGCCCGACCTGATCAGCCACCTGACCAACTTCCTCAAGGACGACGTCAGGCCGACCATCCTCGGCTTCACCCCGTCGGTCGGGGCGACCGTCCCGCTGATAGCCGTGGGCATCGTCATCGCCACCGCGGTCAACAGCTCGTCGTCCTCGCTCGCCGACATCTCGCTGTCGAGGGCGGGCCGCACCCTCGGCTTCAACCTGCGCGGCGCGCTGTTCGCCCATCTGCAGAAGCTGCCGCTCGCCTTCCACCTGCGGCGCAGTACCGGCGACGTGCTCACGCGGCTCACCGGCGACGTGAAGGCCGTCGAGGACTTCGTCGAGGACTCCGTCAGCGACCTCGTCGGCAGCGCGCTGACCCTTGCCGCCACCATGGCCTACCTCTTCTGGCAGTCCTGGCAGGTCGCGGTGCTCGCCGTCGTCATGGTGCCCCTGCTGACGGCCGTCTCGAACGTCTTCGCGCGACGGATCAAGAAGGCGTCCAAGCAGCTGCGCACCAGCGAGGGGGACCTGGCGTCCACAGCCCAGGAGATGCTCTCCGCCATCAGCCTCGTCCAGGTCTACGGCAGCGCGGAGCGCGAGCAGCAGAAGTTCGCGTCGCAGAGCCGCTCCGCGCGGGACGCGGTCGTGCGGACGGCGCGGCTCGAGGCCGTGTTCGGCTTCACGGTCAGCGTGATGGAGTCCCTGGGCATCGCCGTCGTCATCCTCGTCGGCGCCCAGCTCGTGGCCGGCAGGACGCTCAGCGCAGGCCTGCTGATCGCGTTCATCCTCCTGATCCAAGGGATGTTCAAGCCGGTCCGCCGGATCATCAAGCAGTGGAACCGCGTCGCCGCCGTCTACGCGAGCGTCGAGCGGGTCTCCGAGCTGCTCGACCGCGAGCCCACCGTCGTCGACTCCCCGGACGCACGCCCGGCGCCTCCTCTGCGCGGCGACATCGAGTTCCGCGACGTCAGCTTCGCGTACCACGGCCTGGGGGACGACGGGGGCGAGGGGACGGGCGGTCGCCTCGCCCTGCACTCGGTGAGCTTCCGGATGGCCGCGGGGGAGGTCGTCGCACTGGTCGGTCACAGCGGAGCCGGGAAGAGCACGATCGCCCAGCTGTTGCCCCGCCTGTACGACCCTCACGCGGGCGCCGTCCTCTTCGACGGGCACGACATCCGCGGCTTCACGCTCGCGTCGCTGCGCGCGCAGATCAGCATGGTCCTGCAGGAGACGGTGCTGCTGCGCGGAACGGTGGCGGAGAACATCGCGTACGGCCGCGAGGGCGCCACCCGCGAGGACGTGGTGCGCGCAGCCAGGCAGGCGAACGCGCACGCCTTCGTGACGGACATGCCGGACGGCTACGACACCGTCCTGGGAGAGCGCGCCGCCACCCTGTCCGGCGGCCAGCGGCAACGTCTCGCGATCGCCCGTGCGTTCGTGCGGGACGCACCCATCCTGATCCTCGACGAGCCCACCACCGGTCTCGACGCCGAGTCCTCCGACCTCGTCGCGGCGGCCCTGCAGGACCTCACGCGAAACCGCTCCACGGTGATCGTGTCGCACGACTTCAACCTGATCCGCACCGTCGACCGTGTGCTCGTGATCTCTGCGGGCCGGATCCTCGAGGAGGGCAACCCGGCCGACCTGCTGGAGAGCGGCGGCCTGTACGCGGAGCTCTACGCACGGCAGTTCGGCGAGGTGATGGCGGCCACGGCCGCGCCTGCGGCAGCCGGGAGCTTCGTCGCGGCAGCTGCCGAGGAACGCCGCTCCCTGCAGGAGCGAGGCCGTCCGCAGGAGCGCCGACCGCCGGAGCGAGGCCGCCTGGCCGCGGCCGCGGGCGGTGCAGCCAGACCCGCGAGCGAAGCCAGAAGCCCCTTCGTCGCGAGACCGGACTTCGGCGAGCGAGCCGATGTGGCCGACCGGGTCGGCAGCGCCGAGAAGACGCCGGGCATCCCGCTCGAGCCCCCCGGGCAGCCGAGCAGGATCTCCGTGGCCGACGAGCTCGACCTGGACCACGCGGAGCCGGCCGAGCGGGAGCGCTTCGAGACCGCGCTCACCGAGGCCGTACCGCTTCCCGCGTCGAAGGAGGAGTTCCTCAGCCTCGCCGGCTGGGTGCCGTCGTCCGCGCTGGAGCCCGGCGGCGTCTCTCCCGGCTCGCCCGCCTTTCCAGGCGCAGACGACGGCGCCCTGGCCTTCGACCAGGACCCGCTGCGATCGCCTGCTCTGGCCCGCGTCGTCCCCGGGCTGGCCGAGGCTCTCAGCGCGACGGAGATGGCGCCTCGGCTCGAACGGATGCTCGTCGAGGACTGGGAGCTGGTCTCCTGACTGCCCGGGGAGCCGCTCGTCGAGCCGGGAACAGGCGCGAGGCTGCAGTACCGGCTGGAGCTGAGACGGCGCGACGGCGGAGACCGAGCCGAGGCGGTCGTCGGTGCTCGGCTGTTCCCCGTCCCCGACCTCGCACGTGGCTGGCTGGTGGCCACGGAGCCCCTGGCCGAGCGGCTGGAGGACCGCCCCGACCTGGTGATGTTCTCGCGGCTGGCGATGCTCGTGCCGGACCTGTCCCTGGTCCTGCACGCCTTCCCGCTGGACCCTGCCCTGCCCGGGCTGGTGCTGGCCACCGACCCGGAAGAGCTCATGGTGATGCTCGGGCCGGCCCTCACGAGCGCGGTGGAGGGTCTGACCCTGCAGGGCTGCGGGGTCGAGGTCGTGCGCTACGGGCGGGGGACCTGCGTGCTGCGGTACGAGCTGGTGTGGCGGCTGCAGCCGAGCCGGCGGACGCTCAAGCAGGTGGTGTACGGGAAGGTCTACCGCGACGCGGCGGGTGCCCTGGTCGGACCCGCCGTGAGCGCGTTGCGCCGCGAGTCGCTCGGCGGCCGCAACGCCCTGCCCTTCCTCGTGCCTCGGTTCCAGGCCTACCTCCCGGACCTTCGGCTGACCCTGCTCGAGGCCGTGCCCGGCGCGCCGCAGCTGCCCGCGCTGATCCGCGCGCGAGCCGGCGCCGGCCTCCCACCTGCGCCGGCCGAGCTGACCGCCCGGGACGCCGTCCGCACCGCCGGGAGGATCGCCGCCGCCCTGCACGAGTCCTCGGCGCCGACAGGGCCGGCCCGGACGTTCGCGGACGAGCTGGACCGGGCCCGGGCCGAGGTCGAGGACCTGGCGCCCCTGGCCCCTCGGCTCGCGTCCGCTCTGCACGAACATCTCGACGAGCCGCAGAGCGTCGCAGCCGACGTCCCGATGGCCTCCACAGTGGCGCACGGGGACTTCGACCTGTCACGGGTCCTCTTCGACGGTCCGACGAGCAGCGTCGTCGAGTTCGGCACGATCTGCCACGCCGAGCCCGGGCTGGACCTCGGCCGGTTCACCGCCTCCCTCGCGGTCACGGCGCGCCGCGCGGAGGAGGCGGCAGGCACCGGGGACGGCGCCGAGGCCCTGGGACCGGCCTTCCTCCGCGAGTACCTGCGGCAGCGAGACAACAGCGGCGACGTCGACTTCCTGATGGCGCGCGTGGAGGCGTACCGGACGATCGCGCTCGTTCGCCTGGCCGTGCGCAGCTGGTGCGAGCTGAAGTCGCAGCGCCTGGGCCCCACCCTCGCCCTGCTCGAGCGGCGGCAGCACGCCCGAGGTCTGTGATCTCGCCCTGTCGATCCTGCTGGCGCCTCTCGTCGCCCCCTGGCACTCGATCCGTACTCGGACCGCGCCGGCATTTGACGGAGACACCGATTGTGGTTGACAGCGCACACATGGGAGTCCTTCTATGGGAGTCCCTGGGCTGTCAGCGCAGGGCGGCCTTGCCTGCCGCGTCGTCCCCGCGGAGCGCACATGACTCGTCACCGCCGCAGGATGTCCTGGGGTGTCGGTCTCACGGCCGCCGCCGTGCTGCTCTCCGGCACATCTCCTGCCTCCGCCCACCAGCACCCCACGCCTCTCGAGCGGGCCGCCCCGGGGGTGGTCTTCGTCCAGGCGCAGGCCCAGGTCGACGTCGCCCTCGTGCAGCACCGCCAGGCCCGGGACCCCTCCGGCATCCATATCGTCATCACCCAGAGCACCTCGCACCCGGTGATGGCCTCGGCGAGCGGGTTCGTCGTCGAACGGACCGGTGCCGTCGTCACCACCGGGTCGATCACCGCCATGGACAGCGACCGCGCGCAGGTGTTCGCGGTCAACGAGGCCTTCCACCAGGCGTACGGCACGCCCATGCCCGCCGACCCGTTCGCGCGACAGCAGGTCGCCCCGCCGACGGACCCGCTGCAGCAGCGCCTCCAGGCGTGCTACCCGCCGCAGGTGGTCAACGACGCGGGCGGGTGCGTCGTCCGGGTCACCCCGACCTACGTGGTCTTCCCCTACGTGACCGACCAGGCGAAGTACGGCGACCTGCAGGCCGAGCTGCTGCCCTCGAGCACCCCGGACATCGCGCTGCTCCAGGTGCGCGGCGCCACCAGCCTGCCGACGGTCGCGCTCGCGCAGTCGACCAACGGCGCCCAGGCACTCTCGGACCTCGGTTTCACCGGCCCACCCGACGCCGACCACCCGCTCCAGTCCGTCGACACGCACCTGCAGCAGGTGGGCGGCACAGCCCTGAAGACCGAGGGCCTGAGCAAGGACGAGCTGGCCGACCAGAACAAGCTCATCCCGGCGGTGCCAGCCGGCCTGCTCGGCGGCCCGCTCGTCGCCGAGGAGGGCCAGGTCATCGGCTTCCTCGTGCCTCCTCAGGGCCAGGAGTCGGTGGCCAACCCGCCTCGTCTGGTTGACGCGGCCGCGATCCGCAAGGTGCTGTCGGCGGAAGGCATCACCCCGCAGCGGGGACCGGTGGACACGACGTTCGAGGCAGCGATGCACCCCTTCAAGAACGGGGCCTACGCGGCCGCCATCCCCGCCCTCAAGCAGACGCTCGCGCTGTTCCCCGGTCACGCCGTCGCCAACCAGAGTCTCGCGAAGGCGCAGCAGGAGGTCGGCCCCGGCCAGACCCAGGCGGCCCCGGACGCGAGCGCGACCGGCCAGGACGTCGCCCCCGCAGCGACGTCCACGTCCCGGCTGCCCCTCGTCCTGGCCGTCGTCGTGCTGGTGCTGCTCGCGGGCGTCGGCGCCCTCCTGTTCGTTCGTCGACGGCGCGCGCGGGAGGAGACGCCCGCGGCCGACGAGGTGGCGGCAGGCGAGGTGGCGGTGGGCGCCCGCTCTCCCGTACCGGTGCAGGCGGCCTCCGGGCAGCGGCAGGACGTCCGGCCCCCGCCGTCCGCGACAGCCTCGCCCCCTCGGGGGACGCCGGTCGTCGGCGTCGCCGGTGCTCGCGCCGGAGAGCGAACTCCAGGGGAGTCAGCCGGGCGGCCGAGCCGCGCGGGGCAGGGCAGCCAGCCGGGCACGCCCGTGCCCAAGCAGGTCCCCCCAAAGCAGGCGTCGGCGAAGCAGGCGTCGCCACCACGGCACGCGTCCGGCGCGGTCGCTGCTCCGGCATCGCGGCCTCGCACGAACGGCGGCCCAGCAGGAGTGGGCCCAGCAGGAGTGGGCCCAGCAGGAGTGCCGGACCGCGAGCGCGGGGTGTCCACCCCACCGGCGGGCGCCAGCGGCAGCAGGCCGTCTCGCGTCGGCTCTCCCGTCCAGCCCTCACGTCGTGGCGGTGCGCCCGATCAGCCCCTCCCTGCCAAGGCTCAGTTCTGCACCTCGTGCGGCAGAAGGCTCGCCCCCGGCGACCGCTTCTGCCCACAGTGCGGACACGCGGCAGGGTGACCTGGGAGACGACACATGACCGTCCAGCCCCCGGGTAGCCAGGTCGCCGGCTACCGGATCGAGTCGATGATCGGCCGGGGAGGCATGGCGGTCGTCTACCGCGCCGAGGACGTCCGCCTCGGCCGGAAGGTGGCGTTGAAGCTCCTCACCCCGGACCTCGCCGAGAGCGAGCAGTTCCGGCAGCGCTTCATCAAGGAGTCACGGCTGGCCGCGTCCCTCGACCACCCGAACATCATCCCGATCTACGAGGCGGGCGAGGCGGACGAGCAGCTGTTCATCGCGATGCGGTACGTGATCGGCAACGACCTGAAGGGACTTCTCGCGTCGGAGGGCGGCACGCTGGCCGGGGACAGGACGCTGCGCCTGTTCGTCCAGATCGGAAACGCCCTCGACTCCGCCCACGAGGCCGGGCTCGTGCACCGCGACGTCAAGCCGGGGAACATCCTGGTCGCCGGCGGGCAGGACTCGCGGCACCAGCGCGGGGACCACGTCTACCTGACCGACTTCGGGCTCACCAAGCGCACCTCGAGCCTCTCCGAGGGGCTGACCGGCCCCGGCCACTTCCTGGGAACGGTCGACTACGTCTCGCCCGAGCAGATCCAGGGCAGGCCGGTGGGGCCGAGCACCGACATCTACGCCCTGGGGTGTGTCCTCTTCGAGTGCCTGACGGGCCAGCTGCCCTTCCGTCGGGAGGACGAGGCTGCGCTGCTGTGGGCGCACCTGGTGGAGTCGCCCCCGCCCGTCACCGCCGTCCGCCGGGACCTGCCCCACGAGGTGAACGAGGTCGTGGAGCGGGCGATGGCCAAGGACCCGGGTGACAGGTATCCCTCGTGCCAGGAGCTCGTCGCGGACCTGGAGTACGCGCTCCAGATGCCGGTGCGGGTCTCGCCTCCCTCTTCTCGTGGCCGCCGGGCCGAGAGCGAAGGCGGCGAGGCGCTCGGGTCCGGGCCAGGGAAGGAGCCGGGGCGCGACGTCCGCACGGTCACCGGCGGCGCGCAGCATCCGTCGTTCCCGCCTCACTCGATACGGCGGCTTCCCGGCCAGGACGACGCCCAGGAGACCTCCGTACCCGGTGGCCGCGGCCGCTTCGGCGGCCCCGGTGGCTTCGAGCAGCCTCCTGGGTCCGAGCAGCGCGAGGACGTCGACGAGGGCCGCCGCTACGACGACGAGGGGTACGACAGGAGCGACGAGTACGACGACGGCGAGTACTACGTCGAGGACGAGGACTACGCCGGCCAGGACTACGACGAGGACGACTACGCGGCGCAGGACTACGCCGGGTACGAGGACGGCGAAGCGGCCGGGGACGTCGAGCTTCAGGAGGACCAGCAGAGGTCGGGCGCGACGGCGCTCGCCGCAGCTCGGCGGCGAGCATGGGGACGCTGGCCGACCGTCGCCGTCGCGGCGGTCGCGGCCCTGGCCCTCGTGGTCGTGGCCGTCGTCCTCGTGCGCTCCTTCGTCCTCAAGGAGACCTTCCGCACGTACACGAGCACGAGCGGCGAGACGATCGTCCCGTTCCGCATCGACTACCCGTCCAGCTGGTCGAGCGTCGTCGGCCCCTCCAGTGACATCGTGATGGGTCCGAAGCCCCTGGCGGCGGACCAGCTGTTCTTCAACAAGACGGCGGACCAGTGGGCGGCCACCCCGACGTGGGTGACGGATCCCGCGCCGGACAACGTGTGGGTGTACATCTACACCTTGGCGTCCACCTTCGACACGTCCTCGCCGCAGGCCCTGCAGCAGCAGGTGGGGAACCTGCTGCCGGAGACGACCAAGTTCGGGTCGATGCACCCGAACGTCACCGTCTCCGGTGCTCGGTCGAACGAGATGGAGGCCGTGACCTCCAACCCCCAGAACCCCAGCGCCCAGTTCCGTGTCATGGTCGACGTCGTGCAGCCGGCGGACGCGGACGGAGCCGTGCTCCTCGCCTTCTTCGCTCCACCCGGCACGTTCGACCAGCACATGTCGGAGTTCATGAAGGTGCGCGACTCCCTGCAGGTACTCAGCTGAACGGCAGCTGCTCAGCCGAACGGTGCTCCGGAGTCGGCAGACCTGGGGGAGGCCGCGCGGTTCTCAGCCGACGGCCACACCTGACTGCTCTGCGGTCGCAAGGCAGCGGCGGACCTCCTGCAGGACCGCCGCCACCTCCCCGGGTCGGGGACTGTGCAGCCGGTTGGCCCGTCGCGCGGCGATCTTGAGGAGCAGCGCGGCCGTGAACACGTGCGAGCGGCCCACGATCGCGGTGGAGACGGCGGACGACACCCCGCGCTCCGCCAGCCGCTGCGTGTAGGCAGAGACGAAGACGGCGGCCGCGTCGTCGAACCAAGCCCTCCGTCCCGCCCGGCGGTACCAGAGGCCCGAGGGGCGCAGGTACGCGAGGAAGTAGCCGACGTCGAGGGCCGGGTCGGCCAGGCAGAACTGGTCGAAGTCCACCAGGAACACCTGCCCGGCCCGAACCATCAGCTGGCTCGGCTTGTAGCTGCCGTGCGCGGGACGCAGCCCGTCGTCGGACAGGCCGGTCAGGGTCCGGGACAGGACGTCGACCACCTCCGCGATCTCGGGGGTCAGGTCCGGGACGTAGCGCTGGAGCGTCTTCGCGCGCTTCGTCGCCTTGCCGGCCTCGTCCTCCCCGGTTCGGTCGGCACACCCCTGCGTGGCCACGCTGCTGGTGTGGAGGTCCGCCAGAGCACGGGCGGCCGCCCGGACGGCGTCGCCGGCACGAGGGTCGCCGGGGCGGATGACATCCAGCCCGGACGTGGCAGGAACGGCGTCGCGAGCGCTCCCCAGGTCCTCGGTCACCGCGAGCGGCAGGTGCCCGAGCAGGCCCAGGGGGCGCGCGGTCCAGGTGATGGCCGCCTCCGACCCGAGCCTGCGGAGCAGCTCGTCGGCCCGCTCGGCCTCGGCACGGTCGCGGTACAGCTTCGCCACGAGCGTGTGCGTCCTCGGCCCGGTACCGCTCCCGGACTCGTCGCGAGGGGCGAACCGAAGTCGGTAGCGCAGCACGCAGCGGTCCCCGGGCTTGTACCGCAGGGGCTCCGCGTCGATGCCGCACAGCTGGTAGGACGGCGGCACGCCGTGCACGCGCCGGGCCAGGGCCTCCAGGGCCTCGGCGACCTCGGCGTGGGCCGACGGGGTCATGGCGGTCGCCAGGTGCGGCAGCTGCGGGTCGTCCGGGAACCGGCGGACGGTCGGCCCCTGTGCCGGTGCCGAACCGGCGACCCCCGACAGGGCGGCTTCCTCGACCGAGACGGTGTACACCTCGCCGTCCCCGGCGGACCCGAAGACGGCGACCAGCCCGCGTCCCGGCTTGCGCCGCAGGTAGCGCAGCCCAGGACGACGCCCATCTCCCCCGGCAGAGGCGAGGAACCCGTCGAGCGCGGCAGCGGCGCTCGTCACGCTCGGCGGCGTGCCGCCCGTCGCGTCCTCGGTCGTCGCGCTACCCGTGGTCGCGGTCTTGGGCGTCGGCTTGCCGGTCGTGGTGCTCATGCGGTCACCAGCCTCGAGGAGAAGACCTGCTCGACGAACCGCAGGAGGGAGTCGGCAGGACTGGAAGCGCCACGGAACCCGGGAAACGGGTTGACGTCAACCACCACGGGACGGCCGCCGGTGACGAGCAGGTCGACGCCGTAGAGGTCGAGGCCGAGCGCTGTCCCCGCGCTTCTCGCGGCCCGGGTCCACGAGGCGGGAAGAAGGTCCGGGTCGAGCCGCTCGTCCGAGCTCTTGTCGGTCGAGTGCAGCGCGCTGCGCCTCCTTGCCGTCGACAGGTCGTCGCCGATCACCCAGACCTTCACGTCGAAGCCGTCGTTCGCGGCGAACTCCTGGACGACCACGGGCTCGTCCCCCCACTCCCGAAGCAGCGCTGCCACCTCGTCCCGGCTCCGAACGAGGCGGACGAGGTCCTCGCGCGAGCTGGTCCGGCTCTTGACCACGAAGGGCCACGGCAGCCAGGCACCGGCTGCGACGAGCTGCTTCAGAGCCGGGAAGTACCAGGTCCGCGGTGAGGGCACTGCGGCGTGGCGCAGGATCGCAGCGGTAGCAGCGCGGTCCAGAGCCGCGGCGGTGGCCGAGGGACTGTTCACGACCACACTGCCTTCGAGCTCCGCTCTCCGGGCCGCCTGTCGCGCCCACGAGGAGCGGGACTTCAGCAGGACGACGTCCGGCCGCTCCTCCCGCAGCTCGTCCGTCGAGCCGTACTCCCCCGGAAGGCTCTGCGCGTCGAAGACGCGGACGTCGTGCTGCTGTCCCAGGGTCGCCAGAGCCGAGGCCAGCACCGGGTTCGGCGAGGGCTCCGCCAGCAGGTGGATCTTCATGCCGTTGCCTCCAGAGGGCTGTCGAAGGTGGTGCTGTCGAAGGTGAGGCCGCCGAAGCGGGAGTCGGCGGGGGTCGCGGGTCCACGCCGGGTCAGGCGCAGGACGGTGCGGGCCACGCGCCAGGCCGCCTCGGGCACGAGACCGAAGCTGGGGAAGTCGTTGACGTCGAGGACGACCCAGCCGCTCGGGGTCTCCACGACGTCCAGCCCGTAGATGTCCAGGCCGAAGGCGCGGCCGACGGCGACGGCCAGGCAGCGCAGCTCCGACGAGACCGGCACGAGCTCCTCGACCACGTCTGCGCCCGGGTGCAGCGGAGACCGACGCACGGCGGCGAAGACCTCGTCGCCCGTGTTGTAGAGCTTGAGGTCGTAGCCGCGGTTCGGCAGGTACGGCTGCGCGAGCAGGAACCCGCTGTCGTCGAGCTCCAGCCTCGACAGCTGGGCCGGGCTGTCGACCCGGACGATCTGCTCGCACGAGCTGCCGTTGTTGGGCTTGACGACCAACGGGTACTCCGCCGCGGGGATCTGGGCGAGCAGGACGGACCGCGACGCGAAGTAGGTCCGGGGGAACGGGATACCCGCTGCTCGCGCTCGGGCCGCGGCCACGGCCTTGTCGCGTGCGAGCCTGATGGCCCGGTGGTCGTTGACGGTCGTGGCACCCGCAGCCGCGGCCGCCTCGAGCAGGCTGAGACCGGGACCCGAGGACACGGTCTTGAGGACGTAGGCGTCGTAGCCTGCCGCGCCGGTGGGCAGCAGGTGCCACAGGTCCGTCACGTTCGCGCTGGGCAGCAGCACGTCGACCTGGTGTCCCCAGGAGGAGAGCACGTCCGCCACGGCGGCGGGCATCACGTCGTTCTCGTACTTCTCCTCGACGATGAAGCAGAGGCGGGCGGGTGAGGTGAGCGCGGTCTGGTCGAGCGTCCGCCGCACTGAGGAGATCCCTCTCCTCATCGCGGTGCTCTGCCTGGCTGAGCTCGTCATGTCGGGCCACAACCCCTCGGTGTCGTCGGTGGCCGCGAGTTCGGCCTGCCACGACTCTCGCCGAGTCCGGTGCCCGCAGATAGGTACCCAAGGGCTGCCCGCATCCCGATCCGGGTGTGCTGTTGTTCCACCTAGGTGGAGGAGGAGCAGCAGGCGACGCGGTGACGGCGCGGAGCTGACCGCAGGGCCGTCCAGAGGGACTACCACGGTCGCAAGGTGTGTTACAGTAGTAGGCCGCAGGAAGGCACGGACACGAAGTGGCCGGTTCCTGCGGACATCCTCCTCACACCGACGGCCCCAGTTCTGCTGGGTCTTGCCGCTCGCCCGCCGAAGGAGGCGGGGGAGGTGGGGTTTCCGGATGTGCTAGGTTTGAGCGGTTGCCCTGGGTGCTGGCCGGTGGTGGTTGGTGTCTGGTGTGCGTCTGTTCCTTGAGAACTCAACAGTGTGCCATTTTTAGTCAATGCCAAGTTTGGCCTCTGTGGTGTGGGTGC
>JBKHWX010000136.1:0-8567 GCA_046566325.1 Actinomycetes bacterium | reverse complement strand
CTCGCCGACGGCCCTTGCGACCTGTGCCGGCAGCATCCCGCCGTTCGTATCGCACAGCGCGACGACCTCGGCGCCGGCCTCGGCCGCCGTCCGCACGACCTCGAGCGCGTACCCGGGGTCGGTCCGGTAGCCATCGAAGAAGTGCTCGGCGTCGAGGAACACGCGCCGTCCCTCGCGGGTGAGAAACGTGACCGTGTCTGCGATCATCGCGAGGTTCTCGGCGATGGTCGTCCGAAGCGCACGCTCGACGTGGCCCCGGTGGCTCTTGGCGACGAGCGTGACCACGGGAGCCTGCGAGTCGAGCAGGGCCCGCACCTGCGCGTCGCTGTCGGCCCTGCCGCCGGGACGTCGCGTGGCGCCGAAGGCTGCGAGGGTCGCGTTGCGGAGGTCGATCTCCTTCGCCGCGCGGGCGAAGAACTGCGTGTCCTTCGGAATGGCGCCTGGCCAACCGCCTTCGATGAACCCGACGCCCAGCTCGTCGAGGAGGGCGGCGATGGCGAGCTTGTCCTCCACCGAGAGAGACAGCCCCTCCTGCTGCGCGCCGTCCCGAAGGGTCGTGTCGTAGACGTGGAAGGCCTCGTAGACATGGAAGGGATGGTCGGTCATGTCGTGTCTCTCGTGTGGGTGTGGTGTTCCCTGCCAGAGCCGGTGCCTGGCCGGGCTCGCCCGCCGATCGCCGCCGCTCGTCCCGGCGCCGCCTGCGCGGCCGCTCCGCCGATCCACGTCGAGAGGGTCTCCCTCAACGAAAAAGACCCCCCGTGAGCACGGGAGGTCTGCGCGGATGCCGGCTCGTGGCCGGCCTCCGCGCTCAGCTAATGATGAGCGTGGTGGTGTTCATCGCGAGCCAGTCTGGCACGCTCAGCCGATATCCGGACAGGGGTCTCGCGATCCGGACGAAGCGGCCGTCGGCGACGACGACCACGCGCCTCGCTGACGACTTGGTCGCTGGAACTCCGCATTCCGGGCGCGATCACAGCCATCTCGTCAGCGAACGCCAGGGTCGAGCTCCCGCGTCACGCCAGCCGGTACATCCACCCGTGCGGGTCCTCTGCCCGCCCGTACTGGATGTCCAGCAGCGTCTCGCGGATGCGGGCTCCGACCTCGCCGCCCTCGGGCGTCACGGAGCGGCGGCCGGGCTCGACCAGCTCGCCGACGGGGGTGATGACGGCGGCGGTCCCGCACGCGAAGACCTCCACGATCCGCCCGGACGACACGCCCTCCCGCCACTCGTCGGCCGACACCCGTCGCTCCTCGACCTCGTGCCCCAGGTCTGCGGCGATCTGCAGCACCGAGAGCCGCGTGATGCCCTCGAGGATCGTGCCGGTCAGCGACGGCGTGACGATGCTGCCGTCGTCGTGCACGAAGAACAGGTTCATGCCGCCGAGCTCCTCGATCCAGCGGTGCTCGGTCGCGTCGAGGAAGACCACCTGGTCGCACCCGTGCGCGGCCGCCTCCTGCTGCGCGAGCAGGCTCGCGGCGTAGTTGCCGCCGCACTTGGCCGCGCCCGTGCCACCGGGCGCGGCCCGCGTGTACTCCTGGCTCAGCCAGATCGAGACCGGCTGCACGCCGCCCGAGAAGTAGGCGCCCGCCGGTGAGGCGATCACCAGGTAGTCGACGAGGGCGGACGGCCGGACCCCCAGGAAGACCTCCGAGGCGAACATGAAGGGCCGCATGTAGAGGCTCTTCTCACCGCCGCTCGGCACCCACGCGGCGTCCGTCTGGACCAGCGCCTCCAGAGAGCCGAGGAACAGGCTCTCCGGCAGCTCGGGCAGGGCAAGGCGGCGAGCGGAGCGCTGGAACCGGGCGGCGTTCGCCTGGGGGCGGAACGTCCAGATGCTGCCGTCGGGGTGCCGGTACGCCTTCAGGCCCTCGAAGATCTCCTGCGCGTAGTGCAGGACGGCGGTCGCCGGGTCGAGCTGCAACGGCCCGTACGGCTCGACGCGGGCGTCGTGCCAGCCCTGGTCCGTCGTCCACGTCACCCGCGCCATGTGGTCGGTGAAGTGCCGGCCGAACCCGGGCGACTCGAGGATCTCGCTGCGGCGGTCGTCGCTCGTCGGAGCGGGGTTCCGGGAGACCCGGAAGGCCTCCGAGGCCACCTGGCCCGCGGTACCCGTCGACGTCTGCAGCGAGGAAGCACTCATGGTTTGCACGGTATCCGATCCCTCCACGCGAGCCCGTCCCTCCTCCGGGCCCCTCCCACGACGGCCCCGCGTCGGCTAGGACACCGCGGCGGCGAGCGCGTCCCCGACCTCGCTGGTGCTGCGCCGTCCCGGCGTGCGCGCCCGTGAGGCGAGGTCCGCCGCGACCGCGCTCGTCACCCGCCCTGCGGCGTCCGCATACCCGAGGTGCTCCAGCAGCAGCGCGACGGAGAGCACGGTGGCCGTGGGGTCTGCCACGCCCTTGCCCGCGATGTCGGGCGCCGAGCCGTGCACCGGCTCGAACATGCTCGGCGCCACCCGCTCCGGGTTGATGTTGCCGGACGCCGCCAGGCCGATGCCGCCGGTCACGGCGGCCGCGAGGTCGGTGACGATGTCGCCGAACAGGTTGTCCGTGACGACGACGTCGAACCTCGACGGGTCGGTCACGAGGAAGATCGTGGCCGCGTCGACGTGCAGGTAGTCGACCGAGACGTCTGGGAAGTCCCGGCCCACGGCGTCCACGGTCCGCCGCCACAGGTGCCCGGCGTAGGTCAGCACGTTGTGCTTGTGGACCAGCGTCAGCCTGCGCCGCGGCCGAGCCTGCGCCCGCGTGAACGCGTAGCGCACCACGCGCTCCACCCCGAACGCCGTGTTGACGCTGACCTCGGTCGCGACCTCCTGGGGCGTCCCCACGCGCAGCGCACCGCCGTTGCCGATGTACGGCCCCTCGGTGCCCTCTCGTACGACGACGAAGACGACGTCGCCCGGGTCCGCCAGGGGGCACGCCACACCGGGGAACAGCCGAGACGGGCGCAGGTTCACGTACTGGTCGAGCTCGAAGCGCAGGCGCAGCAGCAGCCCGCGTTCCAGGACGCCGCTCGGCACCGTGGGATCCCCGATCGCGCCGAGCAGGATCACGTCGTGCTTGGCGAGCTCCTCCAGGGCGCCGTCCGGCAGGGTCTCGCCGGTGGCGTGCCAGCGCTCCGCGCCGAAGTCGTAGGACGTCGTGGACACCGTGACGCCGGCACCCGCTGCCGCGGCCTGCAGCACCTTCAGGCCCTCGGCGACCACCTCGGGGCCGATGCCATCGCCGGGGATGACTGCGAGGTTGATGGACGTCGGCTCGGACATGGCGTCGAGGGTAGAGACCGGCTTCCCTTTCGAGTCGCCCGTCTCAGGATCTGGGCCTGCCTGCTCGGGCAAGCGCCCTGCGCCTACGCGGCCGGACCGACCGCCGTCCCGCCACCCCGCCTCGGGTCCGCCGCCGTCCGCAGGTGGCCGCCGGGCTCGCGCAGGGCGACACCCACCCCCCCGAAGAACATCGACCGGCCCGGCCACTCCCGCGCCGGCACGGGCAGCTCCGGCAGCCGCAGGCCCTCCTCGTACTCGACGCGCGCCTCGCCCCGCCCGGAGAGGGCGACGTGCAGCCGGGGGCTGGCGACGGCGTCCGAGAGGTCCAGGCCCTGCCCCATACCGAGCAGCACCTGCGCGATGGCCGTCGTGATCCGGTCCGCGCCGGGGGACCCGATCGCCAGCGCCGCCCCCTCGGCCGCCCCGCGCCCACGGCCGACCGTCAGCGCCATGTTCGACGGCAGCCTCGTGCCCGGTTCCCAGGCGTGCAGGCCGCGCCGGTTGAGCTCGGGCTCGCCCAGGGAGTTGTTCATCCAGATCCCGGTGCCCGGCACCATCACCCCCGAGCCGTAGCCCGCGGACGCCGTGAGCGCGCAGGCGAAGCCGTCGTCGCCGACGACGCTCACGTGGGCGGTGGACGGGGACGTCCGCACCCATGCCGACCCCTCGCGGACGATCGAGTCGAGCATCGCCTGGGCCGCCTGCAGGCGGTCCTCGGCGAGGTCGAGGTGTCTCGCGCGGTGACGCAGGACGGCGAGCTGCACCTCGACCATCCGGCGGGCGCTGTCGGGACCGTCGACGGGCGGGCGGTCCGTGAGAAGGAGCAGCGCTGCGAGCACCGGACCCCCGATGGACGGCGGCGGGTTGGTGGCGAGGCTCCAGTCCCCGACCGAGACCGGCAGCGCCGGCGAGACCCGCGGCTCGTACTCGGCCAGGTCGCGGTGACCGATCAGGCCGTCGTTCGCGCGCATGTCGTCGACGAGAGCCCCGGCGAGCTCGCCGGTGTAGAAGTCCGCGGGGCCGACGTCCGCGAGCCGCTGCAGGGCGTCGGCGAGGTGAGCGATGCGGACCGTCTCGCCCGTCGCGAGCGGCGTGACGCCGTCCGGGCGGTGCACAGCCCCGGAGCTCTCCGGCTGCCAACCGAAGACGCTGTCGTGGACGAGCGCGAGGTAGGACGCTCCCGCCTCGCCGAGCGGGAACCCCCGGCGCGCGATACGGATGGCCGGTCCCATCACCTCTCGCCAGGGCACCCGGCCGTACCGGCGATGCGCCTCCGCGAAGGCTGCCAGCGCCCCGGGGGTGGCCACCGAGCCGTGGCCGATCGTCATCGTGACGCCGCCGCCGTAGCTCGTCGTCACCTCCCGGACGCCGGCGCCGAAGCCGGCCCGGTCGACCTCGCGACCCGGCATCTCGACGTTGCCGTCGATCGTGATCGGCACCTCGCCCGGCGCCCCGACCGTGAGAAACGCCCCGGCCCCCAGGCTCACGACGCCCGGTTCGTTCACGAGCGTGACGAGCATGGCGGCGATCGCGCCGTCCACGGCTCCCCCGCCGCAGGCCGCGACCTCCACGGCGGCGTCCGCGGCAGCCTGGTTCGGGGCGGCGGCCGCCACGCGGGCATGTTTCGTCATGTTCCCCTCGTCTCGTCCGGCCCCGTCGTCCGTCCGGCCCCTCGGGCTGATCAGGCCGGCCTGAGGTCGATCGCCCGCGCCTGGGTCGCGCCCACGGCCTCGACCATCTCGTCGACCAGCTCCGGTGGGACGGGCGAGTCCAGCGCCAGGACTCCGAGAGCCTCGCCCCCCGCGGCGTCCCGCGCCACCTGCATGCCCGCGATGTTGATGTCGGCGTCCCCGAGGATCCTCCCGAGCATGCCGACCACCCCCGGCCGGTCGCGGTACCGCAGCACCAGCAGGTGGTCGCTGAGCGCCATCTCCAGCTCGTAGTCGTCGATGCCCACGAGCTTCTGCACCTGCTTCGGGCCGGTGAGGGTCCCGGAGACGGCGACCGTCGTCCCGTCCTGCAGCGTGCCCCGCACGGTCACGAGGTTGCGGAAGTTCGGGCTCTCCGGCTCGGTCAGCATCCGGACGTCGACGCCGCGGTCGGCCGCGAGCAGCGGGGCGTTGACGTACGTGACCTGCTCGGGGACGACGTCCGAGAACATCCCCTCGAGGACGGCGAGACGCAGCACCGACACGTCCTCCGCGGTGATCTCGCCCCGGACCTCGACGTCGAGCCGGACGGGCAGGCTGCGGGCGAGGCCCGTGAAGACCGCGCCGAGGCGCTCGGCCAGCGGGATCCCGGGCCGGACGTCCTCGGCGATCGGCCCCCCGGCGACGTTCACGGCGTCGGGCACGAGCTCACCGGCCAGCGCGAGCCGGACGGAGTGGGCCACCGCCACGCCCGCCCTCTCCTGCGCCTCGGCGGTGCTGGCGCCGAGGTGCGGCGTGAGCACGACGGCGTCCAGGTGGAGCAGCGGCGAGTCCTCGGGCGGCTCGTTCACGTACACGTCGACGCCGGCACCGGCGACGCGGCCCGACCTGACGGCGTCCGCCAGCGCATTCTCCTCCACGATGCCGCCGCGCGCGGCATTGACCAGGTGGACGCCGGAACGCACCTTGGCGAGGGCTTCGGCGCCGATCAGGCCGACCGTCTCGGGAGTCCGGGGCAGGTGCACGGAGATGAAGTCGCTCTCCGCGAGCAGCTCGTCGAGGCTGACCATCCGGACGCCGGCCGAGGCGGCCTTGGCGCCCGACACGTACGGGTCGTACGCGACCACGTGCATGCCGAACGCCTTCATCCGCTCGGCGACGAGCGCGCCGATCCGGCCGAGCCCGACGATCCCCAGGGTCTTCTCGTAGAGCTCGACGCCGGTGAACCGGGACCGGGCCCACTCCCCCGAGCGAACCGACGCGTCGGCGGCAGCGATGTGCCGCGCGCTCGCGAGCAGCAGGCCGACGGCGAGCTCGGCCGCAGACACGATGTTGGACGTCGGCGCGTTGACGACCATCACACCGGCCTGCGTCGCGGCCGGGACGTCCACGTTGTCCAGCCCGACGCCGGCCCGCGCGACCACGCGCAGGCTCCGGCCGGCCGCCAACACCTCCCGGTCCACGCGCGTGACGGAGCGCACGAGCAGCGCGCTGGCGTCGGCGACGGCAGCGAGCAGCGCCGCCCGGTCGGTCCCGTCGCAGGAGCGCAGCTCGTAGTCCCCCCCGAGCGCCTCGACGATGGCGGGCGAGAGCTCCTCGGCGACGAGGACGACGGGTTTGCTCACGGGCGCGAAGTCTAGGGGCGCCCCTTCTCGCGATCTCTGGGGGTTTCTGGATGCCTCAGCCGTGGCCGAGGCACTGACAACCGGCCAGAGATCGCAGGGGGACGCCGGGGGCTCGTCAGCGCGCTGCGGTGCCCTCGGTGTAGTCGTCGCTCGACTTCACCCAGCTCATGAGCCCCCGCAGCTCGCGGCCGGTGGCCTCGATGGGGTGCTGCTCGCCCTGGGCCCGCAGGCGCTTGAACTCGGGCGCGCCGGCGTCCTGGTCGTCGATGAACCGCTGCGCGAAGCTGCCGTTCTTGACGTCCTCGAGCACGGCCTTCATGTTCTCCTTGACCGACGGGTCGATCACCCGCGGCCCGGAGACGTAGTCGCCGTACTCGGCGGTGTCCGAGATGCTCCACCGCTGCTTGGCGATCCCGCCCTCGTACATGAGGTCGACGATGAGCTTGAGCTCGTGCAGGCACTCGAAGTACGCGACCTCCGGCTGGTACCCGGCCTCGGTCAGGGTCTCGAAGCCGTACTGCACGAGCTGCGACATGCCGCCGCACAGCACCGCCTGCTCGCCGAACAGGTCGGTCTCGGTCTCCTCGGGAAACGTCGTCTTGATGCCGCCGGCGCGCAGGCCGCCGATCGCCTTCGCGTACGAGAGGGCGAGCTCCCAGGCCTTCCCGCTGGCGTCCTGCTCGACCGCGACGAGCACGGGGACGCCGCGCCCGTCGACGAACTCGCGGCGTACGAGGTGGCCAGGTCCCTTGGGGGCGACCATCGCGACGTCCACGCCGGCCGGAGGCTTGATGTAGCCGAAGCGGATGTTGAACCCGTGGGCGAAGAAGAGCGCGTCGCCGTCCACGAGGTTGGGCTCGACGGCCTCCGCGTACAGCTTCCGCTGGACGTGGTCGGGCGTGAGGATCATGACGAGGTCCGCCTCCTCGCACGCCTCGTACGGCGTGACGACGCGCAGGCCCTCCGCCTCCGCCTTCGCACGGCTCTTGCTGTTCTCGGCCAGGCCCACGCGGACGTCGACACCCGAGTCGCGCAGCGACAGCGCGTGGGCGTGCCCCTGGCTGCCGTACCCGAGGACGGCGACGTTTCGGTTCTGGATGATGGACAGGTCGGCGTCGTCGTCGTAGAACATCTCGGCCACGGTAGGCGTCTCCTTCTCGGTCTTGTGCTGCTGCTGTTTGCTGGGAGTGGGCGGAGGTCAGCTCGCCCGCGCGGAACGGTCGGTGATGGACCGGGGACCGCGGCCGACGGCGACCAGACCGGACTGCACCAGCTCGCGCAGGCCGTACGGCTCGAGCACCTTCAGCAGCGCCCCCACCTTGTCGCTGTCGCCCGTCGCCTCGATCGTCAGGGCGTCCGAGGACACGTCGACGACCTTGGCACGGAACAGGTTGACGAGCTCGAGCACCTGCGAGCGCGCCGTCCCGTCGGCCCGGACCTTCACGAGCAGCAGCTCGCGCTGCACCGACGCGGTCTTGTCGAGCTCGACGACCTTGATGACGTTCACGAGCTTGTTGAGCTGCTTGGTGACCTGCTCGAGCGGGAGGTCCTCGACGTCCACGACGACCGTGATCCGTGAGACGTCCTCGTGCTCGGTGGGGCCGACCGCGAGCGAGTGGATGTTGAAGCCCCGGCGCGCGAACAGGGCTGCGACGCGCGTGAGCACGCCTGGCTTGTTCTCGACCAGGACGGAGAGTGTGTGCCTCGTCATGGGATGCGCAGCCCTCTCAGCCCTCTTCGCGGTCCCACACGGGCGCGGTGCCCCGGGCGACCTGGATCGCGTCGTTGCTCACCCCGGCCGGCACCATCGGCCAGACCATCGCGTCGCGGTGTACGACGAAGTCGACGACGACCGGCCGGTCGTTGGTCTGCAGGGCCTGCTCGATGGTCGCGTCGAGGTCCTCGGGCCGTTCACAGCGCAGACCGGCACAGCCGTACGCCTCGGCGAGCTTGACGAAGTCCGGGATGCGGGCTGCGGCCTCGACCCCGGTGCCCGTGTGCAGGTCGGTGTTCGAGTAGCGGCC
>JBKHWX010000135.1:0-5225 GCA_046566325.1 Actinomycetes bacterium | reverse complement strand
AGGAGTTGGTCGCTCCTGACCTCATGCCCTTCGAAGTAGCAAACGTACTTCGACGGCTCTCGCTCTCCGGAGAGATCTCGGACCAGGAGGCCACGCTTGCCCACGTCGACCTGATGGATCTCCCAGTCTCGACATGGCCCTACTCGGTTCTGGCCCAGCACACTTGGGAACTGAGAGGTCGCCTCACCGCCTATGACGCCTCGTACGTGGCGGTGGCCCGACTGGCTCAGGCGCCCCTGCTCACACTCGACCAGCGCGTCGCTCGATCCGGCGTGACCGGCTGCGAGATCCGCTGCCCTACCAGCTGAATGCGGGCGCACAGACGTAGATGAGTTCGGCCTCTCGGGGCGGTCTCCACCTACCGGAGAGGGCGGCCCCGAAAGTCGTTTGACCGACTGTCACCCCCGGCTCCTACCGTTGAGCAATCCTTCGAGGACAGGAGCGGGGACCATGAGCGGAGGGCAGCTGGCCATCGAGGCCGACGGCCTCGTCCGGCGGTTCGGCAAGACGCTGGCCGTGGACGGCGTCGACCTCGCTGTGCCTTCAGGCGGTGTCTACGGCCTTCTCGGCCCGAACGGGGCGGGCAAGACCACGACCATCCGGATCCTCGCGACCCTGCTGAAGCCGACCGCGGGCAGAGCGCGGGTTCTCGGGTACGACGTCGTCGCGGATGCCGCCGCCGTCCGCAGCCGGGTGAGCCTGACGGGGCAGTTCGCATCCGTCGACGAGGACCTCACCGGCCACGAGAACCTCGTCCTGCTCGGGCGGCTGTGGGGGTACTCCAGAGGGGCGGCCCGGAAGCGTGCCGCGGACCTGCTCGAGGCGTTCGGCCTCGCCGACGCCGCCGACCGGCAGGTCAAGAAGTACTCGGGCGGGATGCGGCGGCGGATCGACATCGCCGCGAGCATCGTCGTCACCCCTGACCTGATCTTCCTCGACGAGCCGACGACGGGTCTGGACCCCCGCAGCCGCAACCAGGTGTGGCAGATCGTCCGCGCGATGGTGGCGGCAGGGACGACGGTGCTGCTGACCACCCAATACCTCGACGAGGCCGACCAGCTCGCCGACAGGATCGCCGTGGTCGACCGAGGCCGCGTCATCGCCGAGGGCACCAACGGCCAGCTCAAGGCGTCGGTCGGCAGCGGCGCGCTGCACGTGCGGCTGGTGGACGCCGGCCAGCGGGCTTCGGCCGAGCGCGTCCTTGCGCGCACGCTGCGCGTCCCGATCCACCTGGACGGCGACCCGGCGGCGCTGTCCGCGCGGGTCTCCGACGACGAGGTGGCGGCGTACGCGCTGGCGGAGCTGTCGCGTGAAGGGATCGACATCGTCACGTTCGCGCTCGGCCAGCCCAGCCTGGACGAGGTGTTCCTCGCCCTGACCGGTCACGCGGCCGAACCGGAGCGGCAGCACGACGACGAGACGGCGGCCGCCGACCGGCGGGGTGAGACGGAACCGCTGGAGCCAGAACCGATGGAGCCGGCAGCAGAAAGGACAGTGCAGTGACCAGCACGGCAGGCACCGGGGACGGCCTCGTGCCCGACGCCGTCCGCGGTGTGCTCTCGACCTCGCGACCGGACCGCCCGGGCGCGCTGTCGACGTCCCTGACGGTCTGGTGGCGCGCCATGCTGAAGATCAAGCACGTGCCGGAGCAGCTGTTCGACGTCACCGCATTCCCGATCATGTTCCTGCTGATGTTCACGTACCTGTTCGGCGGCGCGGTCGCCGGCTCGACGGGCGCGTACCTGCAGCAGGTGCTGCCGGGCATCCTCGTCATGACGGTCACGTGGATCACGCTCTACACCGGGCTGACGCTGAACCGGGACATCCAGCGGGGTGTGCACGACCGGTTCAAGTCGCTGCCGATCTGGCGGCCCTCGACGATCGTCGGCCCGCTGCTGGCGGACGCCGTGCGGTACACGCTGGCGGCGCTGGTCATCCTGGTGCTCGGCCTGGCCCTCGGGTTCCGGCCGGGCGCGGGGGTCGTCGGCGTCCTCCAGGCATGGGCGCTGCTGATCGTGTTCTCGTTCAGCCTGTCGTGGGTGTGGACCCTGCTCGGCCTGCTGCTGCGCAGCGACAACGCCGTGCTCGGGGTCAGCAACATGATCATGTTCCCGCTGACGTTCGTGAGCAACGTGTTCGTGCCGCCGGAGACGCTGCCGGGCTGGCTGCGCGCGTTCGTCGAGGTCAACCCGATCACGATCCTCGTGTCCGCGACGCGCGGGCTGATGCACGGGGGTGCGGCTGCGGGCGACGTCGGCGCCGTCCTGCTCATCAGCGCCGGGCTGGTCGTCGTGTTCGGGCCGCTGACGATGGAGGTGTACCGGCGGAAGGCGTGAGGGCGCCCTCTCCGGGGGGTTCGCTGACGAAGTGGTTGCTGGAAGGCCGCATTTCCGGCGCCACCACGACCAGCCCGTCAGCGAACCTCGCCCGGTAGGAGACGATGCACGCCATGAAGGTCTCCCAGCGTTCCGCCGTCCCGCCCTTCGCCGTGATGGAGATCATCTCGGCCGCGAACGCCCGTCGCGCCGCCGGCCAGGACGTCCTCAACCTGTGCGCCGGCGAGCCGGGCTCGGGCGCGTCGGAGGCGGTGCGCCAGCGGGCGGTCGAGGTGCTGCAGGGCGGCGACCTCGGGTACACCGAAGCGACCGGCCTGCCCGCCCTGCGCGAGGCGATCTCGGGGCACTACCGCGACTGGTACGGCGTGGACGTCGACACCAGGCACCTCGCGGTGACGACGGGGTCGTCGGGCGCGTTCGTGCTCGCGTTCCTCGCCGCGTTCGACGTCGGGGACCGTGTCGCGCTGGCGCGGCCGGGCTACCCGGCGTACGCGAACATCCTGCGGGCGCTGGGCTGCGAGGTCGTGGAGCTCTCCTGCGGGCCGAGGACCCGGTACCAGCCGACCGTGTCGCTGCTCGACGAGCTGGACGAGCCGGTGGACGGCCTGGTGATCGCGAGCCCCGCCAACCCGAGCGGCACGATGATCGACCCCCACGAGCTGGCCGCACTGGCGGAGTGGTGCGGCGCGAACGACGTCCGGCTGGTCAGCGACGAGATCTACCACGGGATCACGTACGCGGAGGAGGGCGCCGATGCCCCCGCCACGGCGACCGCCGCGCAGTACGTCGGCACCGGCGCGGTCGTCGTGAACTCGTTCTCCAAGTACTGGGGGATGACCGGGTGGCGGCTCGGCTGGCTCGTGCTGCCCGACGACCTGGTCGCGCCGGTCGACGCCCTCGCGGGCAACGTCGCCCTGTGCCCGCCCGCGCTGCCGCAGCACGCCGCGCTGGCCGCCTTCAGCGACGAGGGGATGGCCGCCGCGCGGGAGAACGTCGACAGGTACGCCGAGACCCGCGGGATGCTGCTCGGCCGGCTGGACGACCTGGGGTGGGCGGAGGTGGCCCCCGCGGACGGCGCGTTCTACCTGTACGGCGACGTCTCGTCGTTCGGGCTGGACTCGGTGAGGTGGTGCGAGCGGCTGCTCGACGAGGCCGGGGTGGCGCTCACGCCGGGCACGGACTTCGACCCGGTGAACGGGCACCGCTACGTGCGGCTGTCGTTCGCCGCCTCGACGGACGTCGTCCGGAAGGCCGTCGACCGGATCGTCGAGTGGCAGAGAACCCTGTAGCGATGTGCGTCCGCCGAGCCGCCGGTGACGGCTCATGAGCTACGTCTGCGACCACTGCGGTTACCGAGGTCGAGCGACCGGAGTCCGCACCGTGGAGGAGATCCAGTGTCCGCGGTGCGGAGAGCCGGTCACGCGGGAGGGTTTTGAGGGCTGACGCAAGTCCTGCTACGCGGTACCGCCCCGCTACGTCAGGTCCCCGATCCGCGGACGACGGGAGTCGCGACGGTCGCGGAGAACCCACCCTCGCTCTGCGCGAGCTTGGTGACCCACACCATCCAGTAGCGGTGCTGGCCGGCGTCCGCCCCGGAGAGCGTCGTGCCGGAGGCCTTGGTCGTGGCGGTGTCGGCCGAGCTCATCCCCTTGACGTCCCCGGACGGCGCCTGGTCGCCCGCCAGGAGCGCCACCCCCAGGCCCGCGGTGGCGGAGGGCAGGGTCACCGAGCTGACCTTGTGGGGCTGGCCGAGGTCGATCAGCAGCCCCACGCCGGGCTTGAGCCCGCCGAAGTCGGCCGTGTTGTAGGTCTGCGTCGTCCAGGTCCCTCCCTTGTCCCGGAACCCCGAGCCGCCCGACGGGTCGAAGCTCTTCACCGACGCCGGCTTGATCTCGGCGGTCCCGCCCTCGGCGGCCTGCTCGCCCGACCCCGGGCTCTTCGGGTTCTCGACCGCGTAGAGGACGCCGCCCAGGATGAGCCCGCCGATGACCGCACCGACCATGGCGAGCACGACCGTGCGCTTGGTCGGCCCGCCTCGGCGAGGCGGAGGCGGCGGCGGCGGGAAGGGGATGCCGTCTACTGGGGTCGCGGGCTCCGACGTCGACACCGGGGCAGTTCACCACATCGGACGAGCCGGGCTGAAGGGGGCGGCAGGGGCCGAATCCTGCCTCCGGCAGGGGCGCTCGGTCTCGGCCTGGTGGTGCTGCTCGTGCTGGTACGACGGTGTCGCTGCACGTGACGAAGGTCGGACCGCCGAACGCCACGCGCGGTGCGAGACTCGGTGGTGTGGGCACCCGACTCGATACACCGGGTTGGAGGCGGGCCGCCATGCTCACGGCGGGGCTCGCCGGCGCGGCCATCGCCTACGGCGTCGTGCTGATCATGCCCGTCGCCGCTCTGGTCCTCGTTCTCCTGCTTGTCGCCGTGCTGCTGTTCCGGAAGCGGAAGGCGTCGGCGCAGTTCCTGCTCCCGTTCACGGTCGGCTTCGGCGGCATGCTGGTGCTCTACGGCGTCATGGCCGTGATCGCGGTGGTGTCGTCGGCCTCGAACGCGGCCTCTGGCGCGGGTTGAGCGCGAGCGGTCGCTCGTCGACCGGCCGGCCGCCGGGCTGTCGGGCCGTCGTCCCTCACGCCGCCAGCGCGGACCCCCTTGAGGACCTCACGGTCGTGCCATGCTAGGTGGTCCTCGGACGGGACGACGGTCCCGGGCCGTGGTCGCAGCGGCCGCCCGTGGAGCTCGTACACGAGCCGGCCGGCGTCCGTCCGTGCGCTGTAGACCTGCGACACGCGGATGCGCAGCCGGTCGTCGAGGCCGAGGGCGCCGAGGTCGAACAGCTTGTGGTGGAGCACGCACAGAGCCAGCCCGTTGTCCGAGGTGTCCGGACCGCCG
>JBKHWX010000134.1:0-13034 GCA_046566325.1 Actinomycetes bacterium | reverse complement strand
GATAGAGTCGGCCCGCTGGGCTGCAGCGACGCGGCGACACGGACGAGGGCGAGAGGACGGCGGGCGTGGACCTCTTCGAGTACCAGGCGCGAGACATGTTCGAGGCGCACGGGGTGCCGGTGCTCGCCGGCGCGACAGCGGCCACCCCGGAGCAGGCGCGCGCGGCCGCCGAGGACGTCGGCACCCGCAGTGGCGGCGTGACCGTCGTCAAGGCGCAGGTCAAGACGGGAGGGCGTGGCAAGGCCGGCGGCGTCAAGGTGGCCAAGTCGCCCGAGGAGGCCGAGCAGCTGGCCGGCCAGATCCTCGGCATGGACATCAAGGGCCACACCGTCGGCACGGTGATGATCGCCGCCGGGGCCAGGATCGCCGAGGAGTACTACTTCTCCATCCTGCTCGACAGGGCCAACCGCTCCTACCTCGCGATGGCGAGCAGGGAGGGCGGCATGGACATCGAGCAGCTCGCCGTCGAGCGACCAGAGGCGCTCGCGAAGGTCGAGGTCGACCCGCTCGTCGGCATCGACGAGGCCAAGGCCCGCGAGATCGTGGAGAAGGGCGCCTTCCCGGACGACGTGAAGGACCAGGTGGTGGCCGTCGTCCAGAAGCTCTGGGAGGTCTACCGCGACGAGGACGCGACGCTGGTCGAGGTCAACCCGCTCGTGAAGCTGGAGGACGGGAAGGTCGTCGCCCTCGACGCGAAGGTGAGCCTGGACGCGAACGCCGACTTCCGCCATCCCGGCCACGCGGCCCTCGAGGACAAGGCAGCGACCGACCCGCTCGAGCTGGAGGCCAAGGAGAAGGGTCTCAACTACGTCAAGCTGGACGGCGAGGTCGGCATCATCGGCAACGGCGCCGGGCTCGTGATGAGCACCCTCGACGTGGTCGCGTACGCGGGCGAGACGGTGTCATCAACCACGGGGTCATCAACCACGGGTGGCGGCGTCAAGCCGGCCAACTTCCTGGACATCGGCGGCGGCGCGTCCGCGGAGGTGATGGCCAACGGTCTGCACATCATCCTCGGCGACCCACAGGTCAGGGCCGTGTTCGTCAATGTCTTCGGCGGGATCACGGCCTGTGACGCGGTGGCCAACGGCATCGTCAGCGCGCTGAAGATCCTCGGCGACCAGGCCAGCAAGCCTCTCGTCGTCCGGCTCGACGGCAACAACGTCGACGAGGGACGGCGCATCCTCCGCGAGTTCGTGGACGCCGGCGGCCCCGCGGCCGACCTGCTCACGATGGAGGACACCATGGACGGCGCCGCGCGCAAGGCGGCCGAGCTCGCCGCGGCGAAGTGAGGGACTGATCAGGTATGGCGATCTTCATCAACGAGAACAGCAAGATCATCGTCCAGGGCATGACGGGGTCCGAGGGCCGCAAGCACACCCAGCGCATGCTGACGTCAGGCTCGAACATCGTCGGCGGCACGAACCCGAAGAAGGCGGGGCAGACGGTCGAGTTCGAGGACGGCACGTCGGTACCCGTCTTCGCCTCGGTCGGCGACGCGATGAAGGAGACCGGCGCGGACGTCAGCGTCATCTTCGTCCCCGCCGCCGGCACGAAGGCCGCCGTGGTCGAGGCCGTGGACGCCCAGATGCCGCTCGTCGTCGTCATCACCGAGGGTGTCCCGGTCAAGGACACCGCCGAGTTCTTCACCTACGCCCAGCAGGCCGGCGGCACGAGGCTCATCGGCCCGAACTGCCCGGGCCTGATCAGCCCCGGGAAGTCGAACGCGGGCATCATCCCGGCCAACATCACGGGTCCCGGCCGCATCGGCCTGGTGTCCAAGTCCGGGACCCTGACCTACCAGATGATGTACGAGCTACGTGACATCGGCTTCTCGTCCGCGGTCGGCATCGGCGGGGACCCGATCATCGGGACGACGCACATCGACGCGCTCGAGGCGTACGAGAACGACCCGGAGACGGACGCGATCGTCATGATCGGCGAGATCGGCGGCGACGCCGAGGAGCGCGCCGCGGACTACATCAAGGCCAACGTCTCCAAGCCGGTCGTGGGGTACGTCGCAGGGTTCACCGCCCCCGAGGGCAAGACGATGGGGCACGCGGGCGCGATCGTCTCCGGCTCGTCCGGCACCGCTCAGGCGAAGAAGGAGGCCCTGGAGGCGGCGGGCGTCAAGGTGGGCAAGACGCCGTCCGAGACCGCGGAGCTCATGCGGGAGATCATGCGCTCACGCTGATCGGCGACACCCCGGCGCCGCCTTCCGTACCGACGCCGGCTGATGGCCGACGATGGTCGGGCCATGACCGTCACGCGCAGCACGGCTGCTCCCTCGCAACCCCGACCCGGCTCCCCCTCGGCGGGGGGCCGCACCGCGGGGACGGCGCCTATCCGGTCGCCGATCGTGCTCGGCCTCGTCGGCGGGGCCCAGGCGGCGCTCGGGTCCCTGCTGTGCGTGCTCGTCCCGGCCGTCGTGGTCTGGATGGTGTCGCCGAGCACCGCGGCCGTCTGGACCGAGACGGTGCGGGTGGCCTGCGCCGGCTGGCTGCTGGCGCACCACGCCGGCATCGGGGTCGACGGGGGACACGTGTCGCTGGCCCCGCTCGGGCTGACCCTCGTGCCGGTCGCCTGGTGCTGGTCGGCGGGCAGACGCCTCGCGGAGGCGCTCGCCGTCGTCGGCCCCACCGGCCTTCGGCGGCAGGCGGTGTCGGCCTTGGCCGCCTTCACCGGCGGGTACGCCGTCCTCGCAGCGGTCGTCAGCCTCGTGACCGGGACCAGCCTCGCCCGGCCGGCAGCCTCGCAGGCGTTCCTGGGCGCGGTCCTGCTGTCCGGCACCGCGGGCGGCGCGGCTCTGGCCCGCCGGCTGCTCACGACGCGCACGGACGGCGGCACGCTCGCCTCGTACGTCGTCCGGCGGCTCCGCCTGACCGCCCCGGCGCGGCGAGTCCTTCGGCTCGGCGGGATCGCGCTCGGCGCCTGGGTCGCGGCCGGCGCGGCACTGACCGTCGTGGCGCTCCTGCTGGGGTGGGGCCGCATCGCCGCCCTGCGCGAAGCCCTCGCGCCCGGCCTGGTCGGCGGCTTCGGCCTGACCCTCCTCGACCTCGCGTACCTGCCGACCGCCGTCCTCTGGGCGGCTGCGTGGCTCACCGGTGCCGGCTTCTCCGTCGGCGTGGGCACCGCTGTCACACCCGCCGGGACGTCGCTCGGCCCCCTGCCCGCCGTGCCCCTGCTGGGGGCCCTGCCGGAACCCGGCGCTGCTCCCGTGTTGGGGTGGGCCGTCCTTGGCGTGCCCGTCCTGGTCGGCGTCCTCGTCGGCTGGCGCCTGCGCGTCGGCTCCCCGCAGCTCTCACGTGGCCGCGCCGCGGCGCTCTCGGCCCCCGTCGCGATCCTCGCCGGAGCCGGCGCCCTGGTTCTGGCGTGGCTGTCGACGGGGGCGGCGGGCAGCGCCCGGATGACCCATCTCGGACCCTCTCCGTGGCTCGTCGCCGTCTGCCTCTCCGGCGAGGTCCTCGCCGGCTGCCTGCTCGCGGTGGTGCTGCTGCCCGGC
Source organism: Actinomycetes bacterium (assembly GCA_046566325.1). Classification (GTDB taxonomy): domain Bacteria; phylum Actinomycetota; class Actinomycetes; order Actinomycetales; family BWSM-131; genus BWSM-131. The sequence goes on along the minus strand of JBKHWX010000134.1, from coordinate 9,532 downwards.
CCGGACGACGGCAGCGCGCCGGCGCGCGGGACCGTCGGCCTTCGCGCTCAGCTCCGCCGGTTCCCGAAGCTGGTCAGGTCCTGGAGCCGGCGCTCGTAGTCCTGCATGCACTGCCTCTTCGCGGTCTGCGTGAGGGCTCCGGCCTGGCACTCCTCGAGCTGAGCGGTCAGCGGCCAGAAGATCAGCAGACCGAGCTGGCCGATCGCCATCACCACGGCCATGACGACGCCCATGCTGGTGAGCACGACGAGCGGGCCTCGCATCCCGGCCCGGACGATCGCTCGCACCGCGAGGATCCCGACCACGACGGCGGGGACCGAGAACAGCACCGCCGCCGCCTGCCACGGCAGCCGCAGGTTGGTGCAGACCAGCGAGGCGAGCACCAGGAGGGCGAACCGGCCGACCATCCGCGCGGCGTGCTGCCCGGCCTGCGGGTCCCGTGGACGCTGCGGACCACGGTGCTGCGGGTGCCGAGGCGGTGGGGGCGGCTCGCGGACGTCGACCGGCGGCCCGGTCGGCGGCCCCCAGCTGTTCTGCGGCCCCCCGTTGTCCGGCGGTCCTGGCGGCGGCTGGCTCCCCACCCGCACATCGTCGCCGATGGGCGGGCCGAGCGGAGCCACCGGGCCGCACCCCAGGCGTCCTGGCTCCCGCCCCGAGACCTCGGCGGTGTCGCGACAGCCGATATCGTGCGCTCGTGAGCCCGCCGCCGTCCGTGCGAAGGCCGGCCAGGCTGGTGGTGCTCGTGTCGGGCGCCGGGACGAACCTGCAGGCACTGGTCGACGCCTCGGCCGACCCTGCCTTCGGCGCCTCGGTCGTCGCCGTGGGCTCCGACCGTCCTGCAGTGCCGGCGCTCGGGCGAGCGGAGCGCGCCGGGATCCCGACCTTCGTCGTCCCCCTCGCCGACTACCCGGACCGGCCGGCCTGGGACGACGCGCTGACCGCCGCCGTCGCGGCGCACGACCCCGACCTCGTCGTCCTCGCCGGGTTCCTGAAGCTGTGCGGCCCCTGCTTCCTGGACCGTTTCGGGGGCCGGACCGTGAACACGCACCCCGCGCTGTCGCCGTCCTTCCCGGGGATGCGCGGCCCGGCGGACGCGATCGCGTACGGGGTCAAGGTGACCGGCGCCACGCTGTTCCTCGTGGACTCCGGGCTCGACACCGGTCCGGTCGTGGCGCAGCGTGCGGTGCCGGTGCTGGACGACGACTCTCCCGAGACCTTGCACGAGCGGATCAAGACGGTCGAGCGCGACATGCTCGTCGACTCGGTGGGCCGGATGGTCCGAGAGGGCTGGACCGTCCGCGGACGAAGGGTGACCCTGCCGTGACCAACCCAGGAAGCATCGACCCGGCAGTCGGCGGCGCGGAGACGTCGTCCTCGCGGTCGGCCGACCACGCGGGACGCCGACCTCTCCGCCGGGCGCTTGTGTCCGTCCACGACAAGACCGGGCTGGAGGACCTGGCGCAGGCGCTGCACGCGTCCGGTGTCTCGATCGTGTCGACCGGCTCCACGGCCGGACGCATCGCCGCCGCCGGTGTCCCCGTGACCCCGGTGGAGCAGGTCACCGGCTTCCCGGAGTGCCTGGACGGCCGTGTGAAGACGCTGCACCCCAAGGTGCACGCCGGGATCCTCGCGGTCCGCGACGACCCCGAGCACGAGCGGCAGCTGGGGGAGCTCGGCGTGGAGCCGTTCGACCTCGTGGTGGCGAACCTCTACCCGTTCTCCGACACCGTCGCGTCGGGGGCGAGCCCGGAGGAGTGCATCGAGCAGATCGACATCGGCGGGCCGTCGATGGTGCGGGCGGCCGCCAAGAACCACGCCAGCGTCGCGGTCGTGACGTCGCCGCAGCAGTACGAGGACGTCGTCCGCGCGGCGGGCTCGGGTGGGTTCACCCTGGCCGAGCGGCAGGCGCTCGCCGCCGAGGCCTTCGTGCACACGGCGACGTACGACGTCGCCGTCGCGTCGTGGATGGGGAACGTGGTCGCGCCGAGCGACGACGGTTCCGGCTTCCCGGCCTGGGTCGGCGCGACGTGGGACCGCGCGCACGTGCTGCGCTACGGCGAGAACCCGCACCAGCGAGCAGCGCTCTACCGGAGCGGTTCCGGCAGCGGGGGCCTCGCGCGAGCGGAGCAGCTGCACGGAAAGCCGATGTCGTACAACAACTACGTCGACGCCGAGGCCGCGTACCGAGCTGCGTACGATTTCGACCGCCCGGCCGTCGCCATCATCAAGCACGCCAACCCCTGTGGGATCGCGGTGGCCGAGGACGTCGCGGCCGCGCATGCTGCCGCCCACGCGTGCGACCCGGTCTCCGCCTTCGGGGGCGTCATCGCGACGAACCGGCCGGTGACGGCGGCGATGGCCGAGCAGGTGGCGGAGGTGTTCACCGAGGTCGTCGTCGCGCCGGAGTTCGAGCCCGAGGCGCTCGAACGCCTGCGCGAGAAGAAGAACGTCCGGCTGCTGCTCGCGGCGCCTCGGCAGGGCGGCGGGGTGGAGCTGCGGCCGGTCTCCGGGGGCCTGCTGCTGCAGACCGTCGACACGCTCGACGCGGACGGCGACAGGCCGTCGTCCTGGCGGCTCGTGTCGGGCGACCCTGCGGACGACGCCACGCTCGCCGACATCGAGTTCGCGTGGCGCGCCGTGAGGTCGGTCAAGTCCAACGCCATCCTGCTCGCCTCGGGCGGCGCGAGCGTCGGGATCGGGATGGGTCTGGTGAACCGCGTCGACTCCTGCCGTCTCGCGGTGGACCGGGCAGGTACCGAGCGCGCGCGAGGGGCGGTGGCGGCGTCCGACGCGTTCTTCCCGTTCCCCGACGGCCTGCAGGTGCTGCTCGACGCCGGGGTGCGTGCCGTCGTCCAGCCGGGGGGGTCGGTGCGGGACGACGAGGCGGTCGCGACGGCGACCGCCGCGGGCGTGACCATGTACCTGACGGGGACGCGGCACTTCGCCCACTGAGGCGCGCTGGCGCACGGTCGGTAGGGCGAGTCGCACGCCGGGGCGGCCGGGGAGCCACCGATAGCCTCCGGACGTGACGGGCGAGCCGGGGGGACGGGGGGCAGCGGCACCCGGCTCGTCCTCGGGGTGGTCGTCCTGATCGGGGCTGCGGTGGCGCTGTCCGTGCTCCGCGGGTTCCGCTCCGCCGCGTACATGCTCGCCGGGCTGCTCGCGCTGGCCGCGCTCGCACGGGGGCTGCTCCCCGTGCGCGTCGTCGGCCCGCTCGCCGTCCGCTCGCGATGGGTGGACGTCGCCACCTCGGGGGCGATGGCGATCGCCCTGGTCGTGCTGGCACGAGGCGTCCCGGAGTAAGCGGGTGGCGGAACTGCATGATCACGGGTCAGCGGAGGCGGTGATCATGCACGCCCGCCACCCACCGCCCACCCGTCGTGATCATGCACGCCCGCCACCGCCGTCGTCGCCGGCTGCGACCTGGGTTGGGGGCGAACGCGTCAACCGATACGTTGGCTCGCGGACGAGCTCGAACGGCAGCGTTCCCAGACAGCAGGAGTCCCAGCCCCCGAAGGAGAGCAGGTCATGGCCCCCAGCCCCGTCAACGTGACCGTCACCGGTGCCGCCGGTCAGATCGGTTACGCGCTCCTCTTCCGGATAGCCTCCGGGCAGCTGCTCGGCGCGGACCGGCCCGTCCGGCTGCGTCTGCTCGAGATCGCGCCTGCCCTGAAGGCCGCGGAGGGCACGGCCATGGAGCTCGACGACTGCGCCTTCCCGCTGCTCGACGGCATCGACATCACCGACGACCCGCGCCAGGCGTTCGACGGCGTCAACGTCGCCCTGCTCGTCGGCGCCCGCCCCCGCACGAAGGGGATGGAGCGCGGCGACCTGCTGGAGGCCAACGGCGGCATCTTCAAGCCGCAGGGCGAGGCGATCAACGCCGGCGCCGCGGACGACGTCCGCGTGCTGGTGGTCGGCAACCCGGCGAACACCAACGCGCTGATCGCGGCCGCGCACGCGCCCGACGTCCCGAAGGACAGGTTCACCGCGATGATGCGGCTCGACCACAACCGCGCGATGAGCCAGCTGGCGAAGAAGACCGGGTCACCCGTCAGCGACATCTCGAACATGACGATCTGGGGCAACCACTCGGCGACGCAGTTCCCGGACCTTCGCCACGCCAAGGTCCGCGGCCACAACGCGGCCGAGCTGGTCGGCGACCAGAGCTGGTACGAGAACGACTTCATCCCCACGGTGGCGAAGCGCGGCGCCGCCATCATCGAGGCGCGCGGAGCGTCGTCCGCGGCGTCGGCTGCCAGCGCCGCGATCGACCACGTCTACGACTGGGTCAACGGGACCGCGGAGGGCGACTGGGTCTCGGTCGGGATGGTCTCGGACGGCTCCTACGACGTTCCCGAGGGGCTGGTCGCCGGCTTCCCGGCGGTGTCGAAGAACGGCAGCTGGCAGATCGTCCAGGGCCTGGACCTCGACGACTTCTCCCGCGGGCGGATCGACAAGTCCGTGGGGGAGCTGGTCGACGAGCGCGACTCGGTCCGCCAGCTCGGCCTGATCTGACGCACCGGCGGCGTGTCAGACCCTCGTAGGCCACCACCGCACGTGGGTCTGACACGTGGCCTGGCAAACCGCCCGTGTCAGACGCACGTAGGCCTACGCCGCATCTGGGTCTGACACAGGAAGGTACTTCGCCCACCACCGCAGGATGTGCTGGAAGCGGGCCAGCCGGTGCTTCGGCCGCCCGCTGCGCGACAGCTCGTGGCCCTCGCCGGGGAACAGCAGCAGCTCGCACTCCACGCCCTGCAGCTTCAGGGCCGTGAACCAGCGCTGACCCTGCTCGACCGGGGTCCGCCAGTCGTTCTCGGAGTGGATGACCAGCGTGGGCGTCCGGACCCGGTCGACGTACGTCAGCGGGGACTGCTCGCGCATCGCCTCAGGACTACCGTGGCACGCCTCGGCGAAGAACCAGCCGATGTCGGAGGAGCCGACGAAGCTGGTCGCGTCCAGGTAGCCGCGCTCCACGATCGCTGCTGCGAACCGCTGGGTGCGTGTGGTGAGCCACGCGGTCATGTAGCCCCCGTAGGAGCCGCCCATCACCCCGAGGTGCTGGTGGTCCAGCGCGGCCGGCTCGGCGGCGAGGGCGCCGTCCAGGAACTGGAGGATGTCCGCGCTGTCCCGGTCCCCGAACGCGCCGAGGATCGCTCGCCCGTGAGCCTCGCCGTAGCCTCCCGAGCCGCGCGGGTTGCACATCAGCACCGCGTAGCCCGCGCCGGCGTACACCTGCGCCTCGTCGAACAGGCCCCATCCGTAGGCGGCGAACGGGCCGCCGTGGATGTTCAGCAGCACAGGATGAGGACCGCTCCCGAACCTCTCCGGGTCCGGCAGGACCAGCCACCCGTGCACGGGGTACCTGTCGTCAGCGGTGACCGTGATCTCCCGCAGCGGCCGGATGCCCGCCGCGCGGAGCTGCCGCGACACGTCCGTGAGGCGTCGCGGCTCGTCGTCCGGGCCCACGTCCGGCGAACGCACGACGACGAGGTCGCCCGCGGAGTCGGGCGTGAACGCCACGGCGACCACCACCGACCCGTCGGGGGTCGCCGCCTGCGCCCGGTACAGCACGTGACCGCCGGCCAGCTCCCGCACGCTGTCCGCGTCGACCGCGCCGTCGTCCGGGTCCAGCTCGAGCAGCCGGACGCCGCCCCGCGCCCGGTCCTGGACGACGACTCCGCGGGTCGTGACGCTGAGCTGGCTTCCGACGTCCCCGAGGTCGATGCTCTCGACGTCCGTCAGCCGCACGGGCACGTCGGGATCCGCGCCGACCGAGACCACGAAGGCGCCCGTGTTGGCGGCGACGAGGTCCGTGCCCTTGGGACCCGTCTCGGTCCCCAGCAGAAGCAGGCGTTCGCCGTCCGTCGCCCACGCGACCTCGCCGACGCTCAGGTCTCCGGTGGTGACCTGCCGCGGCTCGCCTCCCTCGGCGCGGACGACGTACGCATGCCGCCGAAGGTCGACGTCCCGCGTCTCGTGGCGGTCCGACACGAAGGCCACGGCCTCGCCGTCAGGGCTCCACGCCGGGGCGGCGTCGTCGAAGTCCCCGTCGGTGAGCTGCCGGGGGACGAGCGCCTCGTGGACGGCGTCCGCGTCGAGGTCGAGCGCGTCGACGGACGACGTCAGGAAGTCCCCGAGGTCGAGCACGAACAGGTGCTGCGGGCGGTCGAGCACGAAGCCGAGGCCGTCGGCGCGGTAGCTGAGACGAGTGACCAGCCGTGGCGGCTCGGCGTCGGGCGAGACGTCCGGGTCCGTGCCGTAGCGGCCCTCCTCGGGGACCCTGGCCGCGTAGGCGATGCGGCGGGAGTCCGGGCTCCACCGGGGGGCACCGGCACCGTTCGCGTGGTCGGTCACCCGCAGCGGCTCGCCCCCACCCAGCGGCAGCACGTGGATCTGCGGCTTGCCCTTGTGCTCCGCTCGGAGAAACGCCAGCCAGCGCCCGTCGGCGCTGACCGCAGGGGCGGTGTCGCGGTGCCCGCGGGTGAGCGGGGTGGGAGGCGCGGCACCGTCGGTCGGCGCGAGCCAGAGGCTGCCGCTGTAGTCGTCCGTCTCGAGGTCGGGGTGGAGGATCGGGACCACCGCGAACGAGCCGTCGGGTGCGAGCGACGGGACGCCGCAGGTGTACAGGAGCTGCAGGTCCTCGGGGCGCATGGGCGCACGGTAGACCACGTAACGGGACAGTGGCGGCCGCCGCTTCGGCCCCGAGGGCCGGAAGGCGGAGTGCGCCGATGCGGCATGGTGGTCCACCATGGGCCGCGACCCGGCACGGTGAATACCTTGACGTCAAGAGAGTCTGGTTCCCGACGAGGCAGGAGACGCTGCACATGGCGAAGATCAAGGTCGAGGGCAAGGTCGTCGAGCTCGACGGCGACGAGATGACCCGGATCATCTGGCAGTTCATCAAGGACCGCCTGGTCCACCCCTACCTGGACGTCGACCTCGAGTACTACGACCTCGGCATCGAGAAGCGCGACGCCACCGACGACCAGGTGACCGTGGACGCGGCGAACGCCATCAAGAAGTACGGCGTGGGGGTCAAGTGCGCGACGATCACGCCCGACGAGGCGCGCGTCGAGGAGTTCGGCCTGAAGAAGATGTGGCGCTCGCCGAACGGAACGATCCGCAACATCCTCGGCGGTGTCGTCTTCCGCGAGCCGATCATCATCAGCAACGTCCCGCGGCTCGTGCCGGGCTGGACCAAGCCGATCATCATCGGCCGTCACGCCCACGGTGACCAGTACAAGGCGACGGACTTCAAGGTGCCGTCCGGTGGCACGGTGACGATCACGTTCACCCCGCAGCACGGCGGCGAGCCGATCCAGCACGAGGTGGTGAGGATGCCGGAGGCGGGCGGCGTCGTCATGGGGATGTACAACTTCAACAAGTCCATCGAGGACTTCGCCCGCGCCTCGTTCTCCTACGGTCTGCAGCGGGGGTACCCCGTCTACCTGTCCACGAAGAACACGATCCTCAAGGCCTACGACGGTGCGTTCAAGGACATCTTCCAGGAGATCTACGAGTCGGAGTACAAGTCCGACTTCGAGGCGAAGGGCCTGACGTACGAGCACCGACTGATCGACGACATGGTCGCCTCCGCCCTCAAGTGGGAGGGCGGGTACGTGTGGGCGTGCAAGAACTACGACGGCGACGTGCAGTCCGACACGGTGGCCCAGGGGTTCGGCTCCCTGGGGCTCATGACGAGCGTTCTGATGACGCCGGACGGCAAGACGGTCGAGGCCGAGGCCGCGCACGGCACGGTCACCCGGCACTACCGTCAGCACCAGCAGGGCAAGCCGACGTCCACCAACCCCATCGCGTCGATCTTCGCGTGGACCGGCGGCCTCAAGCACCGCGGCAAGCTCGACGACACCCCGGACGTCACCCGTTTCGCGGAGACGCTCGAGCAGGTCTGCGTGCAGACGGTGGAGAGCGGCAAGATGACCAAGGACCTCGCGCTGCTCGTCGGCGGCGACCAGGGGTGGCTGACGACGGAGGAGTTCCTCGCGGCCCTGGACGAGAACCTGAAGTCCGCGATGGCCTGAGCAGGCCCGCGAACGCCCGAGCTGCCACTCCACCGGCAGCAGGGACGACGAGAGGCCCGGTGCGTCCGCACCGGGCCTTTCGTCGTGGTCGGCCGCCCGCGTCGGGCGGCCCCTCGTCACTCCGCTGCCGTCTTCGGGGTGATCTTCAGGAGGGCGAAGCCGACCAGGAAGAACAGGACGCCGAGGCCCGTCGCCATCGCGGCCACGCCGAACGACACGACCGAGGTGAAGAGCGACGCGCGCAGGAACGAGCCGTTCATGACGACGGTGCGGACCGGGTCCTCACGGTCGAGCTCCGCGTAGGTCTTGCCCTGGCTCGCCTCGAGCGAGTGGTGCTTGATGATGTCCGCCTCCGCGTAGGCGGTGAGCGGGCCGTCGACCGGCTGGCCCGCGAACCGGGCCGCGTCCTCGGCGACGGTGATCTTCTCGTCCGCGAGGGACGTCTGGACGACGCCCCAGGTCGTCGCACCACCCACGCTGAGGATGGCACCTCCCACCATGACGAGGATGGCGAGAAGGCGGACGATGCCGCTGTGCTGCTTCTGGGCCTCGGTCGTGCGCCGGGCCTCGGGAATGGTGCTCATTTCTTGGCTCCCCCTTGGAAGAACCTCTGGTGGTCGGCTTCCTGCCGCTACACCCTGAAGTTCGGCGGGAAGGAGGCGCGGGCTCAGGGCCGCACGCCCTGTCCCGGCGGGACGTTCGTCCCGCCCGGAGTCGAGCGAGACGACGTCGGTCACCCGGGCAGGTTCTGTATCTCGTCCTCGGAGGGGCCGCGTGCGGGCCGAGGGTCGGGCGAGGTGCCGCTCGGCTGCACCCGGCCGCCGGCGCTTCCCGGCGGCGCCCCCTCGGTCAGTGCGCTGGTGTTGGGGTCCAGCCGCCCCTCGTGCTCAACGTCGCGCTCCAGGTTCTCTGAGTTCTGAGCACCAGGTCGCCCCCCGTGGCGCCCGAGAGCTTTCGACACCAGTCGCCGTACCGACATCCGAACTCCTTGCGTAGTGGTTACGACCCTGCCTGCCCGGTACCGGTGCCGCTCACCACCTTCAGCGGCTGGCGCCGCCCGTCGGTCAGGTGGGGGCGCAGCCGGTCGACCTGCGCTCGGTAGAGGTCGACGTTGCGCAGCTTGATCTCGTCGTAGCCGCGGACCATGTCGGGCAGACCGGCCAGGTCGACGGCGACACCGTGGTTGGCTTCCGACAGCCTCTCGACGATCTCGTCGACCACGGCCTCGTACTCGCGGAGGAGCTCGCGCTCCACGACACGGACGTGGTCGCGTCCGAAGGGGTCGAAGGGGGTGTGCCGCAGCCGCTTCAGCGGAGCCAGCGCCCTGAACAGCCCGATGCCGACGCCGCCGGGCACCGTTATCTTCCGCTGCATCCCGAGCGCCTTGAGGACGGGCGGGTGCAGCAGGAACGCGAAGGTGGCGTCGGCGCCGAAACGTGCCTCCCGGTCCTCCGCGACACCCGCGTCGAGGTGGAGCCGCGCCA
>JBKHWX010000133.1:0-5202 GCA_046566325.1 Actinomycetes bacterium | reverse complement strand
CCGGGGCCGTCTCCACCACCTGGCGCAGCCGGTCGCTCTTCGCCATCTGCAGGAGCACGGTGCGCAGCGCGTCGTTGAGCATGGGTGCAGCGTAGGGGTACTGCGGCGCAGGTGGGGACTGTGAATCAGCCGATCCAGCCATGGCTCGAAGACCTGGAAAGTCGGACGCGTGCGACTATCGGGGCGTGACGCTGAGCGACCCTTCGAGCACCGGTGTGCCGGCCGACGTTGCCGCCTTCGTCGCCGCCCTGCCCAAGGCAGAGCTGCACGTCCACCTGGTCGGAGCGGCCTCGGTGCCGACCGTGCTCGAGCTGGCACGGCGCCGTCCGCGGTCGGGTGTGCCCACGGACGAGGCAGCGTTGCGGGAGTTCTACCGGTTCACCGACTTCGCACACTTCATCGACGTGTACCTGGCGGTGAACGAGCTCGTGCGGACGGGCGAGGACGTCGAGGCGCTCGTCGTCGGCCTCGCCCGCGACCTCGCCGCGAACACCGTCCGCTACGCCGAGGTCACCGTCACCCCCTACAGCCACCTGCTCGTCGGCATCCCCGCCACCGACATCACCGCCGCGCTCGAGAACGGACGACGCCGCGCCGCCGACGAGCACGACGTCGAGCTCGGCTACGTCTTCGACATCCCCAGCCTGTATGGAGTGGAGTCCGGGATCGAGACGGCGCGGTGGGTGCTGGACCACGCGCCGTCCGGCACCGTCGCCTTCGGCCTCGGCGGCCCCGAGGTCGGCTTCCCCCGAGTGATGTTCGCCGAGGCCTTCGCCATGACCCGAGCCGCCGGACTGCCCGCCGTCCCCCACGCCGGCGAGACGACCGGCCCCGAGTCCGTCTGGTCAGCCCTGAACGACCTGGGCGCCGTCCGCATCGGCCACGGCATCAACGCCGTGTCCGACCCCCGGCTGGTCGCCCACCTCGCCGAGCACCAGATCCCGCTCGAGGTCTGCCCCACCTCCAACCTGTGCACCGGCGCCGTGCCCGACCTCACCGACCACCCGTTCCCCGCCCTGCGCGAGGCCGGGGTCCCGGTGACGATCAACAGCGACGACCCCGGCATGTTCGCCACCACCCTCAACCGCGAGTACGAGATCGCCCATGCGGTCTTCGGCCTGTCCACCGCCGAGCTCGCCGACCTCGCCCGCGCCGCCGTCCACCACTCGTTCGCCCCCGACGCGACCAAGAAGCGGATCTCCGCCGAGATCGACGGCCTGGCCGCGGGCTGAGCCGACTCGCCGCGAGCTGAGCCGACAGCCCTATCCCGCGGGTCGGAGCGCCACTGTCTGCCCGATGCTGCTGCCGGACCCGCCCGCGACCGCCGTCGCCGCCCCGGTCGCACCCGCCGCGGCCTGGCTGCGGTCCGCAGACTCACCGGTGACAGGAGAGGAGGCACCCGTCGTCGCCACGTCGGCGCGCTCGGTGTTCTGGCTCGGCGGCGTGACGGTCGTCGCCTTGGTGATGCCGTTGAGCCGCAGCACGAGCGCCCCCGCGGCCGTCGTCGTCACCGACGGGGAGGTGATGTTGGTGGAGGAGCTCCGGACCTGCGCGCCCGACACGTCGACGGGGTTGCTCGTGGACACCCCGGCGTAGCCGAGGATCTGGCCGACTGCCGCCTTCGACTGCGACAGACCCCATGTGTAGGACGTCGGCTCGCTCGCGCCCGCCACCCTCACGTACACCGCCTGCCGGATAGCCGTGCCGTTGACGTCGTTCCGCACGAGGGTCCAGCCCGACGGGGCGGTCACGGTCGGGGTCCCGCGGACCGTGAGGCCCGCGACCATGACATTGCCGGCCGCGACGCCGGCTGGCCGAGAGACGACGACGGACGTCGACCCGTTGGTGGATCCGGTGCCGGCTCCGACGAAGCTCGCTGTCGTCCCGGTGCCGCCTCCGCCGCCCAGCGACATCTCGGCGTGGTAGTAGGTGCGCGTTGTCGTGTCGCTGGCGATCGCGACGAGCCCGGTGGTGCTGTTGACCGGGTCCTTCGTCGTGCTGATGTTGTTGATCTTCGCGCCGGTTGCGGACATGAACGTCGCCCCAGTCCCTGAGGCATTGAACGAGATGTTCGAGAGCGACGTCTTCTTGTAGTACGCCTGCCCCCCGCCCTCGGTCGTCATCAGCACGTACATGTCCTTGTTGGTGCTGTCGAGGGCGAGCTGTGGACGCGTCAGCCCGCTGGAGACCTGCGCGACCGTCGCGTTGCTCCAGGTGCCGCTCGACGTGCGGCTCAGCACCATGATCAGCGGGTCGGACGGCGAGTCGGAGCTCGAGTCCCCGCGGCTGGTCTTGATCGCCGCGTGCACGCGGTTGTTGTCGTCGACGAGCAGGCTCTTGAGGTTCATGTGGTCGTCGGCGAACCGGGTCCCGTCCAGGGCCGTCTCCATCGTCCACTGCGTGTCCGGTGCGGCACTGGTCGAATGCACCGCGAAGCGGAACGCGTTCGAGGCCTGGTCGGACCACATGATCCCGACGGAGCCCCCGAACGCGATCACGGCGGAGATGTCGTCGGCAGCGACCGAGACGTCCGAGACCGGGACGGCGATCGGCGCCGCCCACGTCGTGTCCGAGGTCGTGCTGTACGACATGTAGACCGTCGAGGCCTGGGTCCACGTGGTCCACAGCCGGCCCGTGTTGTCCCTCGCCACCGTGATCGTCTCGGTTCCACCGTTGGCGATCGTCACCGGGAAGCCGGAGTCGCGCGTGTAGGAGCGGTTGGCGCTCGAGTAGGAGAACCGGTACAGCCGAAGGGCCCCACTGCTCACCCGGCTCGCGACGTAGAGCTTGCCGTTCTCCCACAGCGCGTCGCCCGTGCTCGTTAGCCGGTTGTCGACGACGACGCCGGTGTCGCGCCAGGTGTGGTCGCTACGGAGCTCGAAGATGTTGACCCCGGCCCCGGACGGGCTCGCCAGCAGGCCCCACCATGCGCCGTCGGTGTACCACAGCTTGCTCTGCGGCTTGTCCGCCGACGGGCTCGCCGTCGCTGCCGCCGGATAGACGAAGCCCTTGTACGTGACCGGCGTGCCCTCCGCGGACGCCGACGACGCGGGAAGCAGCACGGTCCACGCGAGGACCAGGGACAGCAGTGCCGAGAGCGTCGCCATGCGGCTGGTCCCACCAGCACGTGTCAGCCTGTACGTCCTCACACCGGTCTCCCTCTGGTCTGGGCGATGAACTTGATCCGTTCAAGGAACCGGGAGAACGGTACCGGCGCCTGGGCGTTCGTCTCCGCGGTTCCGCCCGATTCGTCCTTGACCTCAGCTCGTCCCTCGAGCTCAGCGGGTGCGGCGACGCAGGGTCAGGGTGCCGGCGGCAACGGCCGCGACCGCGAAGGCAGCGACGACGAGCAGGTCCCGCAGGACGTCGGGCCCTGCCTCGGTCTCGGTCGTCACCTCGCGCATCGCGTCGACGGCGTAGGACAGCGGCAGGACGTCGGACACAGCCTCCAGGAACGACGGCAGGGACGCGCGCGGCACGAGCAGGCCGCAGAGCAGGAACTGCGGCAGCACGATCGCGGGCATGAACTGCACGGCTTGGAACTCCGTGCTGGCGAAGGCGCTCACGCCGAGGCCGAGGGTCGTTCCGAGGACGGCGACCGCGACGCAGACCGCCACGAGCAGCCACACCGAGCCCGCGACGTCCAGACCGCAGACGAGGACCGCGAACGCGGTCGCGACGACCGCCTGGACGACGGCCACGCCGCCAACCGCGATCGCGTAGCCGAAGAGCAGGTCCCCCTTGCCCAACGGGGTCGTCATCAGCCGCTCGAGCGTGCCGGACTGCCGCTCCCGAAGGGTGGCCACGCTCGTCACCAGGAACATGACCACAAACGGGAACACACCGAGCAGAGGCGCACCGATCCGGTCGAAGACCGTCGTGTCGCGGTAGATCCATGCCAGCAGGCCGATGAGCGCGCAGGGCAGCACGAGCATCAGGGCAAGCGTGCGGTGGTCATGGCGCAGCTGCCGGAGCACTCGGGCCGCGGTGGCAAACGTGAGGGCTGGGGTCACGACGGCTCTCCATGGCGCGCCCCCTCGACCAGCTGCAGGAAGGCTTGCTCGACGTCCCCGGCACGCGTCGCCGCGAGCAGGCCCGCAAGGGTGTCGTCCGCCAGCACGTAGCCATCGCGCAGAAGCAGCAGCCGGTCGCAGCGGATCGCTTCGTCCATGACGTGGCTGGACACCAGGAGGGTCACGCCGCGCCGAGCGAGCCGCGCGAACAGGTCCCAGAGGTCGCGGCGCAGCACCGGGTCGAGCCCGACGGTCGGTTCATCCAGGACGAGCAGCTCAGGCGAGCCCAGCAGTGCGGCGGCGAGGGAGACCCTGGACCGCTGGCCACCGGACAGGGCAGCGACGCGGTCGCGTGCGCGGTCCGCCAGGTCGACCTCCCGGAGCACGCGCCGCACGTCGCGACGGGGCGCGCCGAGCACCTGCGCGAAGTAGTGCAGGTTCTCGGCCACGGTGAGGTCCGAGTAGACGCTGGCCGCCTGGCTGACGTAGCCGACCAGACGGCGCAGCGCGGGGTCACCTGCCGACCGTCCCAGCACACGGACGTCGCCACGCACCACCTGCTGGACGCCGACGACGCATCGCATCAGCGTCGTCTTGCCGCACCCGCTGGGCCCGAGCAGCCCGACGACCTCGCCGCGCGGGACGGTCAGCGTCAGGTCGTGCAGCACCTCCCGGCCACCGCGGACGACGACCAGGCCGTCGACCTCGACCGCCGGGCTCGTGTGCATGCGCCGGAATATAGGAGACCCGGTGCGGCCCTGCTGCGACGATCGCCGCGTGAGCAAGAGCGATCCGTCCACGACCGGCGCGTCTGCGGAGGTGGCGGCGTTCGTCGCCGCCCTGCCGAAGGCCGAGCTGCACGTGCACCTGGTGGGTTCGGCCTCGGTGCCGACGGTGCTCGAGCTGGCCCGGGCTCGGCCGGGCCGGGGTGTGCCGACCGACGAGGCGGCGTTGCGGGAGTTCTACCGGTTCACCGACTTCTCGCACTTCATCGACGTGTACCTGGCGGTCAACGAGCTGGTGCGGTCCGGTGAGGACGTCGAGGCCCTCGTCGTCGGTCTCGCCCGCGACCTGGCGGCGAACACCGTCCGGTACGCCGAGGTCACCGTCACCCCCTACAGCCACCTGCTCGTCGGCATCCCCGCTCCCGACATCACCGCCGCGCTCGAGAACGGACGACGCCGCGCCG
>JBKHWX010000132.1:0-4272 GCA_046566325.1 Actinomycetes bacterium | reverse complement strand
GAGGCCGGGCGCTCCCGCGGCGGGGGCTCGGCGTCGTCCGCCGGCAACGCCTCACCGGGCCCGGCGCCCCAGCGCAGCGCGGGCCACCCCCGGGACGGCAGGACCAGCACACCCTGCCAGCGCCGCAGAGCGGCCAGCACCACGAGCGCGCCGGCATGCGGCTCGAGGGCGTCGCGCCAGGAGCGGCGGTCCTCCAGGTCCCACGGCCACGCCCGGACGTGTGCGGCGCCGCCTCGCGCGAGGACGTCGAGCAGGGGTCCGTGCTGGTCCGGCACCGGACCGCTGTGCTCCGGGAGGGAGAGCACGCCGTCGGCGCCGAGCCTCGCCTCGCACCAGCCGTCGCGGCACCGGACGACGGCGCGGTGGGGCAGGCGCAGCCAGGCGAGGACGTCGTCCCCCGACCACTCGAGGATGTCCGACCTGGCCGGTGAGACGCACCGTCCCGTCTCGTGCCAGCGGAGCAGGGCCAGGGCCGGCATCGCCGCGAGCGGCGGCACCGACACGACCTGGGAGAACGAGGACTCCGTCACGGGAAACCCCTTGAAGGACAAGGCTTGGAGAAGCCAGGGCGTCTTGTCGCACCGGGTGGTGCGACCGGGTCTTCCCTGGTGGCACCTTGTCGCGACGAGGTTGCCAGCCGACGTTCGTCCAGGGCCGCGGTCGACTTCTAAACCGTTCACAACCCTCGCACGTGCCGTCGGCGGGGGCGGGGACGACGAGCTGGTTTCAGCCGTTCGGACGCGCGGCCGCAGCAGGCAGTGCTCTCGCGGAGCCGAGCACGTGTGCACGGCGTGATGACGTCCACGTCGGCGGCGCCGCCCGGAATGGGCCGAAGTCTCAGTTGTCCGGTATCGCCTCCGGGGCGCAGGATGCACCGCTAGCCTCGGTCAGGACGGCCGGTCCCGGTGTCCCGGTCGTGGACCACTCGGGGAGGAGCGCCATGTCAGAGCCAGCGGATCGACGATCGGCCGACCGTCAGCCCCAGACCTTCGAGCCGGCCTCGGAGTCGTTCGCGCCGGATCACGTCGTTCCGCCCGCCGAGCCGGTCGCGTGGGGTTGGCAGCAGCAGCCTGATCCACACCAGCAGGTCGCGCCCCCGAACATCGTGCCGGGACAGCGCCTCGTGCAGCCGCAGGGCGCCTACCCCGTGCCCCAGCCGGCCCCCCGCCCCTACGACATGGCGGGCGCGCAGCAGGCAGCCGCGATCGCCGTGCTCGGCAGGAAGTCCGCGGGCCTCGCTGCGGTGCTGTCCCTCCTTCTCGTCGGCGCCGGGCAGATGTACTGCGGCAGGGTCGGACGTGGCTTCGCGTTCTTGGCTGCCTACATCGTGAGCTGGCTGTTGATGGCCGTCTTCATCGGCTTCCTGCTCGTCCCCGCGATCCTGATCTGGGCGCTCGTCGACGCCATCTCGCTTGCCAACCGGCACAACGCGTTGCTCGCCCACCGTCTGGGACTGACGGCTCCCGGCCCCTGGTCCTAGCGGCTCGCAGCCCTTCGGCGGCCCGACCGTCCCAGCAGCTCGCCCGACGGGTGCTCCGGTAGCAGCCCGACGCCGACGGCGTACGCGGCGGCGGCCTGCAGGGCGGGGACGGCGTCGACGACACGCAGCGGGCGGGGCGTCGTCCCGCCGCGCCGTCCCGCCACGACCTCGGCGATGAACGTGCGCTGCAGGACGCGCTGGACCAGCTGCGTGACCACGGTCGGAGGCCAGCGTCGGGCCTGGACCGCGGCGAGGTGCCAGGAGCGGAGCCGGTTCTCCCGCAAGGGAACCGCGACCCTGTTCGCGGCGGCGACGGCGTCCTGCACGGCCAGGTTGATGCCGACGCCGCCGACCGGGGACATCGCGTGCGCCGCGTCACCGATGCAGAGCAGCCCGGGCAGCCACCAGCGCCGCAGCCGGTCGACCTTCACGGTCAGCACGTGGACGTCGTCCCAGGAGCTCAGCTGCTGCACACGGTCGGCGAAGTGCGGCAGCAGCCGGGTGAGCTCGGAGCGGAAGGCGTCGAGACCGCGCGAGCGAACCTCCGCGCCGCCGCCCTTGCGGATGACGAACGCGATCTGCCAGTAGCTGCCGCGGTCGATGAGCGCGAGGAAGCGCCCCGACGCCAGGCGGCCGAACGACTCGGACGGCACGTCCGTCGCCTCCCGCGGCAGGCGCAGCCAGAGGACGTCGATCGGCACGCCGAACTCCCGGACGCTCAGCCCCGCAGCCTCCCGCACGAGCGACGAGCGTCCGTCGGCCGCCACGACGAGGTCGGTCGTCACGTCGTGGGTGCCGTCGTCGTCGCGGTACCGAAGCCCGGTGACGCGGCGGCCGTCCCGCATGAGGTCGACGACCTCCGAGCTGCGGCGGAGGGTGAACGTCGGGTTCTCCGCCGCCGCGCCCGTGAGGAACTCCAGGAAGTCCCACTGGGGGAGCAGGGCGATCTCCCGGTACCGGCCCCGCAGCCGGCCGAAGTCCGCCAGGTTGTAGGTGCCGTCGTCCGTCACGGCCTGGATCCGCGACGTCGGACGCAGCGGGAGGCGTCCGAACGCCGTCCCCAGCCCGAGCTCGTCCAGCAGCTGCAGGGTCGAGGTGTGGATGGTGTCGCCGCGAAAGTCCCGCAGGAAGTCGGCGTGCTTCTCCAGGACGAGGACGTCGACGCCGGCGCGCGCCAGGAGCAGGCCGAGCATTGCCCCTGCCGGTCCGCAGCCCGCGATGCAGCACCTGGTCCGGGTCGCGGTGGCGGCGTCCGACATGCGCCTCAGCCTGCTACGGGCGCCCGCCGGTCCGCTACGGCGCGCCTGCCCCAGTAGGTTCTCGGGCATGAGCGAGGACGACGCGGCGAGACTCGGCTCGCGGCGGCAGCCGACGGGGTGAGGCGCGTCCTCGGGGATCTCCCGAGCGAGGTCCCGGCGCTCGCGCTCGTCGCGTTCGCGGTCGCCATCGGGTTCGGGATCGTCTCGCCGGTGATCCCGCTGTTCGCCCAGGAGTTCGGGGTGGGTGCCACCGCCGCGGGGGCGGTCGTGTCCGCGTTCGCCTTCATGCGGCTCGTGTCGGCGCTCGGCGGCGGCCGGCTCGTGGACATGTTCGGCGAGCGGCTCGTGCTCGCGGCGGGGCTGGTCGTCGTCGCCGTCTCGAGCCTGCTCGCCGGCCTGGCGCGCAGCTACGAGCAGCTGCTCGTCCTGCGCGGGGTGGGCGGCGTCGGCTCCGCGATGTTCAGCGTCTCGGCGGTCAGCCTGCTGCTGCGCGTCGTCCGGCCGGACCAGCGCGGGCGTGCCACCAGCCTCTGGCAGGGCGGTTTCCTCGTCGGCGGGCTGGCTGGGCCCGCGGTCGGCGGCGTCCTCGCCGAGGTGTCGTTGCGGGCGCCGTTCTTCATCTACGCCGCGACACTGGCGGTGGCGACGGTGCTCACAGTCGTCGCCCTGTCGGGCACGCGGCTGGGGGAGGCGGAGGCCCGGAAGGCGCCGGAGACCCGGATGCCGCTGGGAAGGGCTCTGCGCCTGCCCGCCTACCGGGCGGCGCTCGTCACCAACCTCGGGACAGGCTGGGCGCTGTTCGGCGTCCGTTCCGCCGTGATCCCGCTGTTCGTCGCCGACGCGCTGGGCATGTCGCCGCTGTGGGTGGGGATCGGGTTCCTCGTCGGGTCGCTCGCGCAGGCCGCCACCTTGTGGCCGGCCGCCCAGGTCGTCGACAAGGTCGGCCGCAAGCCCGCGATGGTCGCGGGCGCGACCGTCGGCACGCTGGCCGTCGTCCTGCTCGCCGTGTGGGAGAACCTGCCCGTCTTCCTCGTCGCCATGGCGGGCTACGGGATCGGCGCCGCGTTCCTCGGGTCCGCGCCGGCGGCCGTCGTCGGCGACATCGTGCAGGGTCGGGGCGGGACGGTCGTGGCGGCGTTCCAGATGGCGTCCGACCTCGGCGTCGTCGCCGGCCCCCTCGTCGCGGGCTGGCTGATCGACGGCTTCTCGTTCGGCGCGGCCTTCTGGACGACGTCCCTCGTCCTCGTGGCCGGCCTCGTGCTGAGCGCGAGGATGCCGGACGTGCGCGCCGCCACGGTCAGACCGACGTAGGCCACCACCGCACGTGGGTCTGACACCGCGCCGGGTGGTCGGCAGTGTCAGACCGACGTAGGCCACCACCGCATGTGGGTCTGACACCCGCCGGGTGGTCGGCAGTGTCAGACCGACGTAGGCCACCACCGCATGTGGGTCCGACAGTTCGCCGGGTGGTCGGCAGTGTCAGACCGACGTAGGCCACCACCGCATGTGGGTCTGACAGCTCGCCGGGTGGTC
>JBKHWX010000131.1:0-10464 GCA_046566325.1 Actinomycetes bacterium | reverse complement strand
TGGAAGCGCATCACCATCGTCTCGGCACCGATGGAGAGGGCGCGGGCGAACACGTCGTAGTCCGGGACGCCGGCCTGCAGGTGCATCAGCATCTCACCGGACGCGTCGTACGCCGACTGAAGCTGTGCCTGGTCGCGCACCTGGGACACGCCGCGCCAGCCGCCGCCGTCGTAGGGCTTCATGAACAGCGGGAAGCCGAGCTTCGCCGCGATCGCGCTGAGGTCGAAGGGCTCGTTGTACCGCGCGGCCGTGTACGCGTACTTGGCGTGGTCGAGGGGGTTCTTGTACGGCACCAGGACGGTCTCGGGCACCTTCAGGCCGAGCCGCATCATCGCGCAGTACGCGGCGTGCTTCTCCATCGCCTGGAATGTGAACGGGCTGTTGAGCAGGTAGACGTCGTCCATCAGGGCGACCTTCTTCAGCCACTCCCGGGGGTGGTAGTACCAGTACGCGAGCCGGTCGATCACCAGGTCCTGACGTGGCTTGTCGCGCAGGTTGAACGGCTCGATCGTCGTCCGCTCGGTCGTGAACCGGTGGGTGTCGCCCTTCGAGTCCTCGATCGGGCCCAGGCCCCGGATGAGGTGCTCGTACGCCCTGGGCCAGTCGATCTCGGTGCCCAGCAGCAGACCGATCAGGTGGTCACGCGCGGCCATCTCCGCTCCCTACCTCGTGGCTAGGTGCTCAGGTCTAGCAGAACCGGCCGACCGTCGCGCTCGGGGGGTGATCACGACCAGCAGTCCTGCAGGACCGCCGTCAGGTGGGGGTCGAGGCTGTCGCGCCAGGCCGTGTAGCTGTGCAGGTCGGGTACCTCGGCGTGCGTGACGCGGTGCCCGCCGCGGCGCAGGGCGCCCGCCATCTCGCGGTTGTTCCCGGCGTTCTCTTCCAACGCCCCGCACGTGAGGCCGACGCGGAGCGACGGTGTCGTCCGACACTCGTCGACCAGCTCGGCGACCGCGCCCGTGATCCTCGGGAAGTACCGGTAGCCGCTCTCCTGGGGATCACGCTGGAGCGTGAAGAACGAGCCGGCCTGGCTGAACACGCCGGCGAACAGCTCAGGGTTGTGGACGCCGGCGAGCAGGGACGTCAGCCCGCCCAGGCTCGCTCCCATCACCACCACAGAGCTCGTGGCGTGCCGGCCGCGGACCGCGCCCAGAACCGGGCCGACGAGCGTGCTCAGGTACTGGGGGGAGGCCGAGTACCACTCGTCCCGGTGGACGGGGTGCAGCAGCGCGACCCGGTGCGCCGGGACCCGTCCGGCCGCCACCATCGCCGCGCTGTAACGGGTGACGTCGGCCAGCCGGTCGTACTCGGGTCCGTCGTGGACGACGAGCAGGGGCAGCGGGGCGCTCCTCCCCGCGTCGCGGGGCGACCAGACGGTGACGGGGACGGCCTCCTGAGTCTCGCCCGGGACCCGCAGCGACTGACGCCGGCCCGCCACGCCGGCCGCGTCCAGCCACCAGGGCGCCTCGTACCCGGGCAGCTCCAGCACGCTGCGGTCGCCGAATGCGGTCGCCACCCGCAACGGGTTCGCCGGGTCGCAGACGAGCTCCGGTCCGCCGTACTCGTGCGACACCTCGAACCGGTACTCCAGGCGCGCCAGGTCCGGCGCGGGGACCTCCAGAACCCACCGGCGGCCGTCCCGCACCAGCTCGGTGGCCGCCAGAGGGGCGTCCGACTCGACGCGCACCCGCGTCCAGCGGCCGTCCGCGTCGTCGAGGGAGAAGGAGAGCACGTCCTCGGCAGCCCCTTCGCACGAGGGAGTGGTCAGAACAGGGCGCTGGCGAGGTCGCGGCGCGCGGCGGCCACGCGCGGGTCGTCCCCGCCGACGACGTCGAACAGCTCCACGAGGCGCACGCGGACCCGCTCGCGCTCGGTGCCGGCCGTGGCACGAACCAGCTCGACGAGCCGCCTGAAGGCGTCGTCGACGTCTCCGCCCAGCAGGTCCGCGTCGGCCACCAGCAGCACCGCGTCGACGTCATGCGGGTCGGCCGCAGCCGCCGCACGGGCGGCGTCCAGGTCGACGTCCGACGTCCGCCGGAGCAGCTCCACCTGGCCGAGTCCCACGCGGGCCATGTCGTCCGCCGGGTTCTCCGCGAGCGCCTTGCGGTAGGCCGCGGCCGCAGCGTCGAAGTCACCGCTGTCGATGGCGTCGTACGCCTCCTGGTGCAGCGGCGGCAGCTCCTCCTCGAGCTCCTCGGCCTGCTCGGTGGGGGCGTCGGAGAGCGGGACGCGCCCGCGGACCCCGTTGGCCTCTGCCACCTTCAGCAGCTCCGTGAGCACCTGCCGCACCTGCGACTCCGGCAGGGCTCCCTGGAACAGGGGCACGGGCTGCCCCTTGACCACCGCCACCACCATCGGGATCGACTGCACCTGGAAGGCCGCCGCGATCTGCGGGTTCGCGTCGACGTCCACCTTGGCCAGCAGGAAGGCGCCCTGGTGCTCCCCGGCCAGGCGCTCGAGGACCGGGCTCAGCTGCTTGCACGGCTCGCACCACGTCGCCCACAGGTCGAGGACGACCGGGACGGTCATCGACTGCTGGACGACGTCCCCGAACGTGGCGTCCGTGACGTCCACGACGGCCGAGGTGAACGCGCCACCGGCGCCTGCTCCGGAGCCGGCCGCTCCGCCGCCCCCGCCCGGCCCGGACGGCGTGGCTCCTGCGCGCGCACCGGCAGCACCCTGGCCGGCCCGCTGCGAGAGCGCGGACAGGTCCACCGCGCCGCGCAGGTTGAGTCGTGGGCCCGGCGGCGTGCTCGGTGTCTGGCTCATCGATGTGGCTCCTGTCGATCTCGGGGCGCGCCGCAGCGGCCCGTCCGGGCGCCGGGGCGAACTGTCTGGTCCCAGGGTGACAGCACGACCTGCGCGGTCAGGACGCGGTCACGGCGACGGGGGTCCGGTCGGCGGCGAGCAGGCGGAGCGGCGTCTGGCTACCGGCCTTGGGGACCTCCAGCACCACCACCTCGACGGACTTGATCTCGGCCGACTGCGAGGCCTCGTTACGCCCCGCCAGGAGCGAGAGGTCACCGGGGATCGGCAGCTTCGCTCCCGGCGTGGCGACCGCGAAGGTCCTCGTGCTGTCGAGGACGCTCATCACCATCGCTCCGCCGTCCTCCGTCCTGACGGACCAGATGGCACCCTCCCGAGGGGCATGGTTCACGTAGTAGCTGAAGCAGCCGGGACAGGTCACCGAGGCGGCGGTCCGCTCGGCGTTGCTCTCCCCGAGCACCGCCGCGGCGAACTTGTCCTCGGCGAACGACTGGGCGTGGGGGCTCTCCGGTCCCGAGGTCAGCACCGAGGCGTACCAGGCGACCGCGTCCGCCGGGGTGGCGGCAAGACCCGACGGCTGGTCCGCGGGCAGGGGCTCGACGCCTGTCTCGGAGGGCGCGGTCCGGGGCAGGGTGACGCCCGGCGCCACCGTCGCGGACGCCGAGATCTTGTAGGGGTCGTGCGCCGACGCCTCCGTCAGCACGGAGATCCGTGGGACGGCGGCGTCCGGTGTCGGTTTCGCCACGGTGAGCACGAACCGGGGCCAGTGCGCCTCGACCGGGTTGTCCACGGGGACGACGTCCACGAGCCTTTCCGTGCCGAGCGGCGGCGGGAGCGGCTGCGCCGGGTCGAGGGCGGTCACCGGGTACCGGGCCTGCCGGATCTGCAGCTCGGCGCCGTCCGCACGGCCCGGGAGCGCCTCCGGGTTCCGTGCCTGGTCCGCCGCCGCGAGGGCCTGAGCCACCTCCTGCACGATCCGGTCGAGCTGGGTCCGGACCACGACCGGCGCTTGGTCGGCGGCCTTCTGCGGATGCGGCTTCGGTGCGGGCTCCGAGCACGCGGCGAGCACGGCCACGAGGGCCAGGGCGAGCGCCGCGAGGACCGCGCGTGGCCGCCGGCTGCGACGGGACCCGCTGGGCGTCGGAGCCGGTCTCATGACTGCCCCTCGCTGCTCGCGCCCTGGCTGCTCGGACCCTGGCCGCTCGGGCCATCGCCGCTCGCACCTTGGCGGCCCCCACGTCCGGCCCGCGCGAGGACGGCGGCGTCGACCGCCGCGACGATGAGCAGGACCACGCCCGCGACGAGAAGGGGCAGGGACCAGGGCGTGGACGCCTGCCGGGGCCAGGCCAGCGTCACGGTGTCCGGAGCCGGGGACGAGCCGTTCCCGGCCGCCACCAGCAGCCAGCGACCGTTCGGCTGCTCGTAGACCAGACGGGCGCTGCCGGTGCCCACCTCGCGCTGCACCCACAGGTCCGACGTCGCCGGGTCCGGCAGCGGTGCCGGCGTCCCCTCCGCGGGGGCGCCGTGGGCGCCGGGTTGCAGCGCAGCGGACGTGAGCTGCTCCGGTTTGTCGGCGCCGAACCCGGTGAGCGTCGTGCCGGTGGCGCCCTGGACGAAGGACTTGACGTCTCCCTCCCGGCCGACCGCGAGCACGACCGGGCCGCCGTCCTTGGCGCGTGCCGTGACGGTGACGGGTCCGGGGCGTGCCTCGAGCAGCCCGGGTGCGGTCGTGACGACGACGCCGGGCTGCGGCAGCGACGCGGTGGCGCTGACCTCGTCGGAAGGTCGCCAGATCGTGCGCAGCCCGATGCCCACGAGCAGGGCAGCGAGCCCGAGCACCGCGAGCAGGGCGACGAGGAGGCGTCTCATCGGCTCGTCATCGCCGGCCGAGGGCGGCCTCGAGCCGGTCCACCTTGCCCTGCAGCTCCCCGCTCCGCCCTGGGCGGATGTCGGCCTTGAGGACGAGCGAGACCCGGTTGCCGTGCCGTCCCACCGCGTCGCAGGCTCGGCGGACGACGTCCATACACTCGTCCCACTCGCCCTCGAGGGTGGTGAACATGGCGTCGGTGTGGTTCGGCAGGCCCGAGTCTCGGACCACGCGGACGGCGTCCGCGACGGCCTGGCTCACCGAGTCACCTGTGCCCGACGGGGCGACGGAGAAGGCGATCAGCATGGGAGCAAGCCTGCCACGTGCCCGGCGGCCGCTGGTCCCCCCGCGGCCGCCGGCACGTCGGCTGTGGCCTCCGGCGGCGCCGCGCGGTCAGTCGCGGTGTCTTGTCACCAGGTCGCGCCACGTCTGGGGGCCAACGACACCGTCGACCGCGAGTCCTGCGCCCTGCTGGGCCTGGCGCACCGCCGCCTCGGTCCGCGGGCCGAAGATGCCGTCCACGGCGATGTCGAACTCGTTCCGGCGCAGCTCGGTCTGCAGGGCCCGCACCCACTCGCTCGGACGCGGGTCGGGTCGCAGGACAGCCTCGCGCGTGAGCGTGGACCACGTCTGTGCACCGACGACCCCGTCGGGCGCGAGTCCGCGGTTGCGCTGGTAGTCCCGCACGGCCGCGGCCGTGTCGGGACCGAAGACGCCGTCCACGGGAAGCAGGCTGAAGGCGCTGCTGTAGCCGCGCATCAGGTACTGCAGCACCGCGACGTTCTCCTCGCGGCTCCCCTGTCGGTAGACGGGCCAGGGTCGGAGGACCACGTCCTCCTGAACCGCGGTGTCCTGCTGAGCCGTGCCGGACGCCGTCTCGGCGTTCGCCGTCGTCACCGTGCCGACCGCCGGGCCCACAACGAGCCCGGCCACCAGCGCCACGCTGCCGAAGGACCTGGTCCGAGCCATCGCACTCTCCTGTCACGAGCAGGGAACACATCTCTGACGGCAAACGTATCGGGCTGTGCGCCTGTCCCCCGGCGCCCACGCCGGTTCGCCGACGCCGAGTCCTGACACCGAGTCCTGACACAGAGTCCTGACACCGAGTCCTTCAGCGGCGGAAGTCGACCTCGACGGGCGGCCCGTCGCCTTCGAGCTCCCCCTCGGTCTCGAGGTACGCCCGCTGGAGCGCGTCGAGGATCCCGGGGTCCGGCCACGACCACAGCTTGCGCTCCGCCGCCTCGAGCAGCCGCTCGGCGATGCCGTGCAGCGCCCAGGGGTTCGACCGCTCCAGGAAGTCACGATTCTCGGGGTCGAGGACGTAGGTCTGCGCGAGCTTCTCGTACATCCAGTCCGCCACGACCCCGGTCGTGGCGTCGTAGCCGAACAGGTAGTCGACCGTCGCGGCCAGCTCGAACGCCCCCTTGTAGCCGTGCCGGCGCATCGCCTCCAGCCACCTCGGGTTCACGACCCGTGCCCGGAACACCCGGGCGGTCTCCTCGGTGAGCGAGCGCGTGCGCACCGACTCCGGCCTGGTCGAGTCGCCGATGTAGGCCCGGGGCGAGGAGCCCGTGAGGGCACGCACGGTCGCCACCATCCCGCCGTGGTACTGGAAGTAGTCGTCGGAGTCGGCGATGTCGTGCTCACGGGTGTCCACGTTCTTGGCCGCCACCGCGATCCGGCGGTAGGCCGCCTCCATGTCGGGGCGGGCCGGCGCGCCGTCCAGCCCGCGGCCGTAGGCGTAGCCGCCCCACACCGCGTACACCTCGGCCAGGTCGGCGTCGCTACGCCAGGTCCGTGCGTCGACGAGGGGCAGCAGCCCAGCCCCGTAGGCGCCCGGCTTCGACCCGAACACCCTGGTGGTGGCCCGCCGGCGGTCGCCGTGCCCGGCCAGGTCGGCCACCACGTGTGCTCGCACGTAGTTGGCGTCGTCCGGCTCGTCGAGGCCGGCGACGAGCGTCACCGCGTCGTCCAGCAGGGTGACCACGTGCGGGAACGCGTCCCGGAAGAAGCCGCTGATCCGCACCGTGACGTCGATCCGAGGGCGACCGAGCTCGTCCGGCGGGACCGGTTCCAGGCCGGCGACCCGGCGGGAGGCGTCGTCCCAGACCGGGCGGACGCCGAGGAGAGAGAGGACCTCGGCCACGTCGTCGCCCGAGGTCCGCATCGCCGAGGTGCCCCACACCGACAGCCCGACCGACCGTGGGTACTCCCCCGTGTCGGCGCGGTAACGCTCGAGCAGGGACTCGGCCATCGCCTGCCCGGTCTCCCACGCCAGCCGCGACGGCACGGCGCGGGGGTCGACGGCGTAGAAGTTGCGCCCCGTCGGCAGCACGTTGACGAGCCCGCGCAGCGGGGAGCCGGACGGGCCGGCCGGCACGTACCCGCCGTCGAGCGCATGCAGGACGGCGGCGAGCTCGTCGGTCGTGCGCGCCAGCCGGGGCACCACCTCGTCGACCGCGAACTTCAGGACGGCGGCCACCGCCTCGTCGTCGCGTCCGAGGACCTGCCGGACCACCTCGGACACCGCGGACGCCGCCCAGTCACGGGCCTCCATCCCGCGCACGAGCGCGGCGGCCCGCTCCTCGACGGCGTCGGTGGCACGCAGCCCGGCGGTGCCGTCCTCGGCGAGGCCGAGCGCCTCGCGCAGCCCGGGGAGCACGTGCGAGCCGCCCCAGATCTGCCTGGCCCGGAGCATCGCCAGCACGAGGTCGACGCGGTCCTGGCCCAGCGGAGCCGAGCCCAGCACGTGCAGCCCGTCGCGGATCTGGGAGTCCTTGATCTCGCAGAGCCACCCGTCGACGTGCAGCACCATCTCGTCGAAGTGCTCGTCCGCCGGTCGGTCGGCCAGTCCGAGATCGTGGTCGAGCTTCGCGGCCTGCAGCAGCGTCCAGATCTGGGCGCGGACGGCGGGCAGCTTGCCCGGGTCCATCGCCGCCACGTTCGCGTGCTCGTCGAGCAGCTGCTCGAGCCGGGCGATGTCACCGTAGGTCTCTGCGCGGGCCATCGGAGGTACCAGGTGGTCGACGAGAGTGGCGTGCGCGCGCCGCTTCGCCTGCGCCCCCTCGCCCGGGTCGTTCACGAGGAACGGGTAGACGAGCGGCAGGTCGCCGAGCGCGGCGTCCGGCCCGCACGAGGCCGACATGCCGACGGTCTTGCCGGGCAGCCACTCGAGGTTGCCGTGCTTGCCGACGTGCACGAGGGCGTGCGCCCCGAACACCGCGCGTAGCCACCAGTAGGCGGCGAGGTAGTGGTGCGACGGGGGCAGGTCGGGGTCGTGGTAGATCGCGATCGGGTTCTCCCCAAACCCGCGAGGCGGCTGGACCATCAGGACGACGTTGCCGGCGCACAGCGCCGCGAGCACGATGTCGCCTCCGTCCACGAAGAGCGAGCCCGGGGCCTCGCCCCAGTGCCGGACCATCGCGTCGCGAAGATCGCGCGGCAGGGTGTCGAAGAAGGCCCGGTAGTCGGCCGCGGGAACGCGGACGGGGTTCGTCGACAGCTGCTCCTCCGTCAGCCAGTCGGCGTCCTGCCCGCCTGCGGCGATCAGCGCGTGGACCAGCGCGTCGCCGTCCAGCTCGGCGACACCGGGCAGCGCATCGGGCCCGCGCGCGGGACCGATGTCGTACCCGGCATCGCGCAGGGCCGTGAGCAGCCGGACGACGGACGCCGGGGTGTCGAGCCCGACGGCGTTGCCGATCCGCGCGTGCTTGGTCGGGTACGCGCTCAGCATCACGGCGACGCGCCGCTGCCCGGGCGGGACGTGCCGCAGCCGGGCGTGCGCGACGGCGATGCCGGCCAGGCGGGCGGCCCGTTCGGCGTCCGGCACGTAGGAGGTCAGGCCCTCCTCGTCGGTCTCCTTGAACGAGAACGGCACGCCGACCAGCCGGCCGTCGAACTCCGGGATCGCCACCTGGTTGCCGACGTCGAGCGGGGAGAGACCCCCCGAGTCGGCGAGCCACTCCTCGCGCGAGCGCGTCAGGCATAGCCCCTGGAGGATCGGGACGTCGAGCTCGGCGAGCCCGCCGACGTCCCAGGCGTCGTCGTCCCCGCCCGCTTGCGCGGTCGCAGGGCGCGAGCCGCCGGCCGCGAGCACGGTGACGACGAGGGCGGCCGCGCCGCGCAGCGCCTGCAGCAGGTCGGGGTCAACCGACCGCAGGGACGACGTGAACACCGGCAGCGCACGGCCACCGGCGTCCTCGACGGCGCGGCAGAGCACCTCGACGAAGGCGGTGTTCCCGGCCAGGTGGTGGGCCCGGTAGTAGAGGACGGCGATGACCGGGCCGCTCGACGAGCGGCTGGCGCGCTGCATGACCCCCCAGTCGGGGGCGACGGCCGGGGCTTCGAACCCCTCGCCGGTGAGCAGCACCGTGTCGGACAGGAAGCGGTGCAGCTGGAGCAGGTTGTCGGGTCCCCCCTGCGCGAGGTAGGCGTGGGCCTCGGTGGCGACGCCGAGAGGCACCGTCGACAGCTCCATCAGCTCGGCGTCGGGCACCTGCTCCCCGCCCAGGACGACGACGGGCGCCGGCCCGGCACGCAGCGGCGCGAGCATGTCCTCGTACTGGCGGCGCACCCCGAGGATCCGGACGACGACCAGGTCGGCGCCCGCGACGAGCGCGGCGACGCCCTCGTCGCCGAGGCGCACCGGGTTGCCGAGGCGCCAGCGTGCGCCGCTGGCGCGGGCGGAGAGCAGGTCGGTGTCGCTGGTGGAGAGCAGGACGAGCACGGCGCTTCCTCCTCGCGGGGCGCGGGAGGCCGAACCGTACCGTGCGGCCCGGTCTGCGCTAGCCGGAGCGCGTGCTCCGGTTCGCCTGGCCAGCGCTCAGACCGGCGCGCGGCGCCGGAGCAGGTAGGTGTCCATCACCCAGCCCTTGCGCGCCCGCGCGGCCGCGCGCTTCTCGGTGATCTCGTCGATCACCTCACCGAGCCTGCCCGCGACGAGGATCTCGTCCTCCGTACCGAGGTAGGCACCCCAGTAGATGTCGGGGTCCTGGTCGGCGTAGGCGCGGCACGCGAGGCCGGAGTCGAGCATCACGACGACGTCGTCCGCGTCGTCCGGGAAGCCGGCGGCCAGCCGCCGACCGGTCGTCAGGTGCACGGCCCCGGCGACCCGGTTGAGCAGGATGCGGTGCCGGGCGGTGAGGGCCTGCACGCTCGTGATGCCGGGGACCACCTCCCACTCCACGTCGAGCGAGCCGCGTGCCGCGATGGCCTCGACCACACGGATCGTCCCGTCGTAGAGCGACGGGTCACCCCAGACGAGCAGGCCCGCGGTGCCGCCGTCCGGCAGGTCCTCGGCGATCGCCTGCTCGAGCAGCGCCGCGCGCTCCTCGCGCCAGTCGTCCACGGCTCGGGCGTAGGCCGGGGAGTGCCTGTCCCGCTCCGGGTCGGCGAGCTCCACGAACCGCCAGCGGTCGTGCCGGATGAAGCGCTCGCAGACCGCGCGACGAGCCGCGGTGAGGTCGGCCGCGGCCGGGCCCTTGTCCAGCACGAAGAAGACGTCGACCCGGTTGAGCGCCTCGACCGCCCCGACGGTGACGAAGTCCGGGTCGCCGGCGCCGATGCCGATGACGAGCAGGCGACGCACGATCGCCCCTTCCGTCGAGGTGGGAGCCGGCCGAAGGAGGTGGTGCCCTCGGCGGCGGATGCCGGGAAGAGTGTGCCCGAGGCCGCGCTCGTGGCGCTGGCTGCGCGACCGCCTCCACGGGACCGCTGTCGCCCGTAGTCTCGCCCCCGATGACCGCTGCCCCGTCGCGCCCGCGGGCCGACGCCTGTCCCGGCGCGCTGCAGACCCATCCGGCCGCCGACGGCGCGCTCGCCCGGGTCCGGCT
>JBKHWX010000130.1:0-19592 GCA_046566325.1 Actinomycetes bacterium | reverse complement strand
TCGATGGGACGGTCGCGGAAGACGGCGTTGCGGAGCGTCCGTGTCAGGCCGTCGCAGTGCCAGATGTCGCCCCAGAGCCGAGCAGTGGTCTGCACCCGGGCCGTGCGAACAGTGCGCTCGGCCTGGTAGGCCTTGAGGGCGTCGTCCCAGAGGAGCTCCCCGGCGGCACCGCGAGGCCCGGCATGAGAGGCCAGCGCAGCGGCGTCCTCGATCGCCTGGCACGCCCCCTGTGCGAGGTACTGCAGCATCGGGTGCGCGGCGTCGCCCGTCAGGGCGAGCCGACCCTGAACCCAGCTCGTGATGGGGTTCCGGTCGTACATCGGCCAGTACCGGTCGGTCCACAGCACCGAAAGACCGGCACGAACCTGCGGGGCACAGTGGGCGAACGCGGCCTCGAGCTCCTCGGGACCGCCCCAGTTCTCCTCCCCGCGAAGGAAGGCGGGGGAGCGGAACACGGCGACCTGGTTGAAGATCTCGCCCCGCCGGAGGGGGTACTGCACGAAGTGGCAGCCAGGGCCGAAGTACACGACCACGTCCTGCATGGAGACGTACTCCGTCGACGGCAGGTCCGCCACGGGAATCGCGCCCCGGTAGGCGGCGTAGCCCGACGGCACCGGCTCGTCGGCGCTGAACCGCGGACGAAGCGACGAGTTGAGGCCGTCGGCGGCCAGGACGACGTCCGCCCGGTACTCCTGGCCGCCCACCAGGGCGACGGCGTCGCTGCCGACCATGAGGACGTCGTCCACGTGCGAGCTCGTCAGCAGCTCGACGCCCGCCTCGCGGCAGCCCTCGAGCAGGATGTTGTGCAGGTCGCTGCGGTGGATGACCACGTACGGCGCGTCGTACCGCTCCTGGAAGCCCTTCCCGAGGTCGAGGTGCGTGAGGTCGGAGCCGTCCAGGGCGTCACGGAAGACGAGGCGCCGCGGCAGAACTCCCCGCTCGACGACCTGGTCGAGCAGCCCCCAGGACCGCAGGATCCGCGTCGCGTTCGGCGCCATCTGCAGGCCGGCGCCCACCTCGCCGAACTCCGGCGCCTGCTCCAGCAGCCGCACGCGGTAGCCCCCGCGCGCCAGAGCGAGCGCGTTCGAAAGACCGCCGATCCCGCCTCCGACGATGACGACGTCGGCGCTGTGCTGTGATGCCGAGCTCATCCGGGTCCTCCTGGTGAAGGTCGTGCTGCTGCTGTCGTGTCTGGCATGTCCTGATGTCCTGAGCTGCGGCACCAGGGAAGGAACGAAGGAAGCGTCGCGCTCAGGCGCCAGCGGCTGCGACCGAGTTCTCCAGCCTGCCGATGCCGGAGATCTCGGTGACGAGACGCGCCCCGTCGGACAGGTAGCGGGCGGGCTTGCGTGCGTGGCCGACGCCGCCGGGCGTCCCGGTGGCGATGACGTCGCCGGGACGGAGGGTCACCATGGTCGAGATGTACTGCACGAGCGCGACGGGGTCGAACACCAGGTCTCCGGTGGAGGCCTTCTGCACCGTCTCGCCGTCGACCGAGCACGACAGGTCGAGCACCGGCCGAACGGTTCCCGGCAGCTCGTCCGGCGTGACGAGGACGGGCCCGAGCGGCGAGGTGGCCTCGAACGTCTTGCCCTGGAGCCACTGCAGCGTCCGGTACTGCCAGTCACGTGCCGTGACGTCGTTGAGGACGGCGAAGCCGGCGATGGCGGCAGCGGCCTCCTCCTCGGAGGCGCGCCGGACGGACCTGCCCACCACGACCGCAAGCTCGGCCTCCCAGTCGAGCTGCTCGGTCTCCGGCGGCAGCTCGATCGGGTCCGTGGGGCCGACGAGGGCCTCCGGGTACTTCGCGAACAGCGTCGGGTACTGCGGGATCTCGCGCCCCATCTCCTGGATGTGGTGGCGGTAGTTCAGCCCAACGCAGAGGATCTTTCCGGGCGCGGGGACGACGGGCGCCAGCTGCGCCTGCGAGGCAGGCGTCCGCTCGCCGTCGGCCGAGGCCGCGTGCTCGAGCCCTCCGTGCTGGGAGAGCAGCGCGCCGACGTCGGCGACGCCGAGGTCGACGTACTCGTCGCCCTCGAGGCGTGCTACTCGGGTGCCGTCGGCGGTCCGAAGCGTGGCGAGCTTCACGGGCGCGCCACCTCCTCGGCAGCGGGCTGGCCGTCGAAGACACAGGTCATGTCACAAGGCTCCTGTCGCAGGCTGGCTGACCCGGCGAGCCTACCTCTGCTTCCGCGCCCCGGGACAGCTGATTCTGCTAGTCGGAATCATCTCCGCGCCGGCCGTCGCCCCGGAACGGCAGCCGCTCCCGCATCCTGCTGACGACGCGCAGCGGCTCGAGGGAGCTCGCCGGCTCGAGCGGCACGCGCCAGCGGCCTCCCGGGTTGGCGGCGTGCATGAAGATCTGGTGCGGGTGCACGAGCCGGGTCGCAGGGTTCGCCGGCGCCTCCGGGTTACGGAGGTCGTGCACGAGGATCGCGGCTGCGAGGGCCTGGGACGTCTCGGCGTCGAACGTCTCGATCCCGATCAGCTCGGTCAGCCGCTGCCGCTCCTCCATCAGCGGGTTGCTGTGCACGGACCTCGTGCGGGTGGGAGGCGCGACGTGCACGGAGGTCAGCAGGCCGTCGGCGCGCGCGAGCAGCATCCGCCAGCGCTGCAGCCGCTTCGCCACCGCGTAGTTCGGGCCCTGGGCCGGGATGATGGCGTTGACGAGCGCGAAGTCCCCCGCCTCGGGCGTGCTGCCGCCGGTGTAGTTCGGGCGCAGGTAGCGGCTGCCGGAGGCTCGGTAGACCGCCTTGGCGGCGAGGATCGCGGGGCTGCGGCGCCGGTACCGCTGCTCGGCCATCCGTACCGCCTCCCGCGGCACGAGGAAAACGTCGGACGGCGTCGCGAGGTATGCGAGGGACAGGTCGTCGCGCCGTCCTGCAAGCCGCGTGAACAGCGCGTCGAAGGCCATCGAGAGCCGGACGAAGCCCGCGCCGTCCACGTACCCGTAGTTACCGAGGGTGAGCGGCCCGGGGACGGTGGCGAGCCAGGCCTCGAGGTCGGCCACCTGGGTGATCAGGTCCGCGCCCGCAACCTCGGCCAGCCGCTCGTCGCTGTCCGTCGTCCCGTCGCGCGTCGGCACGAGCATCGTCCCGGCGGAGGACCGCGCCTGCGCGATCAGCCGCTGCCAGGTGCCTGCACGCGGGAGGTCGACGGCGGCGACGCGCGCACCCCACGACAGCAGCTGCGAGAACGGGCCCATCTGCGCGCCTGCCCCGAGGACGGCGAAGCACCGGTCCGACACGTCCAGCCAGTCGGGGTGGCGGACGACGGCTCCCACCGCCTCACCGAAGGACGGTTCGGTGATCCCTCGGCGCACCCAGTCGGCGAGCTGCCGCAACAGCTCGTCCCCCTGCAGCAGGCGCCCGCGGTAGGGCACCGTGAGCTCCCGCTGCCGCTCGCCGCTCCCGGCGACCTCCGCCGTGCCGAGGGTGCCCGCTGCGGGGCCGATGGCGTCGAGCGGGACGTCCCCGGAGTCCGTCACCACGACGAACTGCTCGTGGGCCGAGCGCATCCCCGCCCGCGCCACGTCGAGCGCCGCCTCCGCGGACCGCGCCTCGACGAGGGCGAGGTCGCCGAGGTGCTCGGGGTAGCGGTGCCGCCAGTCCGGCTCGGCGAGGATCCGCGCCGCGAGCGCGTCGTCGAGTCCGCGGACGGCGTCGGCGCAGATCCGTTTGCCCGTTCCGGTGGTCGCGCGCCGGCCCCCCTCGAGGGGGAAGTTCACGCCGGCCTCGGGCAGTGGGTTCATCGCTCCCGTACCTTTCCGTCATGACGAACGATGCGTCTTCCTCCACCGGGAACCGCACCTCGTACCTCGAGTCGGTCGACAATGCGCTCCGGCTCGTCCTGCTGCTCGCCCAGCGCGAGGCCGTCGGTGTCAGCGAGGTCGCCCGCGAGCTCGGCCTGGCGCCGTCCACCGCCCACCGCCTGCTGGCGACCCTGAGGTACCGGGGCTTCGCTGTCCAGTCCCAGGACCGCACCTACCGGCCCGGCCCGGCGTTCGCCACCATCGCCGCCCCACGCGCGGCCCCGCTCGACCTCGTCGGCACCGTTACCCCGCACCTCGACCGGCTGCGCGCCGAGCTGGACGAGACGTGCCATCTCATCGTCCGCCAGGGCCGTGAGGTGCGGTTCCTGAGGAGTGTCGAGGCGCTCCGGCAGCTGCGGGTGACGGAGCGGACCGGAGCGGTCCTGCCGGCCCACCGGACGTCGGGCGGCAAGGCGCTGCTGGCAGAGCTGCCGGCCCGCGAGCTGCAGCGCGAGTACCCGGAGAGCGGTGTTCCGGAGCTCGGGATGGACGGAGATGCGGTCCGGGTGCTGCTGCGGGAGCTGCGGACGGTGCGTCGACGCCGTTACGCCCTCAACAAGGGAGAGACGGAACGCGGGATCGCGGCGGTCGGGATGGCGGTGCACAAGGACGGGCACGCCGTGGCCGCCATCTCGGTGTCGCTGCCGACCGTCCGCTTCTCGTCCAGCCGGCTGGAGGAGCTGCTGCCCGTGCTTCGCAGGACCGCCGCCTCCATCGACGAGCAGCTGGCCACCTGACACGGAGCGCGGCGGCACCCGTCGGGGCACTCCCGTCCGTAACGCCGCCCCGGCAATCGCCACTCTGCAGATATCCGTCCTAGACGTGCTGGACGTCCTCGCCGACATGGTGGAGGTTGATCTTCGTCCCCTCCTTAGCGAGCCAGATGATGACGAGGCCGACCACGAAGGTCGCGATGATGTACAGCGTGACCGGCGGGAATCCGCCCGCTGCGGCGAGGCTCGCGGCGACGAGCGGGGAGACTCCACCGCCGAGCGTCGACGCGATCTGGTAGCCGAGCGAGGCGCCGGTGTACCGGTGCTCGGTGTCGAACATCTCGGAGATGAAGGCGGCGGACGGGCCGTAGATGGCGGCCTGGACCACCGGCATCCCGATGATCATGCCCAGGAAGAGCAGGGCGATCGAGCCGTTCGCGATCATCCAGAAGATCGGGTAGGTCAGGAGGATGCCTAGGACGGCGCCGAACATCATCACCGGCCGTCGGCCGAAACGGTCGGACATGTGCGCATAGAAGGCGAGGCCGCCCACCTGCAGCACCGACCCGACCGCGAATGCGATCAGGACCGCCGGGCGGCTGTGCCCGCCCTCGGTGGTGCCGAGGGTCAACGCGTACGACGCGAGCAGGCCCTGGAGGGCGAAGGAGCACAGCGTCCCGAAGGCGGCGAGCAGGACGGTGCGCCAGTGCCGCTTGAGCACCGAGACGATCGGCACCTCCTTCTTCTCCTGCTCCTCCGCGTGCTCCTGCATCTCCTTGAAGAGCGGGGACTCGCTCATGCTCATCCGGATCATCAGGCCGATGACGACGAGAACCGCACTGAGCAGGAACGGGATGCGCCAGCCCCAGGACAGGAAGTGCTTGTCGCTCATCGCCCCGAACGCGGCCAACACCAGAGAGGCGATGACCGCGCCGCTCGGGGCGCCCATGTTGACGAAGGCGGCTGTGAGGCCGCGCTTGCCTTCTTCCGACGCCTCGACGCTGATCGTCGCGGACCCGCCCCAGTCGCCGCCGACCGCGATGCCCTGCACGACACGGAGGACGACGAGCAGGATCGGTGCCCACTCCCCGATCGTGTTGTACGACGGGACGAGGCCGATGAGCGTGCTTGCCGACCCCATCATCGCCATCGTGATCAGCAGCATCTTCTTGCGCCCGAGCCGGTCACCGAAGTGGCCGAAGACGATGCCGCCGATCGGCCGGGTCAGGTAGCCGGCGAGCAGCGTGGTGAAGGAGAGGATGGTGCCGACTGCTGGAGACGCGTTGCTGAAGAACACAGGTGCGAACACCAGCGCCGCTGCCGAGGTATGGAGCAGGAAGTCGTAGTACTCGATCGTCGTGCCGAAGTAGTCGACAGGATGACCTTGCGTACTTCCTTGCGCCGCTGGTCTCTGTTCAGGTCGGCGGAGTCATCGGGCACTCCTCACGTGACAGGCGTCGAAGGTGCGCTCAAGTTGTGGGGTCGAAGTCCTGGGGTCGAAGACGAGATGTGCCCGGGGAGGGGACGAGGGTCAGGACGCGAGCTCCTTCTTGAGGATCTTGCCGGTCGGCCCCTTCGGCAAGTCGGGGATGATCTCCACGGAGCGGGGGTACTTGTACGCCGCCACACGCTCCTTCGCGTAGTCGACGAGCTCCCGCTCGGTCGCCGTGCGCCCCGGCTTCAGGGACACGAACGCCTTGACCTCCTCGCCGAGGCGCTCGTCGGGGACGCCGACGACAGCCACCTCGTTGACGGCTGGGTGGGTGTACAGGACCTCCTCGACCTCCCGCGGGTAGACGTTGTACCCGCCGCGGATGATCATCTCTTTCTTGCGGTCCACGATGAAGAAGAAGCCGTCCTCGTCGCAGTACCCGAGGTCGCCGGTGTGGAGCCACCCGCCCGCGAAGGCCTCTTCGGTGGCCTGTTCGTTGTTCAGGTAGCCGCGCATCGTGTTGTGCCCGCGGATGACGATCTCCCCGACGTGCTCCTTACCGCGTGGGAGCTCGTTGCCCTCGTCGTCCCAGACCTGGACCTCCGTGCCCCAGATCGGCTTTCCGATGCTGTAGTGCTTGCGGTCCCCTGGCGGGTTGTAGGTGGCAAGAGGACCGCTCTCGGTGAGCCCGTACATCTCGAGGATGTCGACGCCGAACTCCTTCTCGAAGGAGTCCAGCAGCTCGGCGGCGATCGGGGCGCCGGCGGAGCCGCACGTCCGGAGCGACGCCGTGTCGTAGTCCTTCAGCGTCGGGTGGTTGAGCAGGGTGTGGTAGATGGTCGGCACCGCGTGCAGGACCGTCGCGTTGTGCTTCTGGATCGCGTCGAGCACCTTGTCGGCGTCGAACCGCTTGATGAGGACGACGGCGCCGCCGGCATACACGGTCGCGTCGAGGATGCCCGACAAGCCGAGGGCGTGGAACAGCGGCATCACCGCGATCACCACGCTGCCGGAGTCCATCTCGAAGGCCTGGACATGGGCCCTCGCGTTCATGAACAGCTGGAAGTGGGTGAGCATGACACCCTTCGGGCGCCCTGTCGTGCCCGAGGTGTAGAGCAGGATCGCCGGGTCGTCCGGCTGTCGTTCCACGAACGGGTTCCGGTCGCCCGCGTCGGTGTCGAGCAGCTCCGAGAAGGGCCGCGCCTTCGCCGGCAGGTCGTCGCTGCCCTCCCGCCCCAGACAGAAGGTGTGGTCGATGTCGGCGACCTGCGCCCCTCGTACACCCTCGTCGCCGAGGTCAGCGTTGGTGATCATCGCCCGTGCGCGCGAGTCCGTGAGGTAGAACTCGACCTCGGGCTCCTTGTTCAGGACGTTCATCGGGAGCGCGACCGCACCAGCCTTGAGGATGCCGTACAGGGCGATCGGGAACTCGGGGACGTTGGGCAGCTGCAGGCCCACAGGGTCGCCCGGACCGATCCCCAGCCCGACGAGCGTTGCCGCGACCCGGTCGGACTTCTCCTCGAGCTCGCGGTACGTCATGGTCCGGCCCTCGTAGAAGACGACCGGCCGGTCGGGTTCGCTCTTGGCCGACTCGCGCAGGATCACCGCGAGGTTGAACGTCATCGGAATACCTCCTGAATCTGGACGGGCGGCACTGGTCAGCCTGGCATCTGGGTCGGCTCACGGGCGGGCCGCAGCCTGCCTCGGCGCCGCGCCGCGCTCGTCGTGCGACCGCGCGCGAAGCCTCCGGTCGCGGGAGCGACCTTGTCGGCCGCCTCGAGCAGGACCTCGAGCTCGTTCACCATGGGCTCGTCGGACAACAGGTCCAGCACGCCGGGCACCATGTCGCCGTCGATCATGGCGTGATGAATGCGTATCAGGTGCGCGATCCGGCCGCCCTCGAGGCGGTCGAGGACGTAGTACTGCCACATCGGCCGGTCCTGTCGCAGCGGTAGGCTCAGCACCCCGGCCACCTCGGCCCCCAGCTGTGCTCGTCGTTGCCGGGAGGCGGCAGGGTCAGGGCAAGGACGTGCTCCTCGAGGGCGATGCGGTCGACCTCCGCCCAGTAGGCGTGGTCGAGGCGCAGGGGCACGGTCGCCAGGCGCCGACGCAGCGGGGGGATCTGGACCCGCCGCTCGGCAATCCGAGCGCGCATCGCGGCGGCCCGTCCGGCCTCGTGGTCCTCGGGCCGCTGGTAGATGAGCAGGCCGCCCAGAAGGCCGGTCGTGGTGGAGGTGTCGACACCCAGAAACATCTCGTCCAGGCCGGTCAGCTGCTGCATCTGCAGTCCTCTTCGGTATGGGCGGACGAGCCAACATCCCGGCGGCAGCGACCTGCTGGCAACTCCGCTCAGCGAACGGTAGAACCTGGAACGCCGCACCGGAAGGTGGCGCCCACTCGTCCCGCACGGCGGAAACCCGGGGCCCGGCGTACGTTGCTACGGTCGGCATGCCAGGC
Organism: Actinomycetes bacterium; assembly: GCA_046566325.1. GTDB lineage: Bacteria > Actinomycetota > Actinomycetes > Actinomycetales > BWSM-131 > BWSM-131. Next base: position 11,179 of record JBKHWX010000130.1, on the reverse strand, counting down.
GCACCACGATGTCGTGGTGCTCACGTCTGCGAGGGAGCGCGCCCCTGTCCAGCTCGTGGCCGTCGGCCAAGGGAGTCGTGGGATCTGCTATCCGGCGGCAGCGCGAGTTCGCGCAGCTGTCCTTGCGGGAGCTCGCCCGGACCTCGAAGGTGTCCAACGCATACCTGAGCCAGGTGGAGCGCGGGCTGCACGAGCCGTCACTGCGCGTCCTCTCCGCGATCGCCGACGCGCTGTCGGTCCCCGTCGAGGAGCTGCTCCTCGCGTCGTCCACGCGGTCCGATCCGCCGCCGACAGCAGCGGTGGACGGGCTACCCCCGGCCGAGGTCGAACGAGCCGTTCGCGCCGACACGAGACTGAGCAGAGGGCAGCAGGACGCCCTGTTGGCGGTCTACCACAGCTACCTGGCTGTGGGGCACGCCGAAGACGAGGCAGGGTCGGTCCCGTGACCGCGAGCGCGGTTGTCGTCGGCGGCTGCTGAGGTGCAGCGCCTCAGCGCCCTCGACGCGTCCTTCCTCGCGCTGGACGGCGGTCACAGCGTCGGGCACGTGTGCCTGGTCGCCGTCCTGGAGGGCGACCTGGATCTGGGGAACCTGCGGGAGGTCGTGCGGTCGAGGCTCGACCTCGTGCCGCTGTTGCGGAAGAAGCTGCACACCCCACTGGGCGTCGGCCGGCCCTACTGGGTCCCGGATCCGGACTTCGATCTCGACCGGCATCTTTTCGAGCGCCGGCTGCGGCGCCCCGGGGGTCCGCGGCAGCTCGCGCGCGAGGTGGAGCGGATCGCGATCCCGGTGCTCGACCGGGACCTGCCCCTTTGGCAGATCCACGTGCTGCGGGGGCTCCCGGACGGCTGCACAGGGCTGGTGACCAAGATCCATCACGCGGCCGTCGACGGCATCGCGGGTCGGGAGCTGCTGACAGCCCTCCTCGAGGCGGAGCGGGAGCAGCCGGTGGGAGTGTCGATGGAGCACGAGGTCCAGTCCGTGCCGGCGGCCCTGCAGGCGGTCGGCCGCGGCCTCGGTCACGTGCTGGCGCTGCCGGTGCAGGTCGTCCGGCTCGAGGCCCGGCTCCTGCGCAAGGTCCCCTACCTCTCCGCTTTCGCGCTCGCCTCTGCGGCACGCGTATCGGATCGCTCGATCGAGTGGCTCAGCGGTGGCGACCCGACGGACGACGGTGTCCTCGCCTCCTTGCCGCAGGTGCTCGCACCCCCCACACCCTTCAACCGCGCGATCTCGGCCGACCGCGCGTGGGCGTTCGGCCGCCTGCCCATCGATTCGACGCGGCCGCTGCGCAGGAAGGTGGGCGCCAGCGTGAACGACGTCCTGCTCGCTGCCACCGCGGGAGCGTTACGGCGCTGGCTGCTCGAGCGGAACGCGCTGCCCGGCGAGCCGCTTCGTGCGATGGTTCCGGTGTCGGTGCGAACGACGACGCAGCTGTCGGAGCTCGGCAACCGGATCGGGGTGATGCTCTGCCCGCTGCCGACCAACGAGCCCGATCCGCTCGCGCGCCTCGGCGTCGTCCGAGAGTCGACGGTCGTGGCGAAGCAGCACAACGCGATCTCGGCGCGGCGGCTGCAGGAGATCACCCGGTTCGCGGTGCCGTCCCTGACCACGCGCGCCGTCGGTGTGGCGGCGCGCGTTCGACTGGCGGACTGGGTGCGGCTGCCGGCGAACCTCGTCGTCTCGAACGTCCCGGGACGACGGCAGCCCGTGCAGCTGGCGGGTCATGTCCTGCGCGCGCTGTACCCGGTACCGCCGATCAGCGACGGGCTCGGGTTGAACATCACCGTCCAGGGCTACCGGGACGACCTGCACCTCGGGGTCACGGTGTCGCCCGAGCTCATCCCCGACGTCTGGGCGCTGGTCGGATACCTCGAGGACGCGTACGACGAGCTGGTCCGGCTCGCGGAGTGACCCCGCGCCGCGGCTGCTACGCGTCGACGGCCGCCAGCAGCTCGGTCAGCGTCTCGCCCATGTACCGGGGCATGTCCCACAGATCGGGGATCAGGTCGCTGCAGGCCATGAAGCCGAAGTCGAGCGTGTCCTTGTAGCTCTGAAGAGTGATGTTCATCCCGATGCCGGGAGTCAGGAACGCCGCGGGCCAGTATCCGGCCATCGTCGCGCCGCAGACCTGCAAGGTGTGGCTCGGGCCGCGGACGTTGGAGACCACCACGTTCCAGGTCGCGCCGGGGACCCAGTCGGGAGCCTTGTCGAGCAACCGGACGGACGTGTTCCACAGCGTCTGCGGGACGAAGCGCATCGCGTCCCGGAACAGGTGGGTCGGCATCGCCTCGAAGTTCTGCCTGGCGGTCTTCAGCTCCTCGTGGACGAACCGCAGGCGTTCGACGGGGTCCTCGAGATGGACGGGGAACTCCGCGAAGAACATGCTGATGTGGTTCGCCCAGCGCTCCTCCTCCTCGCCGGTGCGGACGGAGGCCGGGACGCACACCACGAGGGGGGTGTCCGCGTCCTCCCCCGTCGCCAGCATGTACCGGCGAAGCGCTCCCGCGCACACCGACACGACGGCGTCGTTGAGCGTGCCGCCGAGGGCCTTGCCGGCCCGTTTGAAGTCGGCGAGCGGCAGCTCGGCGAAGGCGTAAGCGCGGTTGGCGGTGACCCGGCCGTTGAACGGGCTGGAGGGTCTCCTGATCGTGGAGATCAGCGGCTGGGCCTCCTGCGTCCCGGCGGCTCTGAGCCGCCCGTTCACGAGCACGCCCACCGGCTTGCTCAAGGGCCCTGGCAGCATGCGGGCCATGAACGCGGGGAGTGCGAGCAGGCCCTCCTGCTCGCGCCGTCCGTGCAGGAACTTCACCGTTCGTCCGCCCAGAGCGAGCGCGCGGGCAGGCGCCCCGGCGACGTCGAGCACGCCGCGAGCGGCTGCCTCGGCCTTGCCTCCGGTGATACGGATGCCGAGCAGACGGCGGTAGTGCCGGCGCGAGTCCTCGGGGTTCGCCTCCACCGTCGGGTTGTCCGAGAGCAGGTCGAGCACAAGGGGGACCGTCCCGCCGTCGATCGCGCCGTGGTGGATCCGGAGCAGGTGCGCGAGCCGGCCGCCCTCGAGGCCGTGGATGACGTAGAAGTCCCAGGGTGGACGGTCCATGTCCACGCCCTGCTCCATGATCCGCGCGATCTCGGCGGCCAGCTCCCGGTCGCTGCCGGGGGCACGCAGCGTGATCTCCCGGATGTGGGCGCTGACGTCGACCTCGCCGGCCTCGGTCCAGTACGCGTTGTTGATGCCCAGCGGGACGCCCGTCAGCTTCCACCGGAAGGGGGGGATGGCGTCGAGCCGGGCCTCGATGCGTGCCCGGACCCGTGCGGCGCTGCCGGCCTCGGGGTCGTCCGGCGCCTCGTAGATGATGAGCCCACCCATGGCACCGTTGGAGGACGAGCTGTCCACGCTGAGGAACATCCCGTCCATGCCGCTCAACCGCTGCATGTCCCACTCCCTGCGAGTTCTGACCGGTGGACCTCAGGCGGCGCGCGCGGGCTCCGTCGGGGGACGAGTCCGGCCGGCACGCTCTTCTGACGTGTAGAGGCGACGTAGCGCTCGCGGGGGGTCGAACGGTAGCCACCGTCCGCGCTGCTGCGCCAGCCGGTCGGCGACCGCCCACAGCACGAGCGGATGGTGCCCGAACCCCAGGTGACTGCTGGGGACTCCGACGCTGTCCCTGCGGGCGCCGGTCTGCTCGCGGCACGCGCGCCAGGGAACCATGCCTTCCGAGGTCGAGTAGAACGCGGTGCTCGGCATGCGCAGGTCGTGAGTCGCAGGCGAGAGCCGAAAAGGCGTTCCCAACGTGATGACCTGACGAACCTCATCGGGAAAGCTCGCGGCGAGATGCCGGGCGTACAGCCCTCCGACACACCAGCCGATCACGGACGCCGGCTGCCCGTGCTGCTCGGTCAGCCGGTGCAAGGCGGGCGCCATGAACTTCGCGAGAGCGGTCGCCACGCGCACGTCACCGCCGGCCCTCCAGCCGGTGACCGGGTACCCGAGGCGGGTCAGGAAGCGACGCAGCGGAACGGTCGACAGGTCGGTCCCGAGCATCCCGGGTAGGACGAGCACCGGATGGCCGTCGCCGGAGGGTGCGGTCGCGAGCAGCGGGGCGGCCGCGGCCAGCGCGGCAAGCTCGCCGACCGCACGGACAGGCTCACAGGCGAAGAGCGGGGGAGTGGGAAGAGGAAAGATGGGATGCCTCCTTCGAGAGGTCTCCCGCGGCCGGCGGGGTCGGTTGGCCTGGTGGCGTCGCGGCTCCGGGGAGCGGGGTGCCTCAGTCTTCCCTCCCTCGCCCGCCGACGCGGATCGAGTCGAGGTCGCGCAGGACGACGAGCCGCCCGGAGTACCCGCGCGCACCTTCCGCCACCGGTACTCGGGCAGGTTGCCGCCGCCGTGGACGGGGCTGCGGTGACCGCCAATGCTCCCGCCACGAGGCCCGCCGCGAGAACCCGATCTGGACGCCGCCGGCGGACTCTCACCCATGGCATGCCTCCTGCGGTCGGCGGTGCGGCACGCGTGGCCGTGCCAAGCATGGCAGGGATCGGAAATCCTGCGCACCCGTCGGGCGTGGCATTCCGCGCGAGCCGACCGGGAAGCAGATGGCCGGTCAGCGTCCGGAGGCAGGCGCGGTCCGGGCCAGCAGTACTCGTGCGATCACCATGCGCTGGGTCTGGTTTGGTGCCCTCGTAGATCTGGGTGATCTTCGCGTCGCGCATCATCCGCTCGACGGGGAAGTCACGCACGTACCCGGCCCCGCCCAGCAGCTGCACCGCATCGGTGGTGACGGACATGGCGGTGTCGGACGCGAAGCACTTCGCCGCTGCCCCCGCGGCCGTCATGTCCGGTCCGGCCGCGTCCGCCTCCGCCGCAGCGGAGTACGTGACCCGCTCCGGGCTGCCCGACCATCCGCTCCGCCGGAAGGAAGACGTCGTCGAGGTAGGCCTCCCGGGTCGGTGAACCCTTGATCCCCATCTTGCGCTCCAGGGCGCCGAGCGAGAGTCCCTCGTCCTCCGCCTCGAGGACGAAGGCCGAGACGCCGCGGGGGCCGGCGCTCGGGTCGGTCACTGCGAACAGCACGTAGACGTCCGCCTCCCCCGCGTTGGTGATCCAGCGCTTCGTTCCCCGGACACGCCAGCCACCGTCGACGGGAAACGCCCTCGTCGACACCGAGGCGGCGTCGCGCGTTCGGCGCGCGAACCCGGGGCCGCACACTCATGATGAGAGACCGACACGGCGAGAGATCGTGACGGCGGAGACAGTCAGGATCAGGGGTTGGTGTTGATGGAGGACGACGGCAAGCCCTCTCGCGAGAGCCGACTGCTGCGCGCTGCCCTCGACGAATTCCTCGAGCGCACCCGCGGCATCGCGGACTTCGTCGCGTCGACGGGCGGCGGGGCGATCGGAGCCGTGCCGGCGGTGCTCCCCCCCGCCGTGACCGGCATGGTCTCGTCTTTCCAGCGGCTCGCCGAGCGGCTGCCTGCTCCCACCGCCCAGCTGGACATGTTCGTGCAGGAGATTCGCGCGAAGCGCGCGATCGTCCGCGCGCTGATGGAGCAGCTGGAGGCCTTCGAGCAGCAGCTCGACGTGCTGGAGAAGTCGCTGGAGCCACTGCAGTCCTGGAGCCATCAGTGGGGCGAGCTTCGCACGTCGGTGCTCGACGCGGTCCGGCACCGGGACGGCACGGGGGCGGCCGAGTCGCGCGAGGACTGACCGCCTCCGCCCGACCTCAGCCGTGCCTCACGCGTAGAACCGCAGGATCGGCTGCGCGACGCAGACCGGCTTGCTGCCGCCCTCGACCTCGATCGTGACGTCGATCACGAGCTCGTAGCCGTTGCCCTTCACCTCGGCGACCTCGCCGACCTTGGCGCCCAGACGGATCTTCGACCCCGCCGGCACGATCCCGGGGAACCGGACCTTGTTCAGGCCGTAGTTCACCTTGGTGGTGACGCCCTGCAGGTCGAGGATGGTCATCAGCATCGGGATCAGCAGCGCGAGAGTCAGGTAGCCGTGGGCGATGGGTCCGCCGAACGGCCCGTCCTTAGCGCGCTCCGGGTCGACGTGGATCCACTGGTGGTCGTCTGTCGCGTCAGCGAAGGTGTTGATGCGCTCCTGGTCGACCGTCAGCCAGTCGCTGTAGCCCAGGTCCTCTCCCGCGAGGCTGGGCAGATCCTTGAAATCGATGCTCTTGCTCATCTCTGCATTTCTCCTGACTCGGCCAGACCCAGCAACCGGATGGCGTTCTGCTTGAGGATCAACGGCCTCACGTCGTCCCTGATCTCGAGCTTCTCGAAGTCGGACAGCCAGCGGTCCGGCGTCAGGACCGGGAAGTCCGAGCCGAACAGCACCTTGTGCTTCAGCAGCGACCCCGCGTTGCGGACCAGCTGTGGCGGGAAGTACTTCGGCGCCCACCCCGAGAGGTCGATGTAGGCGTTCGCCTTGTGCGTCGCGACAGAGATCGCCGAGTCGACCCACGGGACCGACGGGTGGGCCATGATGATGTCTAGCCCTGGGAAGTCCGCCGCGACGTCGTCCAGCAGCATCGGGTCGGAGTAGCGGAGCTTGATCCCGCGACCCCCCGGCATCCCGGCGCCGATGCCGGTCTGGCCGGTGTGGAACAGGGCGACGACGCCGTGGCTTTCGAGCTCCGCGTACAACGGGTAGAAGCGACGGTCGTTCGGCTCGAAGTCCTGCAGGCTCGGGTGGAACTTGAACCCCCGGACGCCGTACTCGGCGACGAGCCGCCGCGCCTCCTGCACGGCGACCTTGCCGTGCCAGGGGTCGACGGAGCCGAACGGGACCAGTACGTCAGGGTGCTTCGCCGCGCCCTCGGCGATCTCCTCGCTCGAGAGGGCCGGGTGGCCCGTGGCGGTCGACGCGTCGACCGTGAAGACCACCGCGGCCATGTTCCGCGACCGGTAGTAGTCGGCCACCTGGTCGAGCGTGGGCGTACGGTTCTCGCCGGCCTTGAAGTACTTGGCCGACGCGTCCAGCAGCTCGTCGTCCATCGAGAAGTGACCGTGGTCGTCGGCCTCGATGTGGGTGTGGACGTCGATGGCGACGACGGCTTCGGTGTCGATCCGTGGCTCGTAGCGCATCGTCGTCCTCACGCCTTCGGAGGCTGCGGGAGCGTCTCTCCCACGGTCTGCTGGAACGGGGCCATCGCCACCGGCCAGACCTCGGCGATCGCGTCAGCCGTCCAGCCGCCGTCCCGGTAGGCCGTCACCGTCTGCTCCGGGTGCGACCACACGGCGAGCCGGTCGCCCCCGACGCCCACCGCCTGGCCAGTGATGTCCGAGGCGGCGTCCGAGGCGAGGAAGGTGATGACGCCGGCCGCGTCCTGCGGCGTGCCGAAAGCGAGCGCCTTGCGTGCGAAGGGCGGAAGGTCCTCACCACGCTGGAGGGCGTCGATGTACGGCTTGAGGAACGGAACGGTCTCCGTCATCGCCGTCGCCGCCACCGGGACGATCGCGTTCACCGTGATGTTCGCCTTCGCCAGCTCCATGGCCCAGGTGCGCACCATGCCGACGATGCCGGCCTTGGCGGCGGCGTAGTTCGTCTGACCGAAGTTGCCGCGCTGGCCCGTCGGAGAGCCGACGCAGATGATCCGCCCGCCCTCGCCCTGCTCGCGCATGCGGATCGCGGCCGCGCGGACGCACGTGAAGGTTCCGCGCAGGTGCACGTTGATGACGGTGTCGAAGTCGTCGTCCGTCGTCTTCCAGAGGACGGCGTCCCGCAGCACGCCTGCGTTGGTGACCATGACGTCGAGGCGGCCGAACTCGTCCACGGCCCGGTCGACCAGCGCCTGCGCGGCCTCGCTGCTGCCCACGGCGGCGACCTCGGCGACTGCGGTGCCTCCCCGAGCCTCGATCGAGTCGACCGCCAGCTTCGCGACGTCCGCGTCGACGTCGTTGACGACAACCTTCGCTCCGGCCGCGGCGAGGTCGGTTGCGTAGGCCAGGCCGAGCCCCCTGCCGCTCCCGGTGACGACCGCCACCTTGCCTGTCAGGTCCATGACTGCTCCTCTCTTGACGGGCGACGCCCGAGCAGGGACGCTACGACCGATCATTGAGAGTGTCAATCATTGAGAGTCTCGAGGAGATGGGGATGGAGCTGCTGCAGGACGTCGGCTTTCTGCTGTCGAGATGCAGCGGGCTCGCCGTCCGTGCCACCAACGCCCGGCTCGCGCCCCTCGGTCTCCGCGTCCGGCACTACTCCGTGCTGTCCGTGGCCTCGGAGGGTGAGGGCATCACCCAGCGGGAGCTGGCCGAGGTGCTCGGGCTCGACCCGAGCCAGGTGGTCGCTCTCGTCGACGACCTGCAGGACATGGGCCTCGTGCAACGGCTGCCCGACCCCCGTGACCGGCGAACCCGTCTGGTCGTCGCGACGGGCCAGGGCGAGAAGGTGCGGAAGACGGCCAGGAAGAGCGTCGCCGACGCCGTGGAGGACTTCCTCGGGTCCCTCGGGGACGAGCAGCGCGCCGCGCTCGCTCGCCTGCTGCAGCAGCTCGCGTTCCCAGGCGAAAGCACGTGGGACGCCTCGACGGCAGCGACCTGACCTCTAGCGCGCCCACCGTCCCAGCACCACGTCCCAGGCGACCACCGAGCGCGTGCCGACGAAGCCGTGCCGCGCGATCGGGTCGTCGTCCAGCAGGGTCTCGACCTCTTCCGAGCACGCGGCTTCGAGCACGAGGACCGCTCCGCCGTCGTCCGTAGGGCCGCTCGCCAGCAGGTTCTGCTGTTGCGCCAGGAACTCGCGGTGGGCGGGACGAACGCGCATCCGCGCGTCGACGTCGCCGGTGTACCGGTAGCTGACGAGGAAGTACGGCACGCGCCCACTCTCGCGGCGACGATGCTGTCTCGCCACCGGCGCGTGCGGCCGGCTCTCAGCGTCCGGGCTGACGCTGCTCACCCGGTGGCCCCCGGACGGGGGCTCCAAGGGCAACCTGACGAGCAACGCTCCACAGCCTCGCTCTCTGAGCGCTGCCGTCCACAGGCCAGACGCTGGCGCCGACGGCAGAAGGCTCCTGGCGGGCACGGTACGAACCGTGAGCAGCGTTGCCGACCCGACTCTGCCCCAGGTCTTCAACCGCTCGACGGCTCTGCAGCGCGGGTTCACGCCGAAGCAGGTGCGGCTGCGGCTCGAGTCCGGCACCTGGCGGCGGCTCCGCAGGGGTGCCTACTGTCGCGCAGAGGTGTGGGCAGAGGCGGACGACCGTCTGCGCCACGTCTTGGAGGCACGGGCACTTGTGCTGGTCACGCCGACGCCGGCATGGCTGAGCCATGCGAGCGCAGCGGCTCTGCTGCATCTGCCGACGCCACGAGCCCCCGGCCCCCTCTGCTTGACGCACCTCCCGCCCGCTCGGCTGCGGCTGCTGGACGGCGTCGTCGTGCACGCCGCCACGCTGGCTCAGCAGGACCGCTGGGAGGTCCAGGACCTCCCCGTGACCTCCACTCGACGCACTGTCGGCGACTGCCTTCGCCACCTGCCTCCGGCAGACGGCCTCGCGGTGCTAGACGCCGCGCTCGCCGGCGCTCAGAGCCTGCGGGCCGACGTCTCGGCCCTCCTTGCGGGCTGCGCCCGCTGGCCAGGCGCCAGGCAGGCCGCGGCGCTGCTGGAGCTGGGAGACGGTCGGCGGGAGTCACCCCTGGAGTCCTGGTCGTTCTGGGAGATGCACAGCCGTGGCCTGCCACTGCCGCAGCCCCAGGTCCTCGTCCATGACCACAACGGCCTCTTCGTCGGGCGCGTGGACTTCTGGTGGGAAGCCTTCAACGTCGTCGGCGAGGCAGACGGACGCGTGAAGTACGACGTCGGCGCGGACGGTGATGCGCGGCGCGCGCAGCAAGCCCTCGTGGCCGAGAAGGAGCGCGAGGACCGGCTCCGCGCGACCGGTGTCACGGTGGTCCGGTGGGGCGCGCGAGACCTGGAGCGACCGGGCGTGTGGGCGGCCTGGCTACGGGCGCGGCTGCTCGAGGCGCAGGGGCAACAGTTCCGCGGGCTGGCCCTCTCGTCGTAGCCACCTTGCTCGCCGGCTGGCCCCTGCGCCGGCCGTCCAGCGGCCACGGGGCGAGCAACGTCGCTCACTCCGGCAGGAGATCACGTGCAGCGGCGCGTTCAGTCGGTCGGGAAGTCGCCTGCCGCCGCGCGCAGCTCCTTGAGCAGGGCGTAGAGCTGCTCCTGCGCTGGCTCGGGCAGGCCGGTGATGCCGAAGTCCGCCGAGGTCAGTGCCTTCGTCGCCCGCTTCGTCAGGCGCTTGCCGGACGGCGTCAGCTCGGCCAGGGTGCGTCGGCGGTCCTCGGCGTCGGGCACCCGCCGGACGAGGCCCTGCTGCTCCAGCCGGTCGATCGCGTTCGTCACCGACGTGGGGTGCACCATCAGGCGCTGGCCGATCTTGCTCAGCGGCAGGGCACCGGTACGGCTGAACGTGAGCAGCACGAGCACCTCGTACCGAGCGAAGGTGATGTCGAACGGCTTGAGCATGGCGTCCAGCTGCGCGAGCAGCAGCTGCTGCACCCGCATGACGGAGGTGACGACCTTCATGCTCAACGGGTCGCCGAAGTGCTCCGCCCACAGGTCGCCCGCCCGCTCGATCGGGTCGAACGCGAGGCGCGCGGACGACGTCATGAGGCGGAGGCTAGCAGCGCGGAGGTGGTGCCCCGGGCGTCTCGGATGATTTACTAGGACTTCCTACTATTGGACGCCGTCCAGCCAGGAGCACACATGCCCGCCCCCCAGCGCGCCGACCTTCACGTGCCGGTGAACCCGGTACGGTTCGTGACCGCAGCGAGCCTCTTCGACGGACACGACGCGTCGATCAACATCATGCGGAGGATCCTGCAGACGCAGGGCGCGGAGGTCGTCCACCTCGGCCACAACCGCTCGGTCGAGGAGATCGTCAGGGCGGCCGTCCAGGAGGACGTGCAGGGCGTCGCCATCAGCTCGTACCAGGGCGGCCACGTCGAGTACTTCACCTATCTCGTCGAGCAGCTGCGCGAGCGTGGGCACGGGGACGTCAAGGTCTTCGGCGGCGGCGGGGGCGTGATCGTCCCCGACGAGATCAAGCTTCTCCACGAGCGCGGCGTCGCGCGAATCTTCTCTCCTCATGACGGGCAGGAGATGGGCCTCGTCCGCATGGTCAACTCGATGGTCGAGGCCTGCGACGTCGACCTCACCGAGGGGCCTGCGCCGTCCG
>JBKHWX010000129.1:0-15648 GCA_046566325.1 Actinomycetes bacterium | reverse complement strand
CGTGCCGCGGGTCCGCGCTTGCCGACCGCCGGAAGGACGGCCGACCCGGTCATCACCCGGGGCACCCCACCGCGGAGGAGGGTTGCCGCCCAGCAAGCCGGGGCTCGTCGCTGGGACTCATGACCTGTCGCACAGACTACAAGGCCGCGGCGGTGGTGGACAGCTCATCTCACCTTGCGGACCGTCCGGAGTCGACCGACGGTTCGCCGTCCCGCCTCTCCTGCTCCACCCAGCCCGGCGCGACGCCCCGCTCGAGCGACGTCTGGAGGAGCACCGCGAGGCGGTAGGAGGGCTCCGCCTCCAGGGCTCTCTCCAGGTACTGCAGCGAGCTGCCGCCGTCACCGCACCACCACGTGAGCCAGGCGAGCAGCGCCAGCGGGGGGACCGCCCGTGCACCGGTCGCCTGGCGCACGAGCGAGGCCAGGACGAGGGAGGCGGCCTGGACGTCGCAGGCGCGTGGCGCGACACCCGCGCCGGTCGAGAAGACGAGGTCGAAGAGCCTCTCGGTGCGGGGTGTGGGGACCGCCTCCACGGCGAACCGCTCCGGCTCGGTCTCGCTGCCGGGGACGCAGGTGAGCATGACCGCATCCCGCACGGCGACGTCGTCCAGGGCCGCCAGCAGCAGGCCGGCGGTCTCGGCGCCGACGAGGTACCCGGACCTGCCGTCGGAGTCCCCCAGGTCGCTCGGCCGGTCCCCGGCCTGGTCGGCGTCCGGCTCGCACGATGCGCGGGCCCGCGCCACCTCCGTGCGCCAGCCCGCGAGGGCTGTCGCGGCCCAGGTCGGACGCCGCCGGCCGTCCGTCCCGGGGGCGGGCGGACGGTGACGGACGGCGAAGGACTCGACGGCGACGAGCCGCGAGGGGGCAGCCGGAGCGAGGTCGAGAATCGCGCACGACCTTCTCTTCGCCACCGCCAGGCCGCGCCAGGTGAGCTCCGCGGCCAGCCGGCTCGACCGCAGCTCGTCGAGGGGGCGCCCCTCGGCGGGGCAGCACTCGCCCGCGCAGCGCAGCGACCGGTAGCGGCCGTCGGCGACGAGCCACACGTCGAGCAGCGGGATCCCCGAGGTCTGCAGCGCCTGCTCGGCGGCGTCGACCATCTCGTGGTGCGCCTCGCAGTCCTCGTCGTAGACGACCAGGACGGTCTCCGTCGCCCTGTCGCGCCGAAGGTGTGCCACGAGTCGCTCGGCCAGCGGGTCCGCGGCCTCTCCCGGGGCGGGCAGGTCGAGGCGCGCCACCGCCCCCACACGGCGCGGGCCGCCGCGGAGGCTGAGGGCGACGAGGCTTCGGGAGGGCTCGAAGCCGAGCAGGAAGGGGATGGTCGCCAGCAGGTCGCGCGGCTCGGTGGCGCGAAGGGTCTCGGTGGTCATGCCGCGGAACGCTGCCCCGCATGCGGCAGGAGGGACGCCGAGGTGGCGCGGGCCCTGTGGACACCGCGGTCGGGAGGCCCGGCTGTGGACGGGACGTGCCGCACGGGCAGGTCCGCCGCCGCTGACGACGCGGCGCCGCTGCTGCCCGGCGGCGGCTGGAGCTGCTAGATCACCTCGCCGGGGACGATGCGCTCGCCTCGGGGCCGGTGACCTGCGGCGGAGGCGGAGTGTCCCGCTTCCCAGCCGAGGAACGCCTCGGTCTCGGCGAGAACGGTGCCGGCGAGCCACGCCAGCACGACGGCGTCGTCGGCGAGCCCGAACGCCAGGAACAACGACTCCGGCACGAGGTCGACCGGCGAGACGATGTAGAGGGCGGCCAGCGCCATCACGGCGAGCCGGCCGCGGCTCAGGCCGCTGTACCTGCCCACGAGGGTGGCCGTCACGAAGCGCGGCAGCGCAGAAAGCTGCTCGCCGAGGGGCATGCCAGCGCGCCGGCGCTGGCCCCGCAGTGCCGACCAGAGAGCACCGAGGGCTCCCACGCGTCCGGTCCTCATCCGTGTCCTCCTCCTGCCGGCCCCCACAGAAGCCCAGCGTGCCCACTCGTCCCAGGTCTAAGGGTCGACAGCGACCCGTCCGGACAACGCCGGGACGCCTCGGTGATGTTCCGTGCGCGCAGCGTCCCGCGAAGCCTGCGCCGCCCCTGGCTCAGGCCTTCGTCAGCTCGCGCCTGCTCGGGAAGTCCGACTTCGCGCTGTCCGCGATCTTGCGCAGCAGCCACCAGTCGAGCCCGGCGCCGATAAACCCGCCCGCGAGCGGGATCCCGCGGCCGAGCCGGCCGAGGCCGTGCCTGCCCACCTGTGAGAGCAGGCGGAACCCGATGCCCTTGTTCAGCACCATCAATGCAGGCGCGGGCAGGCGCCTGAGCGCCAGGCCCGCCACCCGTCCCGCGGGGTTCAGCCCGGCCTTCGACAGCACCGAGGAGGCGTCGGCGCCGACGAGGGTCAGCAGTACGGCGGAGCGCACCTCCGCGCGCGACAGGTCGTACCCCCGCAGCGACGCGATCCCGGCGACCATCCGCGTGGCGATCACGTAGAAGCCTGCGATGTTGGCGGGCAGCGCGACGGGCAGCGTGACGAACCCGCCGATCCCGGTCACGAAGCCGTTGGCCGCGGCGCGCTTGCCGTGGGCGGACACCAGGTCGTCGATCGCGTGCTCGACGTTCCGGTGCCGGCGCCGTGCAGCGTCCGCGACGGTGGCGGCCGAGGCGAGCGGACCGAGGCCGTCGATGCCGAAGTCCACGAGCCGCGACACCAGAGCCGTCGCGGCGGCGTCCAGACGGCTCGGGTCCTCGTCCTTGCCCTTGCCCCGCGCCATCCGTTCTCCCTGTGCTCGCCGCTGCCGGTCCCGCGAATTCTGCCCATCATGGGTCCGTGCTGCTCGCCGAGATCGCCGAGGCCGCGGGAGACGTCACCGCCACCAGCTCCCGCACCGCGAAGGCGCACCGGCTTGCTCGCACCCTGAGGGAGGCCGCCCCGGACGAGCTCCCCGTCGTCGTCGCCTACCTGTCCGGTGAGGTGCCGCAGCGCCGGACCGGGATCGGCTGGCGCTCGCTGACCGACCTTCCGCCACCCGCCGCCAGCCCCTCCCTCAGCGTGCTGGACGTCGACGGCTGCTTCGAGCGCGCGCAGGCAGCGTCCGGTCCCGGCTCGCAGGCCGCCCGCCGGCAGATCGTGCGCGACCTGATGTCGCGGGCGACGCGGGACGAGCAGGCACTCCTCGCCTCCCTGGTCGGCGGCGAGCTGCGCCAGGGCGCGGCTCGGGGCGTCCTGGTCGAGGCGCTCGCCGTCGCCGCCGGAGTCGGCGCCGACGAGGTCAGGCGGGCCCTCACCCTGTCCGGCGACCTCGCGGCGGTCGCGGCGGCCGGCCTCTACCCCGAGCCGGCCGGTACCTCCCCTTCGGTCTGCCTGGCCCGGTTCGGGCTGGCCGTCGGCCGTCCCTTGGCCCCGATGCTCGCGTCGTCCGCGCAGTCGGTGGGAAAGGCCCTGGACCGCACCGGGCCGGCCGGTGTGGAGTGGAAGCTCGACGGGGTCCGGGTGCAGGTGCACGCCCACGACGGGCAGGTTCGGATCTGGACCCGCAGCCTCGAGGAGATCACCGAGCGGCTCCCCGAGGTCGCCGACGTCGTGGGGCGGCTGCCCGTGTCGACCCTCGTCGCGGACGGCGAGGTCGTCGGCCTGCGGGACGACGCGTCACCGCCCGCGCTCGCCAGCGGTCGGCCCGTGCCGTTCCAGCTCACCGCCTCACGGGTCGCGAGCCGCACGAGCACGGACCTGCAGCTGGCCACCGTGCTGTTCGACGTCCTGCACGCGGACGGGCGTGACCTGCTCGACGAGCCGTACTCGGTGCGCCGCCGGGTGCTGCAGGAGCTGGCGCCGGAGCTCGCCGTCCCCGCGCTCGAGGTCGCCGACGACGACGCCGGCCGGGTCCGCGCGGAGGAGTTCGCCGCCGACGCCGTCGGCCGAGGCCACGAGGGCGTGGTGGTGAAGGCGCTGGACGCGCCGTACGCGATGGGCCGGCGGGGCGCCGCGTGGGTCAAGGTGAAGCCCCGCACCACGCTCGACCTCGTCGTCCTCGCCGCGGAGTGGGGCCACGGACGGCGCACGGGGTACCTGTCGAACCTGCACCTCGGCGCTCGCGACCCGGAGGGGCGATACACCGAGTCCGGCGGCTTCGTGATGCTCGGCAAGACCTTCAAGGGGATGACGGACGAGCTGCTGCGGTGGCAGACGGAGCGGCTGCAGGAGCTGGCGACCCAGCACACGCGAGGCACGGTCGTGGTGCGCCCCGAGCTCGTGGTCGAGATCGCGGTGGACGGCGTGCAGACCTCGCCCCGCTACCCCGCCGGGATGGCCCTGCGGTTCGCCCGCGTCGTCCGGTACCGGCCCGACAAGCGCGCGGACGAGGCCGACACGGTGGACGACGTCCGCCGGCTGCACGTCGAGTGAGCAGTCAGACCCCCGTAGGCGCTGGCCGCACGTGGGTGTGACGAAGACGACCGACCCCCCGGCAGTCAGACCCTCGTAGGCGCAGGCCGCACGTGGGTCTGACGAAGACGACCGACCCCCCGGCAGTCAGACCCCCGTAGGCGCTGGCCGCACGTGGGTCTGACAGGCGCGCTGCGGCCCAGGGTCAGGACACGGGAGCGGGCGGAGCGACCGGCGGCACGTGCGGGTGCCGCACCGACGAGGCCAGGGCCAGCGGCAGCGACAGCGCCACCACGGCCGCGCACACGCCGAAGGCGGCCGGCACCCCCATGCCGCTGCCCGCGAGCGCGCCCACGACGACGGCACCCGAGCCGGTGCCCGTGTCGAAGGCCGCGTTCCACACCGCGCTGACGGCCGACGTCCCACGCCCCCGTGCCCGCGCGAACGCGATCACCAGCGTGAGGTTCTGCACCGCGCCGTAGGCCACGCCGAACAGTCCGGCGCCGACGACGAGGACGACGTCCGAGCCGTTCCAGATCCCGACGGCGAGCGCGGCCAGACCACCGACTCCGAGCAGCACCGTCCCCGGCATCAGCAGCCGGGTGCCGAAGCGGTCGGCCAGGACTCCGGCCTGCCAGCGGGCGATCGCCGCCGTCAGCCCGAGGACCAGGAGCGCGACGGTGGCGACGAGCCCGTTCGGTCGCTCGATCGGGACGTACGTCAGCACGCCGCCGCCGGCGAGCGTGACCGCGAGCAGCACCACCGACGGCAGCACCGCGGCGAGCCCGGCCGACCGCCCGCCTGTCTCGTGCTGCTCGCCGGCCGGCGCGTGCTCCGCACCGAACGCGAGGGCGAGGGGGGCGGCCAGCACCGGGAACGTCGCCAGCAGCACCACCGGCCAGAAGCCGACGTTCTGGCCCAGTGCGACCGCACCAGGGACCACGAGCACGATCGGCACCGCGATCCCGAGCCCGTACAGCCCGACCACCTCGCCCTGACGGCCAGGGGGAGCGAGCACGGCGGTCAGCGCCGACCCGAGCACGGTCAGCACCGCGAAGCCCAGCCCGCGGACGGCGCTGAGCGCGAGCAGCGACCCGAGGTCGCTGGCCAGCAGGTACAGCGGGGACGGCGCCCCGAGCAGCACGAGACCGATGGCGAGCGTGCGCCCGGTCCCCAAGCGCCGCTCCAGGGTCGGCACGAGGAACTGCGTCGCCACGGTGACCCCGAGCATCACGGTGGTGACGAGGCCCGCGGTCGTCGGCGTGGCGCCGCCGCGCACGGCCCACCAGGGCAGCGACGAGAGGGTGGCTGCGTAGCCGGTGAACCCGAGCAGGGTCAGCAGGACGAGCTGGCGGATCCCCGGCAACCGCCAGAGGGACGAGCCTGCCGTCGAGGAAGAAGGGGCCGTCGGACGCATTCGCGCTTCACCACCCGTCGAGGAGGGTCGTACCGGCCCGCACTCCGATGGCGCCCCGGCCGAGGCGCTCCCATGGTACGACGCGGCTCGGCGTCGGCGGTCTCGTCGAGCCGAGGGGACGGCGCCGCCCGAAAGGCCCGCAAACCCGCCGCCCGCGAAACCCGCCGCCCGCGAAACCCGCCGCCCGGGAAACCCGCCACCCCGCCAAACCGGTCACCCCGGGGAACGTCAGAGCCGCCCGGCACGATAGGCCTCGTGCCCACGCCGGCCCGCCCCGCGGCCCTCGCCGACGCCAGCCGCCTGCTGGTGCCGGGCGAGCGCGCCGCGCTGGTTCCGGTCGCCGACGGGTTCGCCGTCGCCACGCAGCGGGGCACGGCCCAGGTGGAGGCGGACACCGTCGGGACGGCGACGGCGGTCCGGCGGCTCGACGAGGCCGGCCCACGTTGGGTGTGGTGGTCGGCGCGGTCCACGGCGGCGCCGCTGCTCGCGGCCGACCCGACCCTGCGCCTGCGCCGGTGCTGGGACCTCGCCGCCGTGCACCGGCTGCTGTGCGGTGGCTGGGCCGACGACCCCGGCCGGGTGTGGGCGGCCGTTGCGGGCCTGCCCGAGGACTGCGTGCCACGCGCCGGCCAGCTCGACCTGCTCGGCCCGCAGCAGGACGACGGCGGCGATGCCGAGCGGCCGGTCCGCCCGGACGGGCACGTGCGCGCGGAGTGGGCGGCGGGCGGCTGGCGCGCCGGTCTGGACCGGGCAGCGGCCTGGGCCGAGCTGGCCCTCGAGGCCGCCCGCCGCCAGCACTCGATGCTCTCTGCCGCCCCGGCAGGCTCTGGCACCCCGCGCCGGCGCGGCGACCCGGTCGCCACCGCCTGGGCCGAGTCCGCCGCCGAGCTCCTCGCGGCCGAGCTGGAGGCGACCGGGCTCCCGGTCGACGTCAGCGCCGCGGAACGGGTCCTCGCGTCGTTCGCCGGTCCGCGGCCTCGCGACGGGGCGGACAGCGCGAGGCTGCGGGCCGTGCGCGACGGCGCCGTCCTGCGGTACGTCCCCGGCCGGTCGGCCGTGGACCTGCGCTCCCCCGGCCAGGTCAAGGCCCTGCTCGCCGACCTCGGCATCGACGTGCCCGACACGAGGTCCTGGCGCCTCGAGCGGATGGCCTCGGCGCACCCCGTGGTCCCGGCTCTCCTCGAGTGGCGGCAGGCCGAGCGCTTCGTCACCACCTACGGCTACCGCTGGCTCGACGAGCACGTCGGCCCGGACGGCAGGCTGCGCGGGACGTGGTCCGGCAGCGACGGCGGCGCCGGGCGGATGACCGCGCAGGCCGGTCTGCACAGCATGCCCAAGGAGCTGCGGGTCGCGGTGCGGGCGGAGCCAGGCATGGCGCTGGTCCGCGCCGACCTCGGCCAGGTCGAGCCGCGCGTCCTCGCCGTCGTCTCGGGTGACGAGGGCCTTGCGGCCGCGGCGCGGGAGGACGACCTGTACGCCCCCGTCGCCGACAGGCTCGGGTGCGAGCGTGCGGTCGCGAAGGTGGCGGTGCTCGCCGCGATGTACGGGCAGACGTCGGGGACGGCGGGTGAGGCACTGCGGGGCATGGAGCGTGCCTACCCGGTGGCCCTCGCCTACCTCGAGGATGCACAGCGGCGCGGGGAGCAGGGTCTCGACGTCCGGACGTTCGGCGGCCGCAGGGTTCGGACGGGACGGGTCGAGCCACCGGTGCCGGAGGCGACCGACCCCGCCGATGAGCACGCCGGTGAGCAGGTCGTCCGTACGTACCGTGCCGCGGTCGCGGCGCGAGGCCGGTTCGCCCGCAACGCGGTGGTTCAGGGGGCGGCCGCCGAGCTGTTCAAGGCCTGGGCCGCGACGGTCCGGGCACGGCTGGCTGCGCGGGGGACGGACGGCGGACGGCGTTCGTCAGGCGCCCGGCAGCCGCCCGGGGAGATGGTCCTCTGCCTGCACGACGAGCTCGTGCTGCAGGTGGGGGCGGCCTGCGCCGACGAGGTCGCCACGGGCGTTCAGGAGGACCTCGCCCGGACGGCGGCGCGCTGGTCGCGTCTCCGCGGCGGGGGCCCCGCCGTTCGCTTCGTCGCGGACGTCAGCGTGCGCGACTGCTGGGGCGAGCCGTGACGGAGGCGTTCCTCACTACACCGGTCACCGGTACGCCTTGTGCTCCGGCCACGGGCTGTCCGCGGGCCGCAGCGTCCGCCAGCCCTGCTTCCGCGCCGCGCACGCCGCGAGGACGCCGACGACCGCGGTGGGGTTGTGCACGGTCCCCGCCAGGATCGCGTCCCGCGCGTCGTCCAGCCGGACCCACGCGGACGGCATGTCGAGCTCCTCGTGCTCCCTGTCGAAGCGCTCGTCGTGGGGGACGTCGGACAGGTCGCGGGCGAGGAACACCCGGATGGCCTCGTCCATGCCGCCGGGGGAGTTGAACCAGTCGAGGAGCACGTCCCAGCGCTCGGCGCGTAGGTCGGCCTCCTCGGCGAGCTCCCGCTGCGCGGCCGAGACCGGGGACTCGCCGTGCACGTCCAGCAGTCCCGCGGGCAGCTCCCAGAGGTCGTACCCGACCGGGTGCCGGTACTGCCGGACGAACAGGACGCGCTCGTGGTCGTCGAGGGCGAGGATGCCGACCGCCCCGGGGTGATGGACGTACTCGCGCCGGACGGTGCCGGCCGCGCCGAGGTCGACGCGGTCCGCGACGACGTCGAACACCATCCCGTGGAGCAGCCGCTCGGATGCCAGCACGTCACGAGGAGCGTAGGCGTCGCGCAGCTCGCCCGACGTCAGGACGGGCCGGGCCGTCACGACCTGGCCCCGCTGGCGACCGGCGCGTCGAGGTCGAGCAGGCGCTCCTCCCGCTGCCGGGCGACCGCCGCCTGCAGGAGCCCCGCGAACAGCGGGTGGGCGCGGTCGGGCCGGGACCGGAACTCCGGGTGGGCCTGTGTGCCGACGTAGAACGGGTGGACGTCGCGTGGCAGCTCGACATACTCGACCAGGGCGCGGTTCGGCGACATCCCCGAGAAGACCAGGCCGGCGTCCTGCAGCCGCTCGACGTACGCGTTGTTCACCTCGTACCGGTGGCGGTGCCGCTCCGACACGTGCTCCGCGCCGTAGAGCTCCGCGACGAGCGACCCCGGGAGCAGCGTGGCGGGGTAGAGGCCGAGCCGCATCGTGCCGCCGAGGTCCCCCTCGCCCTGCACGATCGCCTTCTGCTCGTCCATCGTCGCGATCACCGGGTCGGCGCAGTCGGGGTCGAACTCGGTGGACGACGCGCCGCGCAGCCCCGCGACGTCCCGCGCGTACTCGATCACCATGCACTGCAGGCCGAGACAGAGCCCGAGCGTCGGCACCTGGTTCTCCCGCGCCCAGCGCAGCGCACCGAGCTTGCCCTCGATGCCTCGGATGCCGAAGCCACCGGGGACGCAGACGGCGTCCACACCCGACAGGTGCCGGCGCGCGCCGTCCGGCGTCTCGCAGGTATCGGACGCCACCCAGCGGAGGTTCACCCGAGCGTCGGCTGCGACCCCCCCGGCGCGAAGCGCCTCGGTGACGGACAGGTACGCGTCGGGCAGGTCGATGTACTTGCCGACGAGGGCCACCTCGACGCTGCCCGCCGGATGGTGCACGCGCCGCAGCAGCTCGTCCCAGTCGGTCCAGTCCACATCCCGGAACGGCAGGTAGAGCCGCCGGACGACGTACGCGTCGAGCCCCTCGGCGTGCAGCACCTTCGGGATGTCGTAGATGGACGGCGCGTCCACGGCGGCCACGACGGCGTCCTCGTCGACGTCGCACATCAGCGCGATCTTGCGCTTGACGGGCTCGGGGATCTCCCGGTCCGCCCGGCAGACGATGGCGTCGGGCTGGATGCCGATGGACCTCAGGGCGGCCACCGAGTGCTGGGTGGGCTTCGTCTTGAGCTCCCCGCTCGGCCCGATGAACGGCACGAGGGAGACGTGCACGAAGAACACCTGGTCGCGGCCGACGTCCTGGCGGACCTGCCGGGCCGCCTCGAGGAAGGGCAGCGACTCGATGTCGCCGACCGTGCCGCCGATCTCGGTGATGATGACGTCGGGTGACTCGCCGCGGCCGGCAGCGGCCTGCGCGCGCATCCGCGCCTTGATCTCGTTCGTGATGTGCGGGATCACCTGCACCGTGTCGCCGAGATACTCCCCGCGCCGCTCCTTCGCGATCACCTCGGAGTACACCTGGCCGGTCGTCACGTTGGCGGCAGCGTCGAGGTCGACGTCGAGGAAGCGCTCGTAGTGGCCGATGTCGAGGTCGGTCTCGGCCCCGTCGTCGGTGACGAAGACCTCCCCGTGCTGAAAGGGGTTCATCGTCCCGGGGTCGACGTTGAGATAAGGGTCGAGCTTCTGCATGGAGACCCGCAGCCCCCGGGCGCGCAGCAGGTGGCCGAGGCTGGACGCCGTCAGGCCCTTGCCGAGCGAGGAGGCCACCCCTCCGGTGACGAAGATGTGACGGGTCACCGGGGACCCCGCTGACCGAAGGAGCGCCCGATCCACCACGGGCTTCGACGATATCAGTTCGAGGCAGTCCCGCCCTTCGCGCACGGACCCGGACGGCCTGGTTCGCAGCGTTCCGCCCCCCTCCGCCCACGAGCCACATTTAAAGTGGACCATCTCGGTGCAGGATGCCCGAACGTGCTGAGCACTCCCTTCGTGATCCACGGGCGCCTGGACAGGACGTGCCAGTGCAACGCGCTGACCCCTGAGCCGAACAGCAGCTCGACGACGAAACATGCGCCGGCACCAGTCGCGTCAAAGTCCACATCGCGACGCGGATCGCTGACAACAAGCCTTGCCCTCGCCCGGACGCGGGCGCGATGGTGGGGCCCGGCCCGGCCCTGGGCGCACTCGCGGCGCACCTCATCAAGGGCGGGGTCGAACGCTTGCCCGTTGCCACCACTACCCCTCACCGGGCGCCTCGAGAGCACCCTTCGCATGTCGGGCGGCGCTGTAGACCAGGTGTTGCGAGACTCGCGCTTACCTCTTCCCGCAGTCACTCAATGCGCCTAAGCCATCCGGGTTTCGCCGTGAGGGTCGGTCCGCGCGGTTACCATCTCTCGGTGGGTTTCGGGGGACAACCGGGGGGACATCGTGACGGGCAGCGAGGGGTCGCAGACGACGCCACGGACGGACCCCGCGGATCCTCGCCTCGAGGCGGCGGTCAATCTCTTCGAGTTCCTGGGCCGCGCTCAGCAGCTGAAGACCAGCCCCCCGCGGACCACTGACGCGTACGCCAGGGACGGCTCGGTCACCTGGTTCCACGACCTCCCCTCGCACCGGGCCATCACCACCAGCCACCGCGCCGGGAACCCGGACCCGGAGGCACCGCTGCTGGTCATCGACCGGGTCCCGCGGGTCGCTGCGCCCCAGCCTGACGGCCGGATCCGGGCCTGGGTCACCGAACCGCTCGACGACCCGAACAGTCCGCCTACACTTCGTAATACCGTGCCTGCCCGCCTGGCCCCGGAGGTGGCCTCCACCCGGGAGGGCCGCGAGCACGAGCCGGTCGCGCTCGAGGACGTGCCGGAGGTCCGCGACGGCTTCGCGGCATGGCTGCCGACCTGGCAGGCCTGGGCGGAGCAGGAACGGGCCGACCGGCCTGTGCGCGATCTGTACGGGCAGCTCTTCTCGACCTACGTCACCGCCGGTAACCGGCAAGAGGAGCTCGAGCTGGTCCTCGGCGTCGGCTGCCTGGCCTGGGCCCCGGCCGGTCACGACCGAGTCAAGCGGCACCTCCTCACCAGCCCGGCGCGCATCCGGTTCGACGACGACAGCGGCCGGCTGACCGTGCTCCGCGAGCAGGGCCTGGACCCGATCACCATCGAGCTCGACATGCTCGATCCCGGCCTGATCGCCGACGCTGCCCACATCAACAGTCTCAAGGCGCTGGCCCGCGAGTTCGACGCACACCCGCTGCACCGCGACGAGATCGGGGCGATCGCGCGCCGGCTGGTGCACAGCCTGGACGCCGACGGTGAGTACCGCGACGAGGACGAGGGCCCGCAGCCCG
Source organism: Actinomycetes bacterium (assembly GCA_046566325.1). Taxonomy (GTDB): domain Bacteria; phylum Actinomycetota; class Actinomycetes; order Actinomycetales; family BWSM-131; genus BWSM-131. The sequence continues at coordinate 3,857 of JBKHWX010000129.1, read as the reverse complement.
CCAGCCTGGCGGTCGCCTGCTACGCACCCGCGCTGATCCTGCGCAAGCGCTCCCAGCAGGGCCTGGTCGAGATCTTCCAGACCATCGTCCAGCAGCTGCAGGAGGCCGGCGAGGTGCCCTCCGGCATCCTGCCGCTGGTCGATCCTGACCACCGCCCGGAATCGACTCCGGATCCCACCCCCGGCGGCGTGGTCGCCGTCGACGACGCGATGTTCTTGCCGCTGCCGGTCAACGAGACTCAGCTCAAGATCCTGCGCAACGTCGACCAGCACGCGCAAACGCTTGTGCAGGGCCCACCCGGCACCGGCAAGACGCACACCGCCGCCGCCTTGTTGTCGCACCTGCTCGCGCAGGGCAAGCGCGTCCTCGTCGCCGCGCACACCGACCGCGCCCTTTACGAGGTTCGGGACAAACTCCCTCCGGCCATCAAGCCACTAAGCGTCGCCGTCGTGGGCGGCTCGCGGAGCGACCTGGCCGACCTGAAGGTCGCGGTCGAGCACATCGCCGCGACCGCGGCCGACCACGACCAGGCCGAAGCCGAGGCCACCATCGCCTCGACCCTTGACCGCATCGACCAGCTGCGCCGCCAGCGTGCCCAGGCCCACCAGGAGCTGCTCGACGCACGCCGGCAGGAGGTAGAGCCGCGCGAGCACCGCGGCTACGCCGGCACCCTGGCCGCGATGGCTCAGACATACCAGGCCGACGCCCACGCCCATGGCTGGATCTCCGAATACGTCAACGTGCCCTCGGCCAGCCAGGCGCCGCTTGACGACGCCGACGTCACCCAGTGGCACCGCTTCCTGGTCGACGAGATCCTCATCGCCGATGAACCCGATTCACGACAGCGGCTGATCGATCTCGACTCGCTCCCGGACCCGACCGCGTTCGCGAACCTCTGCCGCGACGAAACCAGCGCCGCGTCTGGCTCGCAGGCCCACGCCGACCTGACCCGCCACCAGGCATTCGACGCCATCCAGGCCCTCGCCGCCGCCGACCGCACCCGGCTGCAGCTGCGGATGCGGTGGCTGGCCCAGGAGGCCGCCGAGCTTGAGCAACGCCATGAAGCCTGGATGAAGGAAGCGCTGTTCGACATCCGGGCGAACCGGGCCGGACTCTGGCAGGCCCGCGCGAACCAGATCCATAGCCTGATCGACCACGCCCAGACCGGCGTCGACCTCCTCGGACCGATCACCCGGGTGTCCTGCACCGGAGGCGACGCCGCCGCGCTGACCGCGCTCGCGCGAACCCTCAGCCAGCACCTGTCCACCGGCGGCAGCATCAAGGTCGCCGGCGACGGCCAGCCCAAGCTCGGCGCGTTCACCGCCAAACCGGTCAAGGAGGCCCGCCCCCTCTTCGAGCAGGTCCTCGTCGACGGACTGCCGCCGGTTAGCGTCGAGGCGCTGAACAAGTTCCTCACCTTCGACGTGGCCGAGCGCACGATCGACGCGATCGACCGGGCCTGGCCGGCCACAGTGATCATCCCCGCCGAGGACACCCTGCAAGAGCGGCTGCAGTGGCATCGCACCGAGCTGGAGCAGCTGCACCGCGTCCTCGTGTTCGGCGACCGGCTGGCCGAGCTCGAACGCGACCTGGTGGCGTTGAACACCCCGGTCCCGGACTGGAACGACCTGGCCGTGATCCGCACCTACGCCGAACTGGTCGACGCCGCCACCGCCGCCGACGCTTGGGACCGCGCGGTCGAGCCGCTGGCCGCCCTGGAGGCGACCCTTGAGGACACCACGCGGTGGGCCGACGCCGCCCCGTGCATCCACGCGCTGCACCTGGCCGTCCGCAACCGCGACCACGACCTCTACGGCACCGCCCACGCTCGGCTGCGGCGAATGCGTGACGTGGTCAACCTGACCGCACTCCGCGACAGCCTCGGCGAGCGGCTCCGCGCGGCCGCACCGGACTTGCACTCCGCGATCAGCGCCAACCCCTTCGACGAGCGCTGGTCCATCCGGCTACCAGGGTTCGCCGAGGCATGGGCCTGGGGCGCGACCGGCGCCTGGATCCTCGAACAGGACACCACCGACGTGAACGCACTGCAGGTCAAGATCACCCTGCTCGAGGGACGCATCCGCCGCGAAGTCGAAACGCTGGCTGCCACCCGCGCCTGGAACCACGCCGTCTCCGCACACCGCCTTACCGGCGAGGCCAAGGCGGACCTCGCCCACTACGCGTTCTTGGTCCGTCGCCTAGGCAAGGGCACGGGCAAGTACGCCGCCCAGCAGCGCGCCGAGATTCGCAAAGCCATGGACCGCTGCCGCCCTGCGGTTCCGGTTTGGATCATGCCGATCTACCGCATCGCGGAACAGCTGCGCATCCACTCGAACATGTTCGACGTCGTGGTCGTCGACGAGGCCTCACAGGCCGGGCTCGAGGCCACCTTCCTGCAGTACCTCGCCCCCAAGATCGTTGTCATCGGCGACGACAAGCAGGTCTCACCGGCCGCGGTCGGCGTCGACCAACAGCAGCTGCGCGACCTGGCCAACCAGTTCCTGGCCAACGACCGCTACAGGGCCGCCTGGCAAGACCCCACCCGCAGCCTGTTCGACGAGGCGGTGATGCGCTATGGCAGCCGGATCACGCTGACGGAGCACCGCCGCTGCGTGCCCGAGATCATCGGCTTCTCCAACAAGATCGCCTACGAGCCGGACGGGGTCCGGCTCATTCCGGTCCGACAGTTCGGTGCCGACCGGCTCGAACCGATCAAGCCGGTCCACATCACCGACGGCTACGAGCGCGGCACCAACTCCAAGATCAATTCGGCCGAGGTCGACGCCGTCGTGGAGCAGATCGAGAAGTGCCTGGCTGACCCCCGCTACGACGGACTCACTTTCGGCGTGATCTCGCTGCTCGGCACCGCCCAGGCGAAGACGATCGAGAAAGCGTTGCTCGACCGGATCCCACCCGAGGAGTGGGCCGCCCGGGATCTGCGCTGCGGCGACGCCGCTGACTTCCAAGGCTCCGAACGCGACGTGATGTTCCTGTCCATGGTCGCGGCTCCGGAACCCAACCGGAGGCTCGGCGCCTTGACCCGCGACCTGTACGTGCAGCGCTACAACGTCGCGTTCTCCCGGGCCAAAGACCAGGTCTGGCTGTTCCACTCCATCGGCCTGCAAGACGTCGGCAACCCCGAGGACATGCGCTTCCAGCTCCTCGACTACTGCTACGGCGTCGTTGGCCGGAACGAGGCCGAGGACGAGGGCATCATCCGCCAGGCCGTTCCCGAAGACGTCCGCGTCGAGCCGTTCGACTCGCTGTTCGAGCAGCGCGTCTTCAACCGGCTGCTGGACCGGGGCTACACGGTGATCCCGCAGTACCACGCCAACGGCTACAAGATCGATCTCGTAGTCGTCGGCGCCAAGTCCCGCCTCGCCGTCGAGTGTGACGGCGACGCCTGGCACGGGCCGGACGCCTACGAGGCGGACCTGGCCCGGCAGCGCGACCTCGAGCGGTGCGGCTGGGAGTTCTTCCGGGTCCGCGAATCCGCCTTCTACGTCGACCAGGCCGGCGAACTCGAAAGCCTCTGGGAGGCCCTGGACGAGCTCAACATCTACCCGTCCGGTTGGCAGGCCGATGCCCTGCACGGCCCCGGGCCCGCCCTCGATCTAACGGCGCGCGGTGATGAACCCCACGAGCAGGATCTCGACACTGAGCAGCCCACGGTGCACGAGATCGAGTTCGAGGTAGAGGACGAGATCCCGGTCGAGATCGCGGACGAGGTCTTCGCCTTCGAGACCGGCGCCCCGGCCGGCGTCGATGCCTCGCATCTTCACGAGCTCGCCCCCAGCGTCGCCGACCTGCGGCATCAACCGCCCCCAACCCCTCACCCGACCACTGAGATCGACGAG
>JBKHWX010000128.1:0-4526 GCA_046566325.1 Actinomycetes bacterium | reverse complement strand
CGAGCAGCTGCCCGTGCGCCGCGACCAGCGGAACACCCCACCTGAGCAGCTTCGGCAGCGGCGCGACGGCGCGTGCCGTCACCACCCTCGCGCGCCGTGTGCCCGCCAGGTCCTCGGCCCTGGCCCGGACCACCTGGACGCCGACGTCCAGGTCCTGCGCCACCTCCGCGAGCCACAGCGACCGGCGCTCGAAGGGCTCGACGAGCGTGATCTGGAGATCCGGTCGAGCGATGGCGAGGGCAAGCCCGGGCAGGCCGGCGCCGCTCCCGATGTCGATCACACTCGTGCCTGCGGGGATCAGGTCCGCGATGACCGCACAGTTGAGGACGTGCCGCGACCAGATGCGCGGCAGCTCACGCGGGCCAAGCAGCCCTCGCTCCAGACCGGACGTGGCCAGATGGTCGACGAACCGCTCTGCGAGGGCGAGCCGATCGCCGAAGACAAGGGCGGCGGAGGGAGGCGTGGTTTCACGTGAAACAGCCACGTCCTCACGGTGCTCGTCGCGGCCGGCGGCGGGAGCGTCCGGCTGCTGCCCCGTGTTCCCTTCCTCCCCGCGGCGGGCCGTCCGGCTCGACCTGTCAGGCACCGGCAGCCGGCAGGACGACGACGCGACGGGACGGTTCCTCGCCCTCGGACTCGCTCGTCAGGCCGGCGGCAGCGATCGCGTCGTGCACGACCTTCCGCTCGAAGGGGGTCATAGGGTCGAGCTTCACCGGCTGTCCCGACTCTCGGCACTCGGTGGCAGCGGTCGTCGCCAGCCGCTGCAGGGCTTGACGGCGGTCCGCGCGGTACCCCGCGATGTCGAGCATGAGCCTGCTCCGCTCGCCGGTTCGAGCCTGCACGGCGAGGCGGGTCAGCTCCTGCAGCGCCTCGAGAACCTCGCCCTCCGAGCCGACCAGGCGACGCAGCGACCGCGCGGCTCCCGCATCGGCGATGACCGAGACGGAGGCCCGGCCATTCTCGATGTCGATGTCGATGTCACCGTCGAGGTCGGCGATGTCAAGGAGCTCTTCCAGGTAGTCCGCCGCGACGTCGCCCTCCTCCTCGAGCCGCTTCAGCCCGGTACCCCGGGTGGGCGAGGGGGTGTCGTCGCCGGGGGTGTCCTCTCCAGCCGAGTCCCCGCGCGAGCTGTCATCGCCAGAGCTGTCATCGCCCGGGGTGTCATCGCCCGGGCTGTCATCGCCCGGGTGTCGTCGGCAGGGGTGTCGGACGACGCTCCCGGAAGCGCGGCCAGGTTCGCGCTGTCAGCCGGGGGCGGGGCCGCCACCGCCCCAGCGCCCGCCGCGTCGCTGGACGCTGCGGTCGTGTCCTCGCCGCTGCTGCTCTCGCTCATGTGGTTCTCCTCCAAGGTTCCAGCGGAACGTCCAGGTGACCGCCGCCGTCAGGCCGAGCGGCCGTCGTCCTCGTCGCTCGTCTCCGCCGTACGGGCCTGGACCTGCTTCGAGTCGCGGTCGCCCCCCGACTTGCGCTGACGGTCCTTACGCTTCGGCTGCACGCGCTGCCCACGCTGAGGCTGCTGCTGCACCTCGCCATCGGACGACGCCGGCGGCCCATCCGCCGAGGCCGTGGCCGGAGCGGCCTTGCCGCGCCGGGCCCGTCGCTCCTGCAGCGCCTTCTCGGCCAGGGACCCGGGAGCCGGCATCCGACGGATGACGAACAGCTGCTGACCCATGGACCAGACGTTCGTGGTGAACCAGTACAGGAGCACGCCGATCGGGAAGTTGACACCGGAGATGGCGAAGACGAGCGGCAGGACGTAGAGCAGGATCTTCTGCTGCTGCGCGAACGGGTTGTCCAGGGCGGCCGCAGGCATGTTCTTCGTCATCAGCTGCTTCTGCGTCGTGAACGTCGACGCGGACATGAGGATGATCAGCAGAACGGTGAGCACCTTGACGTTCAGCTCGCTCGAGCCGAGGAACGTGTCGGTGAGCCGCGCCCCGAAGAGGGTGGACTCGCCGGCTTGCTTCGCCAGGTCCGGGGTGAGCGGCCCGATCCCGGACTCGTTCCGGATGCCGTAGTTGAGGACGCGGAAGAGCGCGAAGAAGATCGGGGACTGCAGCAGGATCGGAAGGCACGACGCGAACGGGTTGGTCCCGGTCCGCTTGTACAGCTCCATCGTCTCCTGCGTCATCGCCTGGCGGGACGCAGGGTCGTTCTTTCCCTTGTACTTCGCCTGGATCCTCTTCATCTCCGGCTGGATGAGCTGCATCCCGCGCGATGCCTTGATCTGCTTGACGAAGAGCGGGATCAGGATGATCCGGATGACGATGACGAGCCCGACGATCGACAGGGCCCAGGTCCAGCCCGACGCGGCCGGCATCCCGACGAGAGTCAGCAGCGCGTGGAACTGAACCATGATCCATGCGACCGCGATCTCGAGCGGCTTCAAGAAGGCAAAAAAGTCCAAGACTGTGCTCCTACTGCATCAACACGTCGGGCGACGACTTCAGGGGCGACGACCGGGCTCCCGCCCCTTCGCCGTCGTCCTCGGACGAGGAGGCAGACGCCGCGACCGAAGGCTGCCCAGCCCCTGCCGTCTCCCTCCGCGCGGGAGGAACCGGGTCCACGCCTCCCGGGTTCCACGGGTGACACCTGGCCAGCCGTCGAACGGTGAGCCACAGACCCCGCACCGCGCCGTGGCGACGCAAGGCCTCGACCGCGTACGCGGAGCACGAGGGGTAGAAGCGGCAGGTCGGCCCGAGCAGCGGGGAGACCAGCAGCTGGTAGGCGCGCACGACCCCGATCAGCACGTAGGCGGGCACCCGCCCGACCCAGGAGAACCGCGACATCGTGGTGGCGGTCGAGCCTCTCGTCCTCATCGCGAGCTCCGAGCAGCCGTCAGGCGAGGCTCGAGCCGGCGCATCGCACGGTCGAGGTCGCCCGCAAGCTCCGCAAAGCTCGCCTCGGCAGCCCTCGGGAGCGCTCGCACGACGATCCGGGTCCCGGGAGGAAGGCGGTCCAGGTGTGACGCGACGATGTGCCGCAGCCGCCGCTTCACCCGGTTCCGCTGCACCGCTCCGCCCACCGCTCTGGAGACGATGAAACCGGCAAGAGGCGGCGCCCCATCGTGGCCTGCGGGATCGGGCGGTGAACAGTGGACGACCAGGCTCGGGCGACCGCTTCGCGCACCGTTCCGGACGACGTCAGTGAAGTCGCGGGACAGCCTCATCCGGTGCGCTGCTGGGAGCACGGGCCAGCACCGCGCACTGGAGCTCAGGCCGACAGCTCGCTGCGACCCTTGCGGCGCCTGGCCGCGAGGATGGCTCGTCCCGCCCTGGTGCGCATCCGCAGCCGGAAACCGTGGGTCTTCGCCCTGCGGCGGTTGTTCGGCTGGAAGGTGCGCTTGCTCACGACGGGCTCCACGAAGTCGAGTCGACAGGGCACGCCGAGAGGCGGCCGAGGTTGAGGCCAGGACGGCGTCGGCCACCATCGGACGCCCGCGTGCAGGTCCCACGGGCATGCGACAGGGGCCGCCGACATCACGGCATGCCCCACGGTACGAGACCGCTTGCAGCAGGGTCAAACCAGCAGCCACCGATGACCCAGCGGCGACGAGGGTCGTCGACGACCTGCCAGCGACGAGCCGCCGCGGACAGATCGTCGAACCGTCGATCATGCCTGCGCTTGGTGGGACCCGTGACGTCGACACGCCGCAGGCGGGGTACATTTTCGGGCTCGAGGTGCCGCCGGGTCCTTGTCGGCCGGCGAAGGGCTTTGTTAGCGTCTCGCCCCGGCGGTCCCGGCACAGCGGCGGCCGCTCTCCGTCCTGCGACCCCCGTGCACAGGGTGTGGACAACTCTGTGGATCGTGCCGGCTCCAAGAGTGGCGAACGAGGGGTAGGTGGCGGCGAGCGTGGGGGACCAGCAACGCGCAGAGTATGCAGAGCATGAGGGCCTTGCCCAGATCTGGCGCCGCGTCGTGGATCCCCTGCACGAGAGCCTCAACCCGTGGCAGCGCAGCTTCCTGCGGCTGGCCCAGCCGGTGGGGCTGCTCAATGGCACCGCCCTCTTCGCGGTCCCCAACGAGCTGACCAAGGAGATGGTCGAGCAGCGGCTCCGGGAGCCGATCGTCACCGCCCTGTCGGAGGATCTCGGCCAGCCCGTGCGGCTCGCCGTCACGGTCGACCACACGCTCGAACATCTGCCGGACGACGTCGAGGAAGCGGGCGAGGACGCCGACGCTGAGGAGATCGACGACGACGAGCAGGACACCGAGGTGCCTTCCGCGAGGCCGGTGGGTCCGCGAGCGGACGCGGAAGGTCTCGTGCAGGCCGACCTCGGGGCCGGCGGGGAGGTCATCAACCTTCCACGGCAGGAGCGTGAGGTGGGGCGGCCGAGCGAGCCGGCTCGCCTGAACCCCAAGTACACGTTCGACACCTTCGTCATCGGGGCGAGCAACAGGTTCGCGCACGCGGCGTCCGTCGCGGTCGCGGAGGCACCGGCACGGGCCTACAACCCGCTGTTCGTCTACGGCGAGTCGGGGCTCGGCAAGACGCACCTGCTGCACGCCATCGGTGAGTACGCCCA
>JBKHWX010000127.1:0-7169 GCA_046566325.1 Actinomycetes bacterium | reverse complement strand
CCGGTCGGGTTGTCGCCCTCGACCTTGAGCCACACCTCCGCGCCGGTCACGCCGGAGAGCCACTCCGAGTGGACCAGCGGGGTGCCGCCCTCGCGGAGCGTGACCGCCGGCGTGCCCTCGGGGAGCTGGAGCAGGTCGCGGTACTCCTCGATCACCCCGCGCCACTGGTGAGCCATCTCACTCCCCTTCTCCGCTCACTCTGCTTCCACGCTCACTCTCCTTCGACCCGCAGCACCGAGGCGACGGCGTCGACGACGTCGAGCTTCGCGAGCGCGTCCACCGTCGCCGAGAGTGCGGCGTCGCGGGCCGAGTGAGTGACCACGACGAGGGCGGCGCGGCGCGTCCTCTCGCCCTCCTCGGCGCCGGGGCGACCGTCCTCGAACGGCGCCAGCAGAGTCTGCCGCACCGTCTCGATCGACACCTCGTGCTCGGCGAAGACCTGCGCGACCTGCGCCAGCACGCCCGGGATGTCCTCGACGTCCAGCCGGATGTGGTACCGGGTCGAGACCTCGCCCATCGGCAGGACCGGCAGGTCGGCATAGCTGGACTCCCCGGGGCCGAGGCCGCCGAGGACCCGGTGGCGGGCCGCCGCGACCAGGTCGCCGAGGACTGCGCTCGCCGTCGGCTGGCCCCCCGCGCCCTGGCCGTAGAACATCAGCGAGCCGGCCGCCTCCGCGTCGACGAACACGGCGTTGTACGCACCGCGGACACCGGCCAGCGGGTGCTCCCTCGGGATCATCGCGGGGTGCACGCGCACGGAGACGGCCTCCCGGGCGCCTTCCCCGCTGCGCTCGCAGATCGCGAGGAGCTTGACGACGCAGCCGGCCGCGCGAGCGGCCTTCACGTCCGCCGCCGTGACGGCGGTGATGCCCTCCCGGTGGACGTCGCTCGCTCCCACGCGAGTGTGGAAGGCGAGCGAGGCCAGGATGGCGGCCTTCGCCGCGGCGTCGAACCCCTCGACATCAGCCGTCGGGTCGGCCTCGGCGTACCCCAGCGACTGCGCCTGCTCGACGGCCTCGTCGAACCCGGCGCCGGTGGTGTCCATCTGGTCGAGCACGTAGTTCGTCGTCCCGTTGACGATCCCGAGCACCCGGCGGATGCGGTCGCCCGCAAGGGACTCGCGCACCGGCCGCACGAGCGGGATGGCCCCGGCGACGGCGGCCTCGAAGTACAGGTCGACGCCGTGGCGGCTCGCGGCGTCGTACAGCGTGGGGCCGTCCTCGGCGAGCAGCGCCTTGTTGGCGGTCACCACACCCGCGCCGCTCTCGATCGCAGCCAGCAGCAGGCTGCGCGCCGGCTCGATGCCGCCGATCACCTCGACGACGAGGTCCGCCTCGCGCACGAGCGAGAGGGGGTCGGTCGTGAACAGCGACGGGTCGACGTCGAGGTCACGCCGTCGGCCCATCCGGCGGACGGCGATGCCCGCCAGCTCGAGCGGGGCGCCCACCCTGGCTGCCAGCTCGGCGGAGTGCTGCGTCAGCAGGCGGGCGACCTCCGTGCCGACCACCCCGCAGCCGAGCAGGGCGACCTTCAGCGTCGGCTGCTGCTGCCCCACTGCTGAACCTCCGGTGCGGTCGTCGCGGGGACCCTTCGTCGCCGGCCGGTCGCGGCGCAGGTCCCGTCGCCTCGACACAAGGGTGTCATGCGCTCGTGGGGAGGCCACCAGAGGTGGTTACCCCGTTCGGCTGACCGATCGGTTTGACTCTGTCCGATCGGTCAGCCAACCTCGTCCCATGGCGAGAGCGAGCCGGACCGGGCTGAGGGAGCAGATCCTCGACTCGGCGTCCGCCTCGTTCGCGTCCAAGGGTTTCCTCGGCACATCCCTGCAGGACATCGCCCGAGACGCCGGCTGCTCCAAGGCGGCGCTGCTCTACCACTTCGAGTCGAAGATGGCGATCCTCGCGGAGCTGATCCGCCCCGGCCTCGACGCGCTCGCGGAGCTGGACAGGTCCGTCTCCCGGCTGCGTCCGGAGGCGGCGCAGAGGGCGGCGGTCGAGGGCTTCGTGGACGTCGCAGTGCGGAACCGCATGGAGTGCGCGGTTCTCTTCGGGAACCTCTCCGCCCTGTTCGACGACCCCCGGCTTCCCGAGCTGCGGGAGACGGCGGAACGGCTTCGGGGGAGGCTGTCCGCCGGCTCGCCCGACCTGGAGAGGCAGCTCGCGGCCCTGGTCGCGTTGACCGGCGTCGCGGCGGCCTGCGCCGAGGCGACAGACGTGGCGGACGACGACCTGCGGGGCGCGCTGCTCGACATCACCTTCCGCGTCCTCCTCTGAAGGCGCGGGCTTCGGACCTGGACGGTCCGCACCACCGGCAGAACCGACAACCGGGCGGCGAGAGCGCCCTGACGACGAGGACGACGAATGGCGACCTTTCTCTACCGGCTCGGCCGGCTGTCCGCTCGACGACGCGGCATCGTCGTCGCGACCTGGGCGGTCCTGCTCGCGTGCCTGGCCGGCGCGGCGGCCACGTTCTCCGTGCCGGTCACCGGAGCGATCACGATCCCCGGCACAGAGTCGCAGGACGCGCTCGACTCGCTCGCGCGGCAGTTCCCTCAGGCCAGCGGCCCCACCGGCACCATCGTGCTGGCCGCCGCCGAAGGCGAGCAGCTGACCGGACCCGAGGCCCATGCCGCGGTCGAGGCCACGGCGGCGGAGGCGGCCGCGCTGCCGGGTGTCGTCGGTGCGGTCGACCCGTTCAAGAGCGGTGCTCTCTCGCCGGACGGGCGGTACGGCTTGGTCCAGGTGCAGTTCGCGGCGAGCGCGGACGGCGTCCCCGACCGGCTGCTGGAGCGGTACCTGCAGACAGGCTCGGCAGCCGAGGCGGTCGGCATCCGCGTCGAGCACGGCGGTGAGGTGCTCCAGGGCGAGCCGGAGGTCGGCTCGACGGAGGCGCTGGGCGTCGCCGTCGCGGCCGTCGTCCTGGTGCTGACGCTCGGCTCGCTCGTGGCCGCCGGCATGACGATGCTCACGGCGCTGCTGGGTGTGGGTACCGGGATGGCGGCTCTCTTCGCGGTCAGCGCTCTCGTCGACATGACGAGCACCGCTCCGGTGCTCGCCCTCATGCTCGGGCTCGCCGTCGGCATCGACTACTCCCTGTTCATCACCTCGCGGTACCGGCAGAACGTGGTCGAGGGACTCGGTCCGGTCGAGGCGGTCGGACGGGCGGTGGGGACCGCCGGCTCCGCGGTGGTGTTCGCGGGCGCGACCGTCGTCATCGCACTCGCCGGTCTGAGCGTCGTCGGCATCCCGTTCCTGACCGTGATGGGGCTCGCGGCGGCGGGGACGGTGACCGTCGCCGTCCTCGTGGCGCTCACCCTGCTGCCGTCACTGCTGGCGTTCGCGGGCCACCGTGCGCTGCCACGCCGGCTGCGCTCCCGCGCCCCGGCCCACCGGCTGGAGCGCGAGCCCCTCGGCTTCCGCTGGGGGCGCGCCGTCATGCGCCACCGCGTCGTCGCGGTCCTGGCGTGCGTCGCCGGTCTCGGCGTGCTGGCGCTCCCGGCCGCCGACATGCGGCTCGCCCTTCCGGACGCCGGCACTGCGGCTCGCGGCTCGGACGCCCGGAATGCCTACGACCTCGTCAGCGAAGGGTTCGGGCCCGGCTTCAACGGCCGTCTCGCGATGGTCGTCTCGTCACCCGACCCCTCGACCACGGCGGGTCTCGTCGGTGACGTCGCGGCGGCCGTGAGCGAGGTCCCCGGCGTCCTCGCCGTGACGCCGCCCCAGCTGAACGCGGCCGGCGACGTCGCCGTCCTCACCGTCGTCCCGACGACGGGCCCCAGCGACGCGGCGACCGAGGACGTCGTCCACGCGGTGCGTGCCACGGCGCGGCCGATCGCCGCAGCCGCGGGCGGCACGGCCGCCCTGACCGGTGCGACCGCCGTCGGCATCGACGTGTCGGAGAAGCTCGCTGACGCGCTCCCGGTGTACCTGCTCGTCGTCGTCGGCCTGTCAGTCGTCCTGCTGACCGTGGTCTTCCGGTCGGTGCTCGTGCCTCTCAAGGCGGCGGTCGGCTTCCTGCTCACCGTCGGCGCGACGTTCGGGGCGACCGTCGCCGTCTTCCAGCGGGGATGGCTCTCCGACCTTCTCGGGGTCGCCGGCACCGGTCCGCTCGTCAGCTTCCTGCCCGTCCTGCTGATCGGGATCCTGTTCGGCCTGGCGATGGACTACGAGGTGTTCCTCGTGTCCCGGATGCGCGAGGACTTCGTCTCCGGGCAGAGCACGGACGAGACCGGTCGAGCGCACGACCGTGCGGCCGCCGCGATGGTCTCGGGGATGGGGCACGGCGGCCGTGTCGTCACGGCAGCCGCCGTCATCATGACGTCGGTCTTCGCCGGGTTCGTGCTCGTCGAGGACCCGATCATCAAGTCCATGGGCTTCGCGCTCGCGTTCGGGGTGGCCGTCGACGCGTTCGTCGTCCGCATGACGCTGGTGCCGGCGGCCATGTCCCTGCTCGGCGCGCACGCGTGGTGGCTGCCGCGGTGGCTGGACCGGCTGCTGCCGGCCATCGACGTCGAGGGGTCGTCGTTGCGCGCGGCGGCGCCGGCGGCTGTCGACGACGTCCCTGTCGACACGTCGCACGCGGCCCTGATAGGCGACGTCGGTCCTCAGTCCGAGGGAACGGCCGATCCGGAGGACGCCTCGGCGTCCCCGGCGGGGTCCGGCGCGCGCTGGAGGAAGAAGGCACCCAAGGCGCCGGCGAGCGTGGCGAACACCGCCACCGAGTAGACGGCGAGGACCACCTCGAGCACGCGCGGCAGCCCGCCCTGGGCCGTCAACGGCGACCCGGTGATCGTCGCCATGGCGGTGTCGTGCAGGGCCTGCGTGTAGGAGCGGTACAGCTCGAGCACGTAGAGCAGCTGGCTCACGGCGAGGACGACGACGACGGTCACCACCGCGAGCCACGCCACCCGCCCGCTCAGCAGCCGGCCGGCGGAGCGCGACCCCCGGATCGCGGCCGACAGGACCGAGCCGACCCGCGCGTACCGGAGCAGGCCGAGAACGCGGGCGAACCGCAGGAACGGCACGGCGAGGAACAGAAGCTGCCACCAGTTGCGGCGCCAGAACTCCCTCTGGTCCCGCGCGACGTAGGCCCGCAGCACGAACTCGGCCACGAAGACGAGCCACAGCAGCGTCGCGACGACCGACAGCGCCGCACTCAACCCGGGTGAGCGCGAGAGCGACTGGCCGAGCACGACGAGCAGGAAGACGACGCCCAGGGCTCCCATCGGCTTGTCCAGCCGGCGGGCCAGCTGCTCCGCCTGGGACGGCGACCGCTCGAGCAGCGGGGTGCTCATCGGCGGGCGGTCCCGAGCCGGAGGGTGACGGACGACCCGACCGCACCGACGCAGCGGCCGGCCGGGAACCAGTCGGACAGGGACGGCTGCGCGGCGAGGTCCACGGCGACGACGCACGGACGCCACCAGCCCCGCAGCGCCAGCGGCGACGTGAGGGGCGCGCCGTCGGGCGAGGCCTGCACCAGCGGAAGCCGGACGAGACCCGGCGCCGGAAGCGGGCGCCGTCCCGGTTCAGCCGTGACACGCCAGTCGGAGCCGACGGCGGTCAGGGCCCCCGCGCTGCTCCGCTCGAAGGAGCACACCGTCTTCGGCAGCGCCCAGTTGCGGCGTCCGGCCTCGACGCTCGCCGGCGAGTCGACCGCGATGAACGGCACGGTGACGACGGGCAGGCCAAGGCCGAGCAGGAGCGCGCCCGCGAGCACCTCCCGGTACGGCCCGACCGGCGTGTCCAGGTACTCCAGCAGGCCGCCGACGACGAGCACCGGACGACGTCCGGACGTGACGTCGTCCCCGAGCTGGGCCTCGAGCGCCTCCCGAGCCCGCGCCCCCGGAAGGCCCCACCAGACGACGCCGCGCAGGCGGCATCGCCAGGGCGCCTCCAGGTCCACCCCGCCATTCTGCCCGCCGATCTCCGGTGGGCTTTCGGCGCCTCGACGGGACTGAGACCGCGAAAACGCACCAGAGATCGGCGGGAGGGCGGGCGTCAGAGGTTGCCGCGACGCTCCTGCTCGCGCTCGATCGACTCGAACAACGCCTTGAAGTTGCCCTTGCCGAAGCCGAGCGAGCCGTGGCGCTCGATCAGCTCGAAGAACACGGTCGGCCGGTCCCCGATGGGCTTGGTGAAGATCTGGAGGAGGTAGCCGTCCTCGTCGCGGTCGACGAGGATGCGGCGCTTCTTCAGCTCCTCGACCGGCACCCGAACCTCGCCGATCCGCGCCCGCAGCTCCGGGTCGTCGTAGTAGGAGTCCGGGGTGTCGAGGAACTCGATGCCCTCGTCGCGCATCAGGTCGACCGTGCGCAGGATGTCGTTCGTCGCCAGCGCGATGTGCTGGCAGCCCGGGCCGCCGTAGAACTCGAGGTACTCGTCGATCTGCGACTTCTTCTTCGCGACGGCAGGCTCGTTGAGCGGGAACTTGACCCGGTGGTTGCCGTTCGCGACGACCTTCGACATCAGCGCGGAGTAGTCGGTCGCGATGTCGTCACCGACGAACTCCGCCATGTTCACGAAGCCCATCACCTTGTTGTAGAAGGCGACCCACTCGTCCATGCGGCCGATCTCGACGTTTCCGACGCAGTGGTCGACCGCCTGGAACAGCCGCTTTGGCGCTCCGGGCCGGCGCCGGAACGTCGACGTCTTCTCGACGTAGCCGGGCAGGTAGGGCCCGGTGTAGCGCGAGCGGTCGACGAGGGTGTGCCGCGTCTGGCCGTAGGTAGCGATGGCGGCGGTCCGCACCGTGCCGTTGTCGTCGCTGATCTCGTGCGGCTCTTCGAGGATCGTCGCGCCCTGCGAACGCGCGTGCTCGATGCACCGGTCGACATCGGGCACCTCGAGCGCGAGGTCGACGACGCCGTCCCCGTGTGCCCGGTGGATGTCAAAGAGCGGGCTGGACGGCGCCACGCCCCCCAGCAGCACGAACCGGGCCGAGCCGGAACGCAGCACGTACGCCTTGTGGTCGCGGTTGCCGGTCTCGGGTCCGGAGTAGGCGACGAGGTCCATGCCGAAGGCGGACGTGTAGAAGTGAGCCGCCTGCGTCGCGTTGCCGACGACCATCACGACCGCGTCGAGGGCGGTGACGGGGAAGGGGTCGCGCGCGGCGTCGTAGTCGACCAGGCCGACGAGCTGCTTGAGCTGGTCGACGTCCAGCTCGGCCCACCG
>JBKHWX010000126.1:0-12637 GCA_046566325.1 Actinomycetes bacterium | reverse complement strand
CATGACCGTCTCGTTCGACCCCAACCTGCGGCCGACCCTCTGGTCGTCCGCCGACGAGATGATCGACGTGACGAACGAGGTGGCAGCGTCGGCGGACTGGGTGCTGCCGGGGCTCGCCGAGGGGCGGTTGCTGATGCGCGAGGCGGAGGCCGGCGCCGACGACATCGCGCGGTTCTACCTGGGCCGCGGGGCGAAGCGGGTCGTCGTCAAGGCCGGTGCCTGCGGCGCCTCGCTCTTCACCGGCGACCTG
This sequence comes from Actinomycetes bacterium, assembly GCA_046566325.1. Lineage (GTDB taxonomy): Bacteria > Actinomycetota > Actinomycetes > Actinomycetales > BWSM-131 > BWSM-131. The sequence continues at coordinate 12,387 of JBKHWX010000126.1, read as the reverse complement.
CGGATCGACCAGCCCATCTTCGGAGTCCGAGTGGTCGACACGGTCGGCGCAGGGGACGGTTTCGCGGTGGGCCTGATCAGCGCGCACCTCGACGCGCTCCCGCTGGAGGCCGCGCTCGAGCGTGCCGCGGCAATCGGCGCCATGGCGACCACCAGCAGCGGCGACAAGGACGGGCTGCCGGACCGCGCGGGCCTGGAAGCGTTCCTGGCCCGCCAGCACGCCAGCTCAGCCGTCGTCTGACCCCGACCCGACGAGAGAAGGGACCTGCTCCCCCATGGAGCTTCAGTTCGCACTCGACCGGATACCCCTCGACCGCGCCGTCGAGATCACCAAGGCCGTCGCCTCCGAGGCCGACTGGATCGAGGTCGGCACCTCGCTTATCAAGCGGTACGGGATGGAGTCGGTGTCCCGCGTCGTCGAGGCGGCCGGCGGCAAGCCGGTTCTCGCCGACCTGAAGACCGTGGACGACGCCGCGCATGAGTTCGCGCTCGCGTTCGACGCGGGCGCGTCGTCCGCGACGGTGCTGGCGCTCGCCGAGGACGTCACCATCGACACCGCCGTCCAGGTCGCGACCGAGCGCGGTTGCGAGGCGATGGTCGACCTTCTGGTCGTGCCCGACTCCCGCCGCCGGGAGCTGGCCTCCCGGCTGCCCAAGGACGTCGTCCTGGCCGCGCACGTCGGCAAGGACGCGCAGGCGGCCGGCGCCGACCCCGCTGCGCTGCTGGGCGAGTGGGCGGCCGGACGACGTGTGGCCGTGGCGGGCGGCCTCGGCGCGGCCGAGGTCGCCGCCCTGGCACACGTCCAGGACCTGCGTGCCATCGTCGGCTCGGCCGTCTCCGGCGCGGACGACCCCGCCGAGGCCGCGCGGGCGGTACGCGCAGCAGCCGAAGGAGGAGCGGAATGACCAGCGACACCGAGCAGCGGGACCTGTTGGACGTCGTCCTGGGCGAGATCACCGGCGTCGTGGGCAAGGTCGACCGGGAGCAGGTCCGCGCGCTGGCCGACGTGCTGGGCAGCGCCGACCGCGTGTTCGTCGCGGGCGAGGGCCGCAGCGGGTTCATGGCCAAGGCCTTCGCCATGCGGCTCATGCACCTCGGTCTCACCGTCTACGTCGTCGGCGAGACCATCACCCCGGCCCTGCGCGAGGGGGACACCGTCGTCGCGGTCTCCGGGTCCGGGACGACGGCAGGCACTGTCCGCGTCGCCGAACAGGCGGCCAAGGTGAGCGCGAAGGTCTCCGCCGTGACGACCGAGCCCGACTCGCCGCTGGCCCGGACCGCCTCGGCCGTGCTCGTCCTGCCTGCCGCGACCAAGCACCGCCGGCCCGGCGAGGCGAAGACGATCCAGCCGCTCTCGAGCCTGTTCGACCAGGTCACGCACGTGACCCTGGACGTCGTGTGCCTGCTGCTCGCCGAGCGCCGGCACGTCGACAACGAGCAGGCGGCGGCCACGCACGCGAACACCGAGTAGTCGAGCGGACCGCCCTGAATCTGCCGGTGGCGGAACTGCATGATCACGCCACTCCCCTCGCTCGTGATCATGGGATCGCGCCACCCTCCGCGCCTGCCCCTAGACCTCTCTCTCGCGAGCGATTGATCTTTCTGTCTCGAGGGGTGCCCGGGCGTCGGGAAGAACCCCTAGCGTTCGGTCCGGGGTCGAACGGGTCCGAGCGGGAGTGGGTGCTGAGGGTGCGGCGAGTGAGGTCGAGAGCGCTCGGGGTGGCGGTCGCCGTCTGGGGGACGGCGCTGACGCTGGTGGCAGGTCTGGCGGCGGCGCCGTCCGTCGCGGCGGAGCAGGCGACAGCCCCGGTCCCTCGGCTGGAGTGGCAGAGCTGCGGAGCCAGCCTGTCCGCGTTCCTCTGCGCGACCGCGGAGGTGCCCACCGACTACGACGACCCGACCGGCCCGACGACCACGATCGGCCTGACCAAGCTGCCCGCGGCGAAGCCGGACGAGCGCCTCGGCACCCTCTTCACCAACCCGGGAGGGCCGGGAGGCTCCGGCGTCGACTTCGTGCAGCAGCTCGCGCAGCGCGTCTACGACCCGCAGGTGCTGGCGCGCTTCGACGTCCTCGGCTTCGACCCGCGCGGCGTCGGCGCCTCCGACCCCGCGACCTGCTTCCCCACCCAGCAGGACGAGAACGTGGCCCTGTCCCGCTACCAGGCGTTCCCGCTGACGGACGAGCAGGAGGCGACCTACGTCGCCTACACAGCGGGGCTGGGCGCAGCCTGCACGCTCACGTCCCCGGAGAGGTTCGACCACGACTCGACGGCGAACGTGGCACGCGACATGGACCTGCTGCGACAAGCCGTCGGCGACGAGAAGCTCACCTACGCCGGCTACTCGTACGGCACGTTCCTCGGAGCCACGTACGCCCGCCTGTTCCCCGACCACGTACGCGCCATGGTGCTCGACGGCACGCTCGAGCCGACCGCCTACACCGGCACCAACGGCGACGAGCGCTCCATCGGCGCACGTACCGGCCAGGGACCGGCCGCCCATGTGGTGTTCGGCGAGTTCCTGAGGCTGTGCGCGGCGGCGGGACCCGACCGCTGTGCGCTGGCGGCCCTCGGTGACCCCGGGACCGTCGTCGACCAGACCTTCGAGCGGCTCAAGACGAAGCCGGTGCCGGTGCCGGTGCCGGGCGGGACGACCGTGGTCGTCGACTACCAGCGCGCGGTGATGGTGTCGTTCCTGTCGATGTACTCACCCGCGCTCTGGAGCAGCCTCGCCGAGACGATCGCCTACCTCGCCACCGCGAGCGGCGTCCCCGCGCCCGCGCCGGTCGCCGCGCTGGTGGCGCAGCTGGACCGGGCCATGCCAGGGACGGTGGTCGACGCGGGCCGTCGGGAGGACTACCCCTCCCTCGGAGGCAGCCTCGCGAGCCTGTGCGCCGACGTCCGCAACCCGATGAAGGTGACCGGCTACCCCGCGCTCGCCGACCAGCAGGACGCCGTCGCACCGTACTTCGGCCGTGCTCGGGCCTGGGTGGGCCTCCAGTGCTCGTTCCTGCACGCCAAGGACCAGGACGCGTACACCGGGACCTGGGACCAGGCCACGACGGCGCCCGTGCTCGTCATCGGCACCCGCTTCGACCCCGCGACCCCCTACTGGATGACCCAGCCGTTCGCACGCCACTTCCCCGACGCGCGCGTGCTCACGCACGACGGCTGGGGGCACACGACGCTGGGGCAGAACCGGTGCGCGGAGGCGGCGGTCGCCCGCTACCTCGTCGACCTGCAGGCGCAGGACGGCGCCACGTGCCCGACGGACGTCGTCCCGTTCGCTCCCAAGGGGCAGAGCAGCGCGCTGGCGCTCCTCAGCCCGTGGTGGCTCGGCGGGTGAGCCGTCGCGGCCTGTCGCCTTGCTCACGGGGTGGCCCCTGAACCCGCCCCCCAAGGGCCATCCCGCGAGCAACGTCGGCGGGATGACCGGTGCGTACCCTCGCTCCCGTGAACCCAGCGGCGAACGACCTGGAGGCGGCCCTTCGCGAGCGGGGCGTCGAGCACGTCGACGCCTCGCCGCTGGCTCGGTCCCTGTACGCCTCCGACGCGTCGCTGTACCGCGTGCCGCCCCGGGTCGTCGTCCTGCCGCGGCACGTCGACGAGATCGCCGCCGTGCTCGACGTCTGTCGTGAGCACGAGACCGCGCTCACGATGCGGGGCGCAGGCACCTCCATCGCCGGTAACGCGGTGGGGCCGGGAGTGGTCGTCGACGTCAGCCGCTACCTCGACCGCGTCCTCGAGGTGGACCCCGAGTCGTCGACGGCGCTCGTCGAGCCCGGCGTCGTCCAGTCGAACCTGCAGAAGGCGGCCTCGAAGCACGGCCTTCGGTTCGGCCCCGACCCGTCGACGCACAACCGCGCCACGATCGGCGGGATGATCGGCAACAACGCCTGCGGCTCACGGGCCCTCGGCTACGGGCGCACGAGCGACAACGTCGCTGGCCTGGACGTGCTCACGGGCTCCGGCCAGCGGCTGCGCATCGGGCATCTGGACGGCGCGTCGACATCTCCGCTGCTGCAGCGGCTCGAGGAGGTCATCCGGTCCGAGCTGGCCACGCTCCGGACCGAGCTCGGGCGCTTCGGCAGGCAGGTCTCGGGGTACTCGCTCGAGCACCTGCTGCCGGAGAACGGTTTCGACGTCGCCAAGGCACTCGTCGGCACCGAGGGCACCCTCGCCCTGACCCTCGCCGCCCGCGTCAACCTCGTGCAGGACTCCCCGGTCCGCCTCCTCGTCGCCCTCGGCTACCCGTCGATGGCCGAGGCCGCGGACGCCGTCCCCGCTGTCCTCCCTCACCGGCCCGTCGCGTGCGAGGGGCTCGACGCGCGGATCGTGGACGTCGTCCGGGAGCGGCGGGGTCCGGCCGCGGTGCCGCCGCTGCCGAGGGGTGGCGGGTGGCTGCTCGTCGAGCTCGTGGGGGACGAGACCGGGGCGGTCGAGGACGACGCGGCCCGGCTCGTGCGCGGCGCCGGCGCTCTCGACGCGCTCGTCGTCCCGGACGCCGCGTCCGCGGCCGCGCTGTGGAAGATCCGCGAGGACGGCGCCGGGCTGTCCGCGCGCACGCCGACCGGTGACCCCGCGCATGCCGGCTGGGAGGACGCGGCGGTGCTGCCCGAGCAGCTCGGGAGCTACCTGCGCGAGTTCGAGGCGCTGCTGGCCGACTACCGGCTCACCGGCCTTCCGTACGGCCACTTCGGCGACGGGTGCGTCCACATCCGCATCGACTTCCCGTTCGGCGACCCGAGGGGGACGACGGTCTTCCGCGACTTCCTGTTCGACGCCGCGCGCCTCGCCGCCCGCCACGGCGGCTCGATGTCCGGGGAGCACGGGGACGGCCGTGCGCGCAGCGAGCTCCTGCCGCTGATGTACTCGCCGCAGGCCCTCGCGCTGTTCCAGCGGGTGAAGGGGCTCTTCGACCCGGGCGACCTGCTGAACCCGGGGGTGATCGTCCGGCCCGCCAGGGTCGAGGCGGACGTGCGCGTAGCGTCGGCAAAACCGCTCTCGCGGAAGGAAGACGGCGCTCTGGGATTCAGGTACCGACACGACCGCGGCGACCTGTCCATGGCCGTCCACCGCTGCACGGGCGTGGGGAAGTGCCGCGCCGACATCACCGCGGGTGGCGGGGTGATGTGCCCGAGCTACCTCGCCACGCGCAACGAGAAGGACACGACGCGGGGCCGTGCACGCGTGCTCCAGGACGCCGTCGCCGGGCACCTCGGAACGGACGCATGGCGCTCCGAGGCGGTGCACGACGTCCTCGACCTCTGCCTGTCGTGCAAGGGCTGTTCCGCCGACTGCCCGACCGGTGTCGACATGGCGACCTACAAGGCCGAGGCCCTGTACCAGAAGTACCGCCGCCGTCCTCGGCCCCGCTCGCACTACAGCCTCGGCTGGCTGCCGCGCTGGACACGGCTGCTGGCCCGCATGCCCGCCCTGACCGGCCCCGCGAACGGGGCGCTGCGGGCGAGAGCGCTGCATCCCCTGGTCACGTGGAGCGCCGGTGTCGACCGCCGGCGCGGCCTGCCCGTCTTCGCCCCGATGACGTTCCGCCGCTGGTTCGCCCAGCGCCCTTCGCGACGCGAGCCCGCGCCGAACGGGGACGTCGTTCTGTTCGTCGACACCTTCACCGACGCGTTCTCGCCGGACGTCGGCAAGGCTGCGGTCGCCGTCCTCGAGGACGCCGGCTACCGCGTCACCGTTACCCGCAAGCGGGTGTGCTGCGGGCTGACCTGGGTGTCGACGGGGCAGCTGGACGGCGCCAGACGACAGGTGCGCGCGACCGTGCGTGCCCTGGGGCCGTACGTCCGGGACGGCGTGAGCGTCGTCGGCCTCGAACCCTCGTGTACCGCTCTGCTCCGGGGTGACGCGACCGAGCTGCTGGACGGCGACGACCTTCGGCTCGCCGGTGACGTGGCAGCGGCCACCGGGACGCTCGCGGAGCTCCTGCAGACGACCCCCGGCTGGACGCCGCCCGACCTGACCGGCGTCCGGGGCGTCGTCCAGCCGCACTGTCACCACCACGCCGTCCTCGGCTGGACCGCCGACAGTGATCTGCTGCGGCGTGCGGGCGCGGACGTTCGGCGGCTCGGCGGGTGCTGCGGGCTCGCCGGCAACTGGGGCGTCGAGCGGGGCCATCACGATGTCTCGGTCGCCGTGGCGGAGCGGGAGCTGCTGCCCGCCGTGCACGACGCGGGTCCGGACGACCTCGTGCTCGCCGATGGCTTCAGCTGCCGGACCCAGCTGGACGACCTGGCCGACCGGTCCGGGGAGCACCTGGCCCAGCTGCTCGCACGCCGTCTCTCGCCTGGGCCGTGACCGACGTCCCAGCATACGGGCGCACATCTCATTTTTCGGACGCCGGTTGTTAGCCTGACAGCGCCTCGGAACGAGCGGAGGAAGTCGACAATGGCAGTGCTGGACGAGAAGCTGGAACCTATCTACCGCGAGGTGCTCCGGCGCAATCCCGGGGAGACCGAGTTTCACCAGGCGGTACGCGAGGTGCTCGACAGTCTCGGGCCGGTGGTCACGAAGCATCCGAGCTACACCGACGCCGCCGTGATCGAGCGGATCTGCGAGCCCGAGCGCCAGATCATCTTCCGGGTGCCGTGGGTCGACGACCAGGGCGTCGTGCAGATCAACCGCGGTTTCCGGGTCGAGTTCAACTCGGCCCTCGGCCCCTACAAGGGCGGCCTGCGCTTCCACCCGAGCGTCTACCTGGGCATCGTGAAGTTCCTCGGCTTCGAGCAGATCTTCAAGAACTCCCTGACCGGCATGCCGATCGGTGGCGCGAAGGGCGGGTCGGACTTCGACCCCAAGGGCAAGTCCGAGGGCGAGGTCATGCGGTTCTGCCAGTCGTTCATGACCGAGCTGTACCGCCATCTCGGCGAGTACACCGACGTGCCGGCGGGGGACATCGGCGTCGGCGGCCGAGAGATCGGCTACCTCTTCGGGCAGTACAAGCGCATCACGAACCGCTACGAGTCGGGAGTGCTGACCGGGAAGGGCCTCGCCTGGGGCGGCTCGCAGGTGCGCCGCGAGGCCACCGGCTACGGCGTCGTGTTCTTCGTCGACGAGATGCTGAAGACGCACGCGCAGTCCTTCGACGGCAAGCGGGTCGTCGTCTCCGGTTCGGGCAACGTCGCGATCTACGCGATCGAGAAGGTGCACTCCCTCGGCGGCACCGTGGTCGCGTGCTCCGACTCCGACGGGTACGTCGTCGACGAGAAGGGCATCGACCTCGAGCTGCTCAAGGAGGTCAAGGAGGTCCGCCGCGGCAGGATCGGGGAGTACGCCGAGCATCGGGGGGTGGCCGAGTACGTGTCCGGCGGGCGGATCTGGGACGTGCCGTGCGAGGTCGCCCTTCCGTGCGCCACCCAGAACGAGCTCAGCGGTCGCGACGCGACGGAGCTGGTGAAGAACGGCTGCCGCCTCGTCGCCGAGGGCGCGAACATGCCCACCACGCCGGACGGCGTCCAGGTGCTGCAGCAGGCCGGCGTCCTGTTCGCACCGGGCAAGGCGGCCAATGCGGGCGGCGTCGCCACGAGCGCGCTGGAGATGCAGCAGAACGCCTCTCGCGACTCCTGGACGTTCGAGCACACCGAGGAGCGGCTGGCCGACATCATGCGCGGGATCCACGACCGCTGCGCCGAGACGGCCGAGGAGTACGGTTCGCCCGGCAACCACGTGCTCGGCGCGAACGTCGCCGGCTTCACCCGGGTCGCGGACGCGATGCTGGCGCTTGGAGTTATCTGAGGAGCGTGATCTGAGGAGCGTGATCTGAGGAGCGTTCTTGCCGCGCGGGGCGTTCTTGCCCCGGCGCGAAGCGCCGGGGCAAGAACGGAAGCCGGTAGAAGCGTCTTAGCTTAGAAGCGCGGCCTCGACATGACGTCGTAGTAGCGGCTCGAGTCCGGCCGCCACAGCAGCCACACGATGACGATGGCGAGCAGCGCCATCAGCAGGCCGATGATGACCGTCGGCGGGGTCGTGGGCTGGGCGAAGCTGCCGAGGAACGAGAGCACGGCGAGCGCCCCGAGGACCGTGCTGAGGATCCTCGCCCACTTCTTCCCTCGGGCGTTCATGGCCGCGTTGAAGAGCCACAGGGCGATCCCGATCAGGCCGGCGACGACGCCCGACACGAACGCGACCGCCACCGCGGTGTCGATCGCCTCCTGGCTGAGACCGGCCTGGTCCTGCAGCTGCCGCCGGATGGCGTCTCCCTGCGTGAGGCCGATCACCAGGTTGACGAGCGACAGGACGGCGCCGACGTACATGAGCTTCACCGCCAGCGCGAGGGGCGGGGGCTTGACGACGTTCCCGAGGCCGGCCTCGTAGGCGGCGGAACCGACGGGGGCCGGCTCACCGGGGTAGCCCGGGTACGGCTGGGAGAAGCCTGCCTCCGGAGCGGGCGGGTAGGGCTGGCCTCCGGACTCCGGCCCCAGCCCCCCGCTCGGGGTCCCGGGGATGTAGAGGCCGTCCGGGCGGGGCGGTGACCCCCTGCCGTCATGGTCCGGGTCGTAGTCCTCGTGTCGAGAGTCGCTCATGCGACGAGCCTACGCAGGCACCGGGCGATCCCGGACAAGACGGGTTGCGCTCGCGTCGTCCTCGCCTGTCAACGGCCGCTGCGCCGACCGGCGTCCGGCTAGCCTCGGCGCGAGGCCGCGGACCCACGGCCCAGCGTGCCCGAGACGAGGTGGCGATGACCGACAAGGCCGACTACGTCGCGCTCGACGACGCGGAGGACCCGCTCGTGCTGGCCCTGGACATCGGGTCCACGGCAAGCCGTGGCGGCGTCTACGACTCGACCGGCCGACCTATCAAGGAGCTGCGGCACAAGGAGCCGCACACGTTCACCTCCCGAGCGGACGGCACGTCGGAGATAGACCCGGACCAGGTCACCGCCGAGGTCGAGCAGATTCTCGACGCGCTGACGGGCGAGCACTCCCTGCGCGAACGCATCACCGGCCTGGCGATGGACACCTTCGCCGCCAGCCTGGTCGCAGTCGACGGCGACGGCCGGCCGCTCACCTCGTGCATGACCTACGCGGACTCCCGCTGCGCCGCGCAGGTGGCGGCGCTGCGCGCCGAGCTGGACGAGCACGCCGTCCAGCAGCACACCGGGACCCGCATCCACACCAGCTACCACGCGCCCCGGCTGCGCTGGCTCGCGGAGACGTCGCCGGAGACGTTCGCCGCCACCGCCGGATGGTGGTCCCTCGGGGAGTACGTCTTCTCCCGGCTGCGCGGGGACACCGCGGCCGGGACGTCGACGGCCGCCTGGACGGGCCTGCTCGACAGGCGCACGGGCCAGCTGGACGACGCGCTGCTCGAGGCGTCCGGAGCTCGCCGCGACCAGTTCTCACCGATCCACGACGTGCCGGACCCGCTACCGCCGACGTCGACGCGATGGCGTGCGCTCGAGCAGGCGTCCTGGTTCCCGGTCATCCCGGACGGCTTCGCCAGCAACTACGGGGCCGGCGCGACCGACCGGGCCAGGATCGCCGCCGCCACCGCCACGAGCGGGGCCCTGCGCGTGCTGCTGGACGCGCCCGCGGACCCGCTGCCGTTCGGCCTCTGGAACTACCGGGTCGACGGCTCGCGCACCTTGCTGGGCGGCGCCCTCAACGACGTCGGGCGAGCCGTGAGCTGGGCGCGGTCGGTTCTCGACCTCGGGGAGGACCTCGAGCCGGTGCTGACTGCCGACCCGTCTGCGGGCACGCCGCTCGTCCTGCCCTACCTCACCGGAGAGCGCGCCCCCGGGTGGATGGCGACCGCACAGGCGATGCTGGCGGGAGTCACGGCGGCCACCACCCCGGAGGACCTCTTCCGAGGCATCATCGAGGGCGTCGCGATCACGTACGCCCGGGTCGCCTCGGACCTGACCCCCGCCGCACCGGAGGCAAGGCAGATCATGGCGGCCGGCAGCGTCAGCAAGGATCTGCCCGACTGGCTGTAGATCCTCGCCGACGTGCTCGGGCGGCCCGTCACCCACGTGACGATGAAGCGCGCCACCCTTCGCGGGACCGCCTTGATCGCGCTCGACGTCCTGACCCCGGACGTGCCCCGTGCGCCGGTGACCACAGGCAAGACGTACGAGCCCGAGTCCGCTCGCGCGGACTACTACGAGCAGCGCCAGCAGCGGTTCGCCGAGCTCTACGAGACCTTGGTGAGACCCTGACGGCCCGCGGAGCCGGCTTGCCCGACGTCGTCCGAACGGTCAGACGCCCGCGCTCGGTCTCGGCCAGCTCGCGGCATGGGACGTGAGCCCGCGCGGGCATGCCCTTCATGACCGGGCAGCTGCCTCTCTGAACGACGCCAGGTCGCCCCACTCGTCAGGCTCGTCAAGGGGGCGTCGGTCGTACACGCGTAGCTCGCGTCGACCTCGGCGGACCCAGGCCGCGCCAGCACAGCGTGCAGCGCCTCGTCGATCACCTCGGCGTCGGTGAGACCTGGCCGGACGGTCCGGGCAGCGGCGAGAAGACCAGCATCGATGGTGACGCTGAGCCGGGTTCTACTCATGCCGCAACCTTGCACGAAGAGTGTGAAGCGAGCGAAGCAAGTCCGCCTGACTACTGGCGCCACGGAGTGCCCTTCGCCAGGATTCCTCCTCCGGCCGCACGGATTCCTGGTTGGGTGCAGGCATCGTGGCCAGAGGCGTACGCACTCTTGGAGTGGGCGGACATCGAGGAGGTTCATGTGGTCGACGTGCACGGAGCGAGCACCTTTCAGGTGTCCGGCGACGCCTATGACTCGTTCATGGGCCGCTACTCACGTGAGCTCGCCGATGTCTTCGGGGACTACTGTCTACCGGCCCCCGAAGGGCGGTTCCTCGACGTCGGGTGCGGGCCGGGCGCGCTGACCGGCGTTGCCGTTGCACGGCTCGGTGCCCGGTCGGTGGCCGCAGTCGACCCTGCGCCCGGGTTCGTGCAGGTGTGCCGGCATCGGCACCCCGACGTCGACGTGCGCCGGGCAGCTGCGGAAGAGCTGCCGTTCGCCGACGACGAGTTCGACAGTGCCGCGGCGCAGCTCGTGTTCCATTTCGTCACCGACCCGGCCAGGGCAGTCGCGGAGATGCGCCGCGTGGTCCGGCCCGGCGGCGTGCTCGCCGCTACCGTCTGGGACTTCGCCGAGGGAATGCAGCTGTTGCGGGCCTTCTGGGACGCGGCGCTCGCACTGGACTCCGGGGCTCCGGACGAAGCCCACGTGCTGCGTTTCGGCGCCCCTGGGGAGCTCGCGCGTGTGTTCACGGACGGCGGTCTCGGCGAGGTCGAGGAGACCACGGCCACGGTCACGTCCCGGTACCGGGACTTCGACGAGCTGTGGGAGGGCTTCCTCGCAGGGATCGGACCGGCCGGTGCCTACGCCGTCGCGCGTCCGCCCGAGGACCGGGACAGGCTTCGCACTGGACTGTTCGACCGGCTCGGTCGCCCCTCCGGAGAGTTCACGCTGACCGCGGTTGCACGGATGGCCCGAGCACGCGTGCCCGCCGGCCCACCGATGCTCTAGATCGACACGACGCTCGTCCACGGCCACGGCCACGGCCACGGCCACGGCCACGGCCACGGCCACGGCCACGGTCACGGCCACGGCCACCGACTCGCCACGGCCACGGCCACGGCCACGGCCACCGACTCGCCACGGCCACGGCGTCGCACTGCTGCCGACTCCCAGAGCCGGGGGAGGCCCCTCCCGGCCGCAAGGGCCTGTGACCCCCGGGCCTCCGGCGAGAGATCGACGCCACCGCCCGAACCGTCCTCAGTCCGCCGCCTTCTTCCGCATCCTGCTGGGACGCATGTGAAAGAGCTGCGCGAGGACGAGGCGATCAACTCCGTCAGGCCCCTCGTGTCTCCTGGCCCCGGGCCGTCCCCTGCTGGCGGGCCACGTCGAGGTTCAGCATCCGGGGAGGGGTTCGGGGGAGGCGGTGACCTGGGTGCCGAGCAGGGTGGTCCACCGGATGGACCCGTCGGCCTGCCGGTGGGTCTTCCACAGGCCGAGGGTCTTGTGTTGGTGGTGGCGTCGGCACTTGGGGGTCAGGTTGGTGACGGCGGTGGGCCCACGCGGCCAGGGGTCTTCGTGGTCCAGGTCGCAGCGGCGGGCGGTGCGGGGGCAGTCGTACCCGACGCAGGTGGGCCAGGCCGCGCGCACGTGCTCGCCGATCGCCGCGGTCGGGGTGTACCCGTCCACGGACAGGGCGGCCAGGCCGGGCAGCCGCTTGCGCAGGGTGTCGGCGAGGGTGTGCCGGGTCCACCCGCCGGGCGGTGGGGCGGGGAGGCGGACCAGCCGGTCCAGGGCGCCGTCGGCGCCGACCAGCAGGACCAGGGCCGCGCGCCGGGCGGCCAGGTGGGCGTTGGCCAGGTCGCGGGCGGTCTCGGGGTCGAGCACCACCGGGG
>JBKHWX010000125.1:0-9479 GCA_046566325.1 Actinomycetes bacterium | reverse complement strand
ATGGCGGGCGGCGAGGAGCTCGAGACGCTGTCGCACGAGCTGGAGCGCGTCGAGCCTGGCCGCGCGCACGAGGCCGAGGAGGCCGAGCAGACCCTGCGTACGGAGGAGAGGCACGCCGGATGACGGTTCGAGTGGGTGTGATCGGCACGGGGATGATCGGCCAGGACCACATCCGGCGGCTCAGCCAGGTCCTCGCCGGGTCGCAGGTCGTCGCTGTCAGCGACGTCGACGTCTCGCGCGCTCGGGAGGTGGCCGACGCGCTGGGCGGTGCGGCCGTCCATGCAACGGGACACGAGCTCGTGCGCTCCGAGGACGTGGACGGCGTCGTGGTCACGTCCTGGGGCCAGACGCACCAGGAGTACGTCCTGGCGGCGATCGACGCGGGAAAGCCTGTCTTCTGCGAGAAGCCCCTGGCGACGACGCGGGAGGCGTGCCTGAGGATCCTGGACGCCGAGGTGGCGGGCGGGAAGCGGCTCGTCCAGGTCGGGTTCAACCGGCGGTTCGACCCCGCGTTCCGGGCGCTGAAGCAGGTGGTGGACGGCGGCTCCATCGGCTCGCCGCTGATCGTCCACTGTGCGCATCGCAACCCCTCCGTGCCCCCGCACTACACCCGCGAGATGGCGATCACCGACACAGCCGTGCACGAGATGGACACCGTGCGGTGGCTGCTGGGAGAGGAGATCGTCGCCACGACGGTCCTCGTCCCCCGGAAGAGTCGGCACGGCGGCGACCTGCAGGACCCCCTGATCGTGCTGTTCGATGCGGAGAGCGGTGCTCTTGTCGACGTGGAGGTCTCCGTCAACATCCGCTACGGGTACGACATCCGTACGGAGGTGATCGGCGAGGACGGGACGGCGGCGCTCGCCGACGGCAGCGCCGTCCTCGTCAGGCGGGACGGCGGCATCACGGGCGGCGTCCCCGCGGACTGGAAGGAGCGGTTCGGTCTCGCGTACGACCTGGAGCTTCAGGCGTGGGTGGACAGCGTGCGGACCGGTGAGGCCGTCGGCCCGACCGCTTGGGACGGCTACGCCGCTGCGGTGGTCTCGGACGCAGCGCTGGAGGCGCTCGCCAGCGGACAGAGGACCGCGGTCCGGCTGCGGGACAAGCCGGACCTGTACGCCAAGTCGCACTGACACCTACGTCGCACCGACACCACGTCGCGTCGACACCACGTCGCACCAGCACGAAGAAGCACCGCGAGAACGGAACCAGAAGGAGAACCGGGTGAAGCTGGCGCTCGACCCGTACATGTTCCGCACGACGCCCTTGACCGACCTGCCCGGCCTCGTGGGTGACCTCGGCTACGAGTGGATCGAGCTGTCGCCGCGGGAGGACTTCACCCCGTTCTTCCTGCATGCCCGCGCGAACGACGACACCGTGAGCCGGTTCAAGAAGGCGCTGGACACCGCGCGTGTGAAGGTGGCGACACATCTGCCGCTGTACCGCTGGTCGGGACCCGACGAGGAGGAGCGGCAGGCCGCCGTCCGCTACTGGAAGCGCGCGATCGAGCTGACGGTGGAGCTCGGCTGCAACGTCATGAACTCGGAGCTCAACGGGCGGCCCGAGCAGCCGAGCCTGAGCGAGGCGCAGTTCTGGAAGTCGATGGAGGAGCTGCTGCCCGTCTTCGAGCGTGAGGGCGTGGAGCTTCGTCTCGAGCCGCACCCGGACGACTTCGTCGAGGACGGCAGGGCAGCGGTGGATCTCATCCGTGGGATCAACTCACCGCTGGTCTCGTTCCTCTACTGCGCTCCGCACACGTTCCACCAGGGTGGCCACATCCGCGGCGTCATGGAGTACGCGGGTGACCTGTTGACACACCTGCACGTGGCGGACAGCTTCGACCACCGGGCGTCGTCCGGCCTTCGGTACATCGTCAACCCGCCGGGCTCGACCGCGCGCGTGCACCAGCACCTGGACATCGGCCAGGGCGAGGTGAACTGGGACGAGTTCTTCGGCGCGTTGAGGGACCTGCGCTTCGACGGGATCATGACGGTGTGCGTTTTCGCCTGGGAGGACCGGGCACGGGAGTCGAGCATCTTCATGCGGGAGGAGATCGAGCGCCGAACGAAGGACTGGGACTGGCTCTGAGGGGGATGAGCGAGGGTCCTGCGGGGTAACGGCTGTTCGCGGTGGCGCAGGTCGGGGTCGCGGACTGGCTTCTCCTCCTCGTGGCCGCCGGGCTTCTCGGCTTCGCCAAGACAGCGATCGGCGGCGTCGGCGCGCTGGGCGTCGTCCTGTTCGCCGGCGTCCTGCCCGCGAAGGAGTCCACGGGGACGGTGCTGCCCCTGCTGCTCGTGGGCGACGTGCTCGCGGTTGCGCTCTACCGGCGGCACGCGGACTGGAGACTCCTGCTGAGGCTGCTGCCGTGGGTGGCGGTCGGGGTCGTCGCCGGAGCGGCGTTCGTCGCGGTGGTCGACGACGCGACGATGAAGGTCACGATCGGCGTCGTGCTGGTCCTGGCCTCGGTGCTCGGGCTCGGTGCCCGGGCGCCGGGGTGGCGCGTGACAGCGAGCCAGGCGACGGCCAACCCCAGCGCGCCCTCGCTCGGGTATCACGCGGCAACGGGAGCGGCCGGCGTCTGTGCGGGGTTCGCGACGATGGTGGCGAACGCCGCCGGCCCGGTCATGTCGATCTACCTCGTACTCGCCGGTCTGCCGGTGCTTCGGCTGCTCGGTACCGCCGCATGGTTCTTCCTGGCGGTGAACCTCGTCAAGCTCCCGTTCAGCGTCGGCCTCGGCCTGGTGACGTCGGATGGGCTGCTGCTCGACGCCTCCCTGCTCCCGGCTCTGCTGGTGGGGGCGGGGGCCGGTGTGCTGGTCGTCCGGCGGATCAGCCAGGACCGCTTCGAGGTCGCTGCCCTCGTTCTGGCCGGCGTGTCGGCCGGCCTCCTACTGCTGTAAGGGCCCCGCTGGCCGAACAGGCAGGCAGGCGAGGACTCGGCGGTCGGGGTCAGCGGCAGCGGTTCACACTGCAGCCGCTTGCGCCGCCGCTCGCAGGTTCCTGGCGGCGAGGGCAAGTCCCTCGACCCGGGAGTAGTCCGCGTCCTCGTGCTCGATGTTCACCGCGATGTCGGGGTCGACCTCGGCGAGTGTGCTGAGGAACTGCGCCCAGTAGTCGACGTCGTGACCGATCCCGACCGCGACGAACCGCCACGCCGGGTCGTCCGGCCAGGCGTTGCACCAGAAGCCGAGGCCTGTGGGGACCTTGTCCGGTGCGTCCGCGGGAACTCTCCGGAAGGACGTGTCGAGGACGCCGCGGACGTCGACGCCCGGCGTGATCATTGCGTCCTTGGCTGCTGCGTGGAAGACCAGCGGGCCGAGGTACCGGATGCACGCCATGACGTCCATGCCCTGCCACATCAGATGGGAGGGGTCCATCTCGGCACCGACGTTGGTCGCCCCGGTGAGGTCGACCAGCTTCCTCAGCGTGAGTGGGGAGAACACCAAGTTGTGAGGGTGCATCTCGATCGCCACTCGGACGTCGTTGGCCTGCGCGAGGCCGTCGATCTCCTGCCAGAACTCGGCAGCCACACCCCACTGGTAGTCCAGCACGTCCATGTAGACGCCGTCCCACGGGTTCACCACCCAGGAGGGATACTTGGCGGCGGTGTCCGAGCCGGGCGTGCCCGACATCGTCACCACATTCTTCACGCCGAGCAGACCGGCGAGCTTGATGCTCCGCCGCAGGTCGTCCGCGTGCTTGGGTCCGACACCGGGGAGCGGGCTGAGAGGGTTGCCGTTGCAGTTGAGCCCGGTGAGCTCCATGTCATGTGTGGTGAAGGTGTGGAGGTACTCCCTTCGAGCCTGCTGGGAGGACAGCAGCAGGTCGACATGGCAGTGCGGTGAGGGAATGAAGCCTCCGGTGTTCACCTCTACGGAGCTAAGACCGTTGGACCTGAGCACGTCCAGGGCGTCCGGAAGGGGACGGTCGTGGAGGCAGGCCGTGTAGGCACCGAGCTTCATGCAGATTCCTTTCCGGTCATGTGCGCGACCGCTCGCGGCCGGCAGCCGTCTTCCTACTCGACCTCGACGGCCTTGCCGTTGCTGTTCGCCGCGGCCACGACCGCCTCGAGCACTCGCATGTTGTGCAGGCCGTCGGCCAACGTCGGGCAGGGCGCCAGCTGCTTCAGGCCGGCGATCTGGTCGAGGAAGGCCCGGGCCTGGAATACGAAGAGGTCGTTCTGCCCGTGACCGACGCTCGGGAAGTCCATCGGGAGACCACGCCTGACGTACGGGTGGTCCGGGCCGACCAGAACCTGCCTGTACCCATTCACGGGCTGCGGGGCGGAAGCGTCGGCGATCCTGAACTCGGCTGCCCTGGCTAGGTCGAACGTGGCGGCGCCTCGCTCGCAGAAGACCTCGAACCCGAGGGAGTTCGGCAGGCCGTAGGCGACTCTCGAGACCGAGAAGGTCCCCACGGCACCACCCTTGAAGGTCGCGGTGAACGTGACGACGTCCTCGTTCTCGACTGCTTCTCGCGCCTCGCTGACCGCGACTCCGGCGGCGTGCCCCACCACCGTCCCCAGCGGGACGGGACGGTCGGGTACCAGCGTGGACAGGATGCTGCCGCGTACCGTCTGCACAGGCCCGCACAGGAGCTCGCCCAGGTCTACGAGGTGGCTGCCGATGTCCGAGAGTGCACCGGAGCCGAACCCGCCCCTGTACCGCCAGCTCATCGGTGCGTCGCGTTCGAACCCGTAGTCGCACCAGTAGTGCCCGTTGAAGTGCATGACCGGGCCGAGGCAGCCGTCGAGAACCTGCTGCCGGATCGCGTTGACGGCGGGAGACCTCCGAAACGTGAACCCGACTGCGGCCACCTGATCCGACTTGTCGGCGGCGTCCACCATCGCTTCGGCATCGGCGACGGAGGGGGCCATCGGCTTCTCGCACAGCACGTGCTTGCCCGATGCAAGCAGGGCCTCGACGATGGGACGGTGCAGGTGGTTCGCGACCACCACGCTGACTGCGTCGATGTCCGGTGCCTCTGCAATCGCCTCCCAGCTGGTCTCCGCGCGTTCGTATCCGTACCGCTTGGCCGCGTCGACGGCGAAGGGCTTGTGCGCGTCGGCCACGGCGACGAGCCGGACGTCGGGCAGGTCCGACCCGAACACGGTGGACGCGGCGCGGTAGCCGTTGATATGGGCCCGCCCCGCCATGCCGGCCCCGATCACCGCGACGCCGATGCCGGACTCACTCATTCCAGCTCCTTTTCGACCCCGTACCCTTAAAGCGCTTTAATCGATGGCGCTACTATGGCGAGCGGCAGTTGGCGTGTCAAGAGTCGTGCGATCGCCTGAAGAGGTGCCGGTGGACCAGGACCGCAGTGACGCCCATGTCGGGAGCGCACGCCAACGCTTGCGGCTGGAGGACGTGGCCGCGCGTGTCGGGCTCAGCGCGGCGACCGTCTCCTTGGTCCTCAGGAACGCCCCTGGTCCGAGCGGGGAGACCCGGCGCAGAGTCCTCGAGGCGGCCGACGAGCTCGGCTACCGCCCGAACCGCACGGCGAGCCTGCTCGCCCGCCGGCGCACGCATCTTCTCGGCGTGGTCCTGGAGGTGCGCAACAGCTTCCATGCCGAGCTCGTCGAGGACCTCCAGGCCGTCTCTGAGCACGGCGACTACGAGCTGGTGCTCAGCACGGTCACGCGCACGCGAGACGAGCGACGGGCGGTCGAGTCGCTGCTCGACTTCCGATGCGAGGCCTTGATCCTGCTCGGCCCCGAAGCCCCTCCGGCACGTCTCGCCGCTCTCGGTCGCCAGCTCCCGCTTATCGCCGTCGGGCGTCGGGTGACAGCGGATGGCGTGGACGTCGTGAGAGCAGCTGACGACGAGGGCGTGGCACAGGCCGTTGAATACCTCGCCTCGTTGGGCCACCAAGCCATTGCCTATGTCGACGGTGGCAGAGGTGTCATCGCCGGTGATCGCCTGCGAGGGTACCGTGATGCGACGCGACGGCAGGGGCTGGCCGGCGGACGAAGAATCATCGCCGGCGACCACACCGAGGAGTCTGGGGTGCACGCGGCAGCCACATTGCTTCGTGAGCGTGACCTTCCGACTGCAGTGCTCACCTTCAACGACCGGTGTGCCCTGGGGCTCCTTGACGCGTTCCATCGAGCCGGCATCGATGTGCCGGGCTCAGTGTCTGTCGTCGGGTACGACGACAGCCCCCTGGCCCGGCTGGCTCACGTGAACCTGACGACGGTCAGCCAGAACACCCAGCAGCAGGCCGAGCACGTGATGGCCGCCGCCGTCGAGCGACTTGACGAAGGTCGGTCGGTGTCCCGTGAGGTGGTGCTGTCCCCACGCCTCGTGCTCCGAGACACAGTGGGCCTCCCGCGCTCCTCGGCCTGATCCCCTTCCAGGCAGGACGTCTGAGCACGGCACCCGGAAGTTGGCCAGTACGCTCAGAACACCGAGAAGCCGGCTGGCAGGCCGGACCGGCCTGTCGTGGCCAGCAGAAGTGCCCCGCTGTGCCCGTCGGCGACCGCGAGGTCGGCAACCACGCACAGTGCCTGGGCCGCAGACGTCTCCGGGACGTCAAGCGGCAGACCCAGCGCTGCGGCGAGGTCTGCGGTGTGAACGGCCAGCTCGAAGGTGCGGGTCGGCAGGTAGTCCGCGAGACGCATGCCGCCGGCCACGGTCGTGACGAGCTCGGTGCCGTCGCATCTGGCCAAGAGCGCGAGAACGCGGTCCGCGATCTCGGCCACGGCGGCTGCGGGATCGGCACCGAGCGCGGCGCCCGCCTCGCGTCCGCGTGCCGCGACGGCCGGGCCTGCGGCGACGGCGCGCGTCGCACGGAAGTAGTCGGCGGGGGAGGGCAGCTCCGCAGCCGGAGCGGGTCGCGCGAGGTAGGCCTCGACGGTCAGCAGGGAACGGCTGGTGTGCCCGACAAGGGCGCGAACGTCCCACTCGCCCAGCCCGGGCCGGTCCCATCGCTCACCGACCAGAGCGGCCATGCCGACGAACCACAGGGCGCCGTCCCGAAAGGCGCGACGCGAGTCGTCCCAGGGAAAGACCATGCCGGCGAGGCTAGACGGGTATCGACCGGGACGTCCCCGGTCTAGGGATGTGTGGGTCGGGAGCTGTGGGGGGCCCGTGACCGGCTAGCCCGCCACTTTCAACGTATAGCCGACACAGGGGCTTGCGGCAAGACCCGGATGGTGCCGCAGAATCGCCGACCGAGGCTGGACGCGCCGAGCACGACGGGGCCCGGGACGACAACGCAAGACGCATGTCCCCCTCTGACCGCGCGGGTCTCGAACGTGCCCACAACCTGTCGACACGTTGTCGCGCCAGATGGTCGGCAGGTGACCCCGGAACGGAGCTGATGACGTGAATGCAGTGACAACCAGTGTCTTCGACCTTCCCGACCGGCTCACCGCCAAGGCCGACCCGTCGCTGGTCGCCGGCGACGAGCAGCACTTCGCCGCCATCGGGAAAGCCCTCGAGGAGAGCGTCGCCGAGCTGTCCGACCGGCTCGATGCAGTGCGCAGGGCGCCCGGCGGTACCGGCCAGGAGGCGATGGACCGGGACCTCGAGGTTCACCGGCTGAACGCGCGCTTTCGCGCCCTACGTCGGTTCGGTCTGGACCTGTGCCTCGGACGCATCGTCCATGCGGACGACCGCGAGCCCGTGTACGTCGGACGGCTCGGCCTGACGGACAGCGGGGGTCGTCGGCTGCTGGTCGACTGGCGCTCGCCGGTGGCTGAGCCCTTCTTCGGAGCGACCCACGCCAACCCGATGGGGCTGGCAAGCCGTCGCAGGTACAGGTGGAGCCGCGGTCGGGTCGGCGACTACTGGGACGAGGTGTTCACTACGGACGGCCTGGAGGGCCACGCCGCGCTCGACGACCAGTCCGCCTTCATCGCCAGCCTGGGCAGCAGCCGGTCAACGCGGATGCGGGACGTGCTGGGCACCATCCAGGCCGACCAGGACGCGATCATCCGAGCCGGATCCCGTGATGCTCTCGTCGTCGGCGGCGGGCCGGGTACGGGGAAGACCGTCGTCGCTCTGCACCGCACCGCCTACCTGCTCTACTCCGACCCTCGGCTTGGCCACCGTCGGGGTGGCGTGCTGTTCGTCGGTCCGCACGAGCCCTACCTGGCCTACGTCTCCGACGTCCTGCCGAGCCTCGGAGAGGAGGGCGTGCAGACCTGCACCGTGCGTGACCTGGTCCCGGAGGGCGCCGGAGCGGGGATCGAGCCGGACCCCGAGGTCGCCCGCCTGAAGTCGTCCGCGGACCTGCTGAACGCAGTCGAGACGGCCGTCGGGATCTATGAGGAGCCGCCCACGAAGGGCATGACGGTCGAGACCGACTGGTCCGACATCTGGCTGAGCCCGCGCAACTGGGCCGAGGGGTTCGAAGTTCCAGACTCCGGTACTCCGCACAACGAGGCGCGCGACGAGATCTGGGAGGGGCTCCTCAGCATCCTGGTCGACCAGCACGACGACGGTGACGTGCCCGCTGGGCTGCTCCGCAGGTCGCTGCTGCAGAACCAGGAGCTGCGCACCACATTCAACCGAGCGTGGCCGTTGCTCGACGCCGCCGACCTTGTCGGGGACCTGTGGTCGGTACCCGCGTACCTGCGCAAGTGCGCTCCCTGGCTCACCCGGGACGAGGTTCGCGCGCTGCAGCGCGAGAACGCGCAGGCCTGGACGGTGTCCGACCTGCCGCTCCTGGACGTAGCCCGCCAGCGGCTCGGCGACCCGGAGGCCTCGCGACGCAGGCGTCGACACCAGGCCGCCATCGCCGCCCGGCGCGATCGCATGGCCGACGTCGTCGACGACCTGATCGCGGCGGACGACTCCGAGATGCTCGTGATGTCGATGCTGCGCGGGCAGGACCTGCAGAACGCCCTGGTCGACGAGGCCGCGCTGCCCAGCAGCGACCCGGACCTGCTCGCCGGCCCGTTCGCGCACGTCGTGGTGGACGAGGCGCAGGAGCTGACCGACGCGGAGTGGCAGATGCTGCTGCGACGCTGCCCGTCCCGGAGCTTCACGATCGCTGGGGACCGTGCTCAGGCCAGGCACGGGTTCACAGAGTCGTGGCAGGAACGGCTCGAGCGAGTCGGGTTCGACCGGATCCACCTGACGTCCCTGAGCCTCAGCTACCGGACGCCGGTAGAGGTGATGGCGGAAGCCGAGCCCGTCATCCGGGCCGTGCTGCCGGACGCCAACGTCCCGACGTCCGTCCGCAGCACTGGCGTTCCCGTCACGCACGGATCTACCACACATCTGCACTCGGTCCTCGACACCTGGCTGGCCGCGGATGCTGACGGCACCGCCTGCGTCATCGGCGATCCCACATTCACCGGCATGCCGCGTGTTCAGTCGCTGACTCCGGAGGAGTCGAAGGGACTCGAGTTCGACCTGGTCGTCCTCATCGACCCGCACACCTTCGGCCCGGGCATCGAAGGGGCGGTCGACCGCTATGTCGCGATGACCCGCGCGACCCAGCGACTCGTCGTCCTTACCAGCTCGTGA
>JBKHWX010000124.1:0-5104 GCA_046566325.1 Actinomycetes bacterium | reverse complement strand
CGTCGATCTGGCCGTCGATCGCCTTCGCGTACGGGTCGAGCAGGAGCTTCGAGGGGTCGCAGCGGTTGCCGGACGACGGGTCGTAGGGTCCGTGGACCCGGTACCCGTAGCGCTGCCCGGGCTGGATCCCGAAGAGGTAGGTGTGCCAGACGAAGCCGTCGAGCTCGGTCAGCTCGATCCGCTCCTCTCGGCCGTGATCGTCGATCAGGCACAGCTCGACCTTCTCCGCCGCCCCCGAGAAGAGGGCGAAGTTGGTGCCGGTGCCGTCAAAGGTCGCGCCCAGGGGATAGGGGCGGCCGGGCCATATCTGCATATGTCTCTTTCGTTTCAGACCCGCAAGGGGCCATCAGCGGTGCCTGCGCACTCCACCACTCGGGCGGCCGAACGTTCGGACGCACGCGGTCTGTGCGTCGTCCATCATCTCGCATCCCGCCCCCTGGCGCGCTCAGGCGGTGCTCGGCGGGGTTGCGCCACCGGGGCAGACCAGGGCATCAGGCGCGGCCGGACGTGAGATTGCGTTGCCGTCCGGCCAGCGCGCCGCCGTGCTCGCCTACCCCTTCGCGGCTAGCGTTCAAAGTGTGTCCGCCCCGAGCACGACCCCCCGCGGAGGCGGCATGCGCACGTCCCTCCGGTCGTCGCAGACGGCCGCTGCGTCGCACGTATCCAGGGGGTACGTATCAAGGGTTCGGGAGATCGCCGTGAGTGCCTCGAGGCGAAGTCCCGTCCGGATCCTGTGGCAGCTCGTTCGGACCACGGTCTCGGTGTGCATGCGCTACCGGGTCACCGGCCTGTCCGCGGAGGCCGGCTTCTTCGCCCTCCTCTCGTTGCCGCCGCTGGTGCTCGGACTGGCCGGGACCGCGGGCTGGGTCGGGTCCCAGATGGGGACGGCGACCCGCCAGCAGCTCGTGAGCGGGATCCGGCGGATGGTCGCGCCGTTCCTGACTCCCGCGGCCGTGGACGGCGTGATCCTGCCGACCTTCGAGGAGGCCATCTCGGGCCCGCGCTTCGACCTCATCTCGATCGGGTTCGTGATGTCGCTCTGGTCCGGCTCGCGAGCCCTGAACGTCTACGTCGACACCATCTCGATCATGTACGGGCTGGGGGGTCACCGGGGCATCGTCAGGACCAGGGCGCTGTCCTTCTCCCTGTACCTGCTGACCCTCGCCATGGGCGCCGTCACGATGCCGCTCGTGCTCGTCGGCCCCACCGTGATCGGCGCCGTCCTGCCGGAGTCGCTCGGCTGGCTGCTCGTGCTCTACTGGCCGGTGGTCATGCTCGCCGGGATCGCGCTGCTCGCCACCCTGTACCACGTCGCGACGCCGATCAGGTCGCCGTGGTGGCGAGACCTCGGCGGCGCCCTGCTGGCCCTGATGATCTGGGTGGTGGCCAGCTTCGTGATGCGCATGGTCATCGCGGAGTCCGTCGGGGGCACGTCGATGTACGGACCGTTGGCGACCCCGATCATCGTCATGCTCTGGCTGTACCTGATCGCGATCGCCGTCCTGATCGGAGCGGGTCTGAACGCGGCCACGGAGGTCATCTGGCCCGACCCGCGGCGCGCTCTGGCCCGCCGGCGGCCGTCGGACGAGGGGGAGAAGCGACCTCTTACCCCGGTCGACCCCGATCCGGACCACCCGGGCGCGCCGAACACCCTCTGAGGCCGGCGTCGGCCAGCGAACGGGCCGACTGTGCGGTGGCCCTCGCGATCGCGTCCGGCTGTCAGACCCCGCGTGTACTGTCGCGGACGTTCGAGCAGCAGGCGCATGAGTGCGTAGGTTGCGCTGCCCACGCCGGAAGGGAGCGATCCGATGACGGACACGGTGACGGACGGCGTGACGGTCGACGGCGCGAGCCGAGAGGCCGTCGCAGAGCCGAGTCAGGAGCTCGAGCAGTACCGCCGGGAGCTGACCGGCTACTGCTACCGGATGCTCGGGTCACCCTTCGACGCCGAGGACGCGGTGCAGGACACGATGGTCCGGGCATGGCGGGGGCTGCATGGTTTCGACGGCCGCTCGTCCTTGCGGTCCTGGCTGTACCGCATCGCCACCAACGTCTGCTTCGACGCGCTGAGCGGCAGCAAGCGGCGCGCGATGCCCGTGGACCTGTCGCCGACCGCCTCGCCCCCCGTCGTCTCCTCCCTGGGGGAGCCGCTGCCCGAGCGAACGTGGCTCGAGCCCGCCCCGGACGGCCTGCTGCTGCCCGAGGACGGGGACCCCGCGGAGGTGGCGGTGGCGCGGGAGTCCGTGCGGCTGGCGTTCGTCGCCGCCCTGCAGCACCTACCGGCGAAGCAGCGTGCCGTGCTGATCCTGCGCGAGGTGCTGCGGTGGAAGGCGGACGAGGTCGCCGAGCTGCTCGACACCAGCGTGGCATCGGTGAACAGCGCGCTGCAGCGCGCGAGGGCCACCATCTCCTCTCGCCAGCTGAGCATGCCTGGGGCAGCCCCCGACCCGCTGGACGACGAGCACCGGGCCTTGCTCGCCCGCTACGTGGAGGCGTTCGAGGCCTACGACATCGACGGTCTCGTGGCGCTCCTGCACGAGGACGCGACGCAGTCGATGCCTCCGTACGCTCTGTGGCTGCGCGGTCCCGCGGACATCGGAGCCTGGCATCTCGGCCCGGGGCACGAGTGCCGTGGTTCCCGCCTGCTGCCTGTGATGGCCAATGGCCAGCCGGCCTTCGCCCAGTACCGGCCGAGCGGCCCGGGCGGTCGGTTCGACCCGTGGTCGCTTCACCTCCTACGCGTGGCCGACGGGCGGATCGTCAGCATCACGAACTTCCTCAACACGGACCTGTTCCCCCTCTTCGGCCTCCCCCCTCACGCCGAGCGCTGAGGGCTCGGCCGGCAGAACGGCGGTCAGCCCGGCGAGGGCCAGCAGGCGGGTCAGCTGGGGGCTCACGCCGCGGAGGAGAAGGCTGCCTCCGCGGCGCTTGGCCGTCAGCTGCAACCGGGCCAGGGCCTCGACGGTCACGGCGTCAGTCCTGCTGAGGCCTGCCAGGTCGCAGACGACGGCACGAGCGCCGCCGTCGTCCAGCAGCCGGAGCAGGCGTCGGCACAGGGCGGGGACGTCAGCGGGCTCGACCGCGCCGTGCAGGTCGAGGACGACCGGTTGGTTCACGCCGCGCTCCCGTCGCTTCAGCTGCAGACAAGACCGCTGCGACGAGAGGAAGTGATCGGCCGGACGGTCGCGACGCGTCAGACCCTCGTCGGGCGGTGGCCTCCGCAGGTCTGACAGCGGACGTTGCCGGGAGGCGACGCGCCCGCCTCGGCGGTAGCGTGCGAGTGCGGTGGACGCCCTGGTCGGCTGGGTCGGGGCCACCGTTCCGGACCGGGGACAACGGGACTGTCGCCCGAGTCGTCCACGACGAGGGAGGCGCTGATCGTACCCGCCGTAGCCCCTCGCCTGCCCCCGGAAGGTCGCCTCTGCGCGTCGTGGCCCATCGCTGAGGTCGCCGAGCTGGGCGGGTTGCGAAGGGCTGCCGTCGTAGTGGCCCGCGGTGAGCGAGCGGGGGGTTCGGCGGCTGAGCCGAGGGACGACGACGGTCTGGCGGGCTTAGAGACTCGGATCGCGCTCGTCGTCAGCGAGCTCGTTGCGAATGCCCTGCGGCACGGGTGCCCGCCTCGTGCGCTCGCCTTGCATCGACTTCCGGGCGGGTGGCTGGTGGATGTGCTCGACGGAGCCGCACAGCTCAGTCCTGTCGCCCATCGGCCGGACCCGACCCGAGCGGGCCAGAACGGGCTGCACATCGTCGCGCTGCTGAGCGAGGACTGGGGCTGGCACGTGGACGGCGCCTCCAAGCACGTCTGGGCGAAGGTGCCGGACGACGACGAGGCCGGCCTGCCGTCCGGCTCAGGTGTGCAACAGCTCCCCGGATGGGAACGGCGGGCGCCCGAGGTCCACCAGGGCGAGGCGGGTTAGCCCGATGTGGAGGTCGGGCCGGCCTGTGCAGCGGTGGCTGCCTTCACATACCGGGCATAGCCTGCTGTCGGGACTAGATCACTCTCACCGTCGGAGCTGACCCCATGGCAGCCTTCATCATCGTCATCATCGTCATCATCGTTCTGGTGGGGGTGGGATGGCTGATCTTCTCGGGCGTGGTGGCACGCGGGTCGGCCAAGGCAAGCCACGGGGCGCCGCCCGGTTCCCGGGAGGATCGGCGGGACCTGCTGCTCGGAGCGAGCCTGGACCCGGGCGGCCATGACGCGTGGGCGCCGCCGCAGGTGCAGGGGGACTTCCCGTTGCACGCGGTGGAGCCCGGCTCCGACCAGGCGAAGTGCGGCGCCCCCGTCAGGCGGGTGCTCGACAAGCGTTGGCCGCCGTCGCAGGAGGCCGCCTGTCGCGCGTGCGAGGAGGCGCTGTCCGCGCAGACGACGGGCAACCGCTCGCGGCGGTAGCGGACTGCTAGCGGAGCTCGCCCGCTCTTCTCCTGACGTCATCTCCTTACGTCCTCGTCTCGGTCGATCTGCCGGGGCCCGGAAGCACCCCGCTGCATCGCTGCTGTGATGGATGCCGTCCTGCGCGTCGCCGTCCACCCTGGTGCCGACCTTCTTCGAGGCCACGTCGCTGCACCTGTCCACTACTCGCGGACGTCCGCCTCTAGCGGCGCCGAGTGGGACGCAGAGAACGCCTCGCAAAGGGTTGACGGCGGCGAGCAGCTCGCACGGGTTGACAGCGGTGAGCAGTTGGGGTGCCGGTCCCAGGCACTCGAGGCTTTCCGATAACCTGGCCAGGAAGGCGCCCGCCGCTCGCCGACCCCTTTGGTTCGGGGTTCCCGAGGCGGGCGCGTCAACTCAGTCGCGATGCAGCCGCTCCGGCCCCAACACCCGACGAGCAGCCGAGATCACGTTTTGGTTACGGTTCTGCCCGTGTCCGGTTCGCCCGGGCTCTGCGGCGCTTCGTTGTCGGTGCCGGCTGGTTGGGTCAGGTTATGGCGACGGCGGTGGACGACGACGCCGGGTGGGCCGCCCGGCGGCTGCGTCGGCTGGTCGCGCAGGTGGTGGACCTGCCGACCGGGCCGGACCTGGTGGCCGGGCTGGTCGAGCTGGGGGGCCGGGGTGACCTGTCGGCCCGGGAGGCGGCGGAGGTGACCGCCGCGTGGAACCGGA
>JBKHWX010000123.1:0-2503 GCA_046566325.1 Actinomycetes bacterium | reverse complement strand
CGGCGCTACCGGCGGCAGGACGAGATCGGCACCCCGTTCTGCCTCACCGTCGACTTCGACACCCTGACCGACCAGGCCGTCACCGTGTGCGAGCGCGACTCCATGGCACAGCAGCGGGTGTGGCTCGACAAGGTGACCGAGTACCTGGCCTCGCGCCTGCCCGGCTGCTGACGCGGCGCGTCGTCCCGCTCTCCAGCTCCGCGTCCCCGGGGGCTGCGCCATCCGGGCGAGGTAGGGCCAGGCAGGTGAAACCTGTCCTAAACCGGCCGATGGGCTGACTGCCACTCCTAGCCTCCGGGCTAGGGGGAGAGAACAGCAGCAACGGGGGGACCTGCCGATGAGCGCGGCGAAAGCGGACGACGGACGGTTCGACACGGCGGCAGACGACCAGCCGGTGACCGCGGTGGTGGTCTGCGGCCTCCCCATCCTGTCGACGAGCCTGAAGCACCAGCTGCAGCCGGCCATCAGCCTCACCGCGGTGGTGCGGCCCGACCAGAAGCCGCAGGACGTCGTCCGGCAGCGTCAGGCCGACGTCTGCATCCTCGTCACGCCGCTCGGTCCGGGCTTCCTCCGGCTGATCGAGACGGTGGTCGCCGCGTCCCCCCGGACGCGTGTCGTCGTCCTGAGTGCGGACGACGCCCCCGCGGCCGAGGTGCTGAACGCGCTGTCCGCGGGCGCCGACGGATGGCTCCCGCTGCACATCGGCGCGACGCAGCTGGTCAAGGCCCTGAAGGGGGTCGCGACCGGCGAGGCGTCGATCCCGCGCCGCCTCATGGGCGACCTGCTCGAGGAGATGCGGGGGACGACGACGCGCAGGCTCATGCGCCCTGACGGCACGCGCGTACACCTGTCGCGGCGCGAGTTCGAGGTCCTCAGCGGCCTGGCGGAGGGGCTCAGCACGTCGGAGGTGGCGCTGCAGCTCGGCATCGGGAACGCGACGGTGCGGTGGTACCTGGCCAGCGCCGTCCGCCGGGTCGGCGTTCCGGACCGACAGGCAGCGGTGGAGCTGATGCGCTCGGCGAGCTGAGACGCCGCTGGCCGCCGGCCCGAGACTTGACGCGAGCCAGTCTGCGAATGAGAATGGTTCTATGTTTCGTCTCGTCGTGCTGGCCGCGGTGCTGGCCCTGCTCGCGGGCTGTGGCGCGACCGCGACGAGTGCTCACCAAGACGGCAGACTCCAAGTGGTCGTCGGCTTCTACCCCCTGCAGTTCGTGGCGCAGCGCGTCGGCGACGACCACGTCGTCGTCGCCAACCTGACGAAGGCAGGCGCCGAGCCGCACGACCTCGAGCTGGCGCCCCGCGACGTCGCCGCCGTCGACGAGGCCGACGTCGTGCTCTACCTGCGAGGGTTCCAGCCCGCGCTGGACGACGCGGTGACGGCACAGGCGACGGACACGGCCCTCGACGTCGCGAAAGCTGCGCGACTGGATCTCCTTGCCGCGTCACTACAGACGCGGGAGGACGCACCGGCGCATCTGGGAGCCGGATCACCGCGCGCCGCCCTGGACCCACACTTCTGGCTGGACCCGACCAGGCTCGCCGACGTCGCCGACGCCACCGCGTCCCGCTTCGCAGAGATCGACCCTGCTCATGCGGACGAGTACCGCCGCAACGCGGCCGCTCTTCGGACCGACCTGCATGTGCTGGACGACGAGCTCCGCCAGGGTCTGGCGCACTGCGCCAGCAGAGACCTCGTCACGAGCCACAGCGCCTTCGGCTACCTCGCGCGGCGGTACGGGCTCGAGCAGGTCGGCATCGAGGGGCTCAACCCGGAGGGCGAGCCGCGGCCGCAGGACCTCGCCGAGGTGGCGCGGTTCGCGCGGGAGCACCACGTCTCGACCGTCTACTACGAGACGCTGGTCAGCCCGGACGTCGCGCGAACGGTTGCCCGCGAGACCGGCGCGAGGACCGCCGTCCTGGACCCCCTGGAAGGACTGACCGACCAGTCCGCCGGCAGCGACTACCTGCAGGTGATGCGGGCCAACCTCGAGACTCTCCGGAAGGGACAGTCGTGTCGATGAGGGGACACAGCGACGCAGGAGCCCGGCGGCACAGCGACGAAGGAGCCCGGCACAGCGACGAAGGAGTGCAGCACGAGTCCGGGCGGCAGGCCGTGATCCGCATGCGGAACGCCGCGATCGGGTACGGCGGGAGCCCCGTGGTGCAGGACGTGGACTTCGAGCTGAACAGCGGTGAGGCGCTCGCCGTCCTCGGGGCGAACGGCTCCGGCAAGTCGACCCTCGTGCGTGGCATCCTCGGGCTGGCTCAGCTGCAGGCAGGGTCGCTCGAGCTGTTCGGCATCCCCGCCGAGCGGTTCCGGGACCGAGCGCGCATCGGGTACGTGCCGCAGCGGCACACGGCGGGAGGCACGGTGCCCGCCACCGTCCGGGAGGTCGTGAGCAGTGGGCGGCTGGCGCGCGCGGGTCTGACCGGCCGGCTGGGCCGCGGCGACCGAGCCGCCGTGGACGAGGCGATCGAGCAGGTGGGCCTCGGCAGCCGTGCG
>JBKHWX010000122.1:0-7531 GCA_046566325.1 Actinomycetes bacterium | reverse complement strand
TCCCGGAGTCACAGCTGCCCGACCGGTTCTCCGGTGCGGAGTACCAAATCCTCGTCGTCGCCGACAAGTACCAGACCGGCTTCGACCAGCCGCTGCTGCACACGATGTACGTGGCGAAGAAGCTGGCGGACGTGAGGGCAGTGCAGACGCTGTCGCGCCTGAACCGCACCCACCCGGGCAAGGACGACACCTTCGTGCTCGACTTCGTCAACACGACCGAGGACATCACGGAAGCGTTCCGGCCGTTCTTCGCGCAGACGACCGCAGCCCCGACCGACCCGAACCTGCTCTACAACCTCCAGCGTCGGATCCTGGACGCCGGCATCGTGGACGCTGCCGAGATGCGGTCGGCGGTGGCGGCGTTGCTCAAGGGCGGTTCAACCGGCAGCGCGAAGCTCAACGCCGCCATCGATCCCGCTCGTGACCGCTGGCTCGCGATGGATGACGAGACTGCGCAGGAGGACTTCCGGACTGCGCTGCGGGACTTCGTGCGCGCCTACGCGTTTCTCGGCCAGATCGTGCCGTTCACGGATACTGACCTGGAAGAGCTCTACTACTACGGCAAGTACCTGCTGGCGCGGCTGCCCCGCGCCGACACCGGCGGCGAGGTCGACCTCGACGGGGCCGTCGTCCTCACGCACCTGCGCACCGAGCTCGTCGCCGAGCAGCAGAGCGTCTCGCTCTCGGAGGGCTCAGAGGAGTCTTTGAAGGGCCCAGGTGAGGGACGAGGCAAACAGCACGAGCAACCGACGGACTCTCTGTCGGCGCTGATCGAGGCACTCAACGAGCGGTTCGGCATGGAGCTCGGCGAGGCCGACCGCATCTGGTTCGAGCAGCAGGAAGCGCACATGCGCGATAACGACGAGGTGCGAGTGGTCGCCCTGAACAACGACTTCGAACAGTTCAGGGTGTACCTCGAGCCGCGCCTCGAGGACAGCCTGATCGACCGGCAGGAGCAGAACGAGGCGTTGTTCCAGGCGTTCTTCGACAAGCCGGAGTTCCGAGAAGCGATGCAGGCGTGGGTGACGGACCGCCTCTACCGGAGCATTCGAGGAGCGTGACCCGCAGTAAGGATGTCGGGGGACCGTGGCCCTCTGCCGTGTCACGCGCGCTGAGTGTTGTCCTCCTGCTGGCCCAGGTGCGCGAGCACGGCGTCGTAGGACATGCCGAGACCAGCCAGCACGCCGGTCCCGTCCTCGACGGCCAGGACTCCCAGCAGGATGTGCTCGCTGCCGATCGTCTCCGCCCCGAGCTGCTGAGCCTCCGCAAATGTCTGCTCGAGCGCCTTGCGCGCGTGGGCATCGAACGGGATGAGCGCTGGCACGGCGACCGCCGCGGGTGGCAGGGTGGCTGAGGCGATGCGCTTGACGTCGTCCACCGATACCCCTCGTGCTGCAACCAAACCTGCGGCCGCACGGTCGGGGTCCGCGACCAGGGCCAGCACGAGGTGCGCTACCCCGATGGTCTCGTTCGCGGCCGCCCGCGCGATCTCCTGCGCGGCCACTACCACCGCACGAGCCTCGTCGTTGAACCGGCTGAAGCCCTGGCTCGGGTCCAGGCGGCCATCGGCCACCTGGCCTCGGGTGGCAAACCGCTTCTGTACCGCCTGCTTCGTCACCCCCATGCTTCGACCGATCTCGGACCATGAGGCGCCGGCGTGACGTGCCTGGTCCACGAAGTGGCCGATGAGCGAGTCGGCGACCTCGTTGAGGTGGTCGGCCAGCAGGACGGCGCGTGTGAGCCGGTCCAGGGGCTCTGGCGAGGCGCCGTTGATCGCGCCGATGAGATCGTCCAGCCGCACCGGCTCGTTCGTCGAAGGCGTCATGCCGTCAACCCTAGGTTGTCGCACGCCTCACGTCAACCGGTCGTTGACCAACCCTTCTTTGGCGTTCACGTTCCCGGCAGCGTCCAACGCAGACCCGGAAAGCGTGCGAAGTCGCGGTCGAGCGTTACCCAGGTCGCACCCTGCTCGATGGCCAGCGCGGCGAGGAAGGCGTCAGGGATGAGGTTGCCGCGCGTCCCCGCCGTCGCGCAGAGCTCGCTGAAGATCTGCCAGTGCCGCGGCCGGGGGACACCACAGCGACGCCGGGCTGTCGGCGCAGCTCGTCCAGTAGGCCGAGGATCTCTGGGACGGCAGAGGGTGTGCGGAAGATCCGCGGGTGCGAGACGACATGCACGACGCCGCTGAGCACGAGATCGGACAGCCCGAGGAGCTCGGGTCCGTTGACCGACGTCTCGAGCCATCGGCGGCACGAGCCGTGCTGTGGCGCATCCGACCGATACGCCTGCACGAGCACGTTGACGTCGGGGATGATCGCTACGGGGGGACCGATCGTCGGCCCAGCGACCTATCGTCCCCCTGTGCCGATCATGTCCCTCAGCCGCGAACAGGTCCTCGGTTTCCGCGCGGGCGCACAGGGGCTCGACCGCAAGCAAGCGGCCCTGGACGACACGAGGATCCTGGACATCGGCGTCCAGGACACCGGGCCGGACGGTGCGCTCTGGGCGCTCGCTCTCCGTGGTGTCGACGTCCACAGCCTGGACGACGACGAGCTCGCCCTGCTCTGGACCGTCCGAGGCGCTCCCCACCTCTACCGCCCCGCAGACCTGCCATCTGTTGCCGCAGCCGTCGCGCCCTTCTCCGAGGCGGACGCCGCCAAGCGCATCTACGACGCCGCCAAACCGCTTCGGGCAGCAGGAATCCCGGTTCTGGAGGCGCTGGACACCGTCGCCGGCGCCATGCGCAGCGTGGTGACCACGCCGACCGTCAAGGGCGAGGTCTCGGCACGAGTCGCCGAGCTGATGGACGAGCCCTACCTGCGCTTCTGTCGCCCCTGCGACGCGACGCACCTCTACGAGATGCCCTTCCGGCTCGCCGCGCTCCGAGGCGGCCTCGAGCTTCGGCCCGGTACGTCCCCTCCCGTGCTGCAGCGCATTCCTGACTTCCGCGCCGCGCTTCATCCCGAGGACCGGCACGACGTCGTCCGCGCGTACCTCCGCCTGCTCGGCCCGGCTACTCCCAAGCTCGTGGCCGGCTACCTGGACGCGCCGGTCAAGGACGTCGCTGCGCACTGGCCGGACGACGCCGTCGACGTGCTCGTGGACGGCGAGAAGCGTTTCCTGCTCGCCGCGGACCTCGACGCCGCCCTGGCAGACCGCCCACCCGCCGTCGTCCGCCTGCTCGGACCCTTCGACCTGTTCCTGCAGGCCCAGGATCGCTCGCTGCTCGTCGACGACCCCGCCCGTCGCAAGGCGCTCTGGCCCGTGCTCGGGCGTCCCGGGGCCGTGCTCCACGGCAGTCGCGTCGTCGGGACGTGGCGGCCCCGCAAGGCCGGCTCTCGTCTCACGGTTTCGGTCGAGATGTGGGACGGCGCCACGGCCGCTGTGCGGGACGGCGTCGCCGAGCAGGCCGAGCGGCTCGCAGAGCACCGCGGCCTGCAGCTCAGCGACCTGCAGCTGGGCCTGTAGAGGCACGGGCAGCGCAGTGGATGTCCGGCGCCGCCGCCACCGGGCGCGCGCAGAGCCCCGACGGAGGCCTAACTGCGGGGCAACTGGGTCACACGAAATGGATGAGGGCAGGGTCCGGCACGTCTGCCGCCACGATGGCCGCAGCGGTCGCTCGGCCGTCGAGAGTGACGGGACCGCCGGCAAGCTGAGTGGCGAAGTCGCACATGTCGTCGGCCCGCAGCGCCAGGGCGAGCTCTACGGAGAGCTCCGCTTCCGCCGTCCAGCCCGTGCCGATCAGGTGGACCACGTCACGCGTGAGCCGAGGCGCAAGAGCGAGCATCCATGCTTCCATCGCATGTGGCGCCGTCGCGGCCGCAACCCAGCCCAGCGCCGTGACCTGGTCCTCCGTACCCGTGACGCTGGCCAGCTGTGGCCCGGCCGACTGGACGGCCAGAGGCGGCTGACCCGCCACCCTCAGCATCTCGTCCGCCAGGGCGACGTCGAGAAGGTCGAAGGTCCGGGTGTCTGACCGCTCGTAGAGGCGGCGGGCCACCGGCAGGGGGGAGATCGGCGCGAGCGATGGGACCACCCGGCATCGCCGCCTGCTCCCTACCGGCGCGTGACCGGGCGTGGCCAGGGAGCAGCGCCTGTTGCCGCGCCCGTGTCTAGCGCCCGCTCGTCTCATGGCAGAGGTGTCGGCACGACGTGCCCGGTAACTTACGTTCGCGCCTCGCGCACATTGGGCCGAACGAGTGCCCCGCAACTTGCAGCTTGCCCTGAATATGTGCCTGCCGCGCCTCCGGCGCCCTGACCTCTTCCATCGTGCCGTCAGGGGTGGCGGGATTGCATGATCAACGAAGGGGAGGAGCGGCAGGGGTGGCGGGGTTGCATGATCAACGAAGGGGAGGGGCGGCAGGGACTCCCTCAGTGGCCTCGGCCGCCCCGCGCCGCGCGGCCGGCGGGGGGCAGGCCGATGAAGTCGGCCAGCTGCTCGACCGCGAACTCGAAGAACGGCCCGGCCGGCTCGACGCTGCCGACGAGGTGCCCGAAGAGCTCGAAGCTGACCATGCCGAACAGCTGCGTCCACGCCATCAGCACGCGCCCCAGCACGTCCGGGGGGATGCCGGGCGCCAGCTCGTCGCTGACGGCCTTGAGCTGAGCGAGCAGCTCTCGCGAGATGCCCCGGCGTCCGGACGGCGACAGGCCAGGCGCGTCGAGCCGTCCGGCCGCGGACGCCTCCGCGACGATCGCGAGGAACACGACGCTGACCCGTGTCGCGGGTTCGACCGTCGCGACCGGCGCGGCGTACCCGGGGACGGGCGAGCCGTAGACCAACGCGTACTCGTGCGGGTTCTCTCGAGCCCAGTCCCGCACCGCTGAGCACGCGGCGCGCCAGCGGCCCCTCAGGTCGTCCCGCCGGAGCCGGGCATCCGCCTCCTCGACCCGGTCGGCGAGCCCGCTGTACGCCTCCATGATCAAGCGCGTCAGCAGGTCGTCCCTGCTCGGGAAGTAGCGGTACACCGCGGACGACACCAGGCCGACGTCCCGGGCCACCCCTCGGAGCGACAGCTGCTGGGCGCCGACCTCGGCCAGCTGCCGCCGCGCGGCCTCGAGGATCGCCGCAGTCACCTCTGCTCGCGCCCGTTCGCGCCGCGTCTCCGCCACGTGCCCATCCTGCCTCAATGAGAGCACTGGTCACAAGGTAGAGCACCGCTCTTGCAAATCGAGGCACGCTTCTGCAATGGTGGGGGACGAGAGCGATGCTCTCTAAAATTTCAACGCCAACGTCAGCGGGAGAAGGTCATGAGCAGCCACACGCACTACGTCAAGCCGTCCGGATCGGCGGACAACCTGTTCCAGCGCGCCGTCACCTGGCTCACGCGCCACGGGGTCAGCGTCTACGGCTCGAGAATCCTGCGGGTCCAGGGGAGGGCCAGCGGCCTGTGGCGGGAGGTTCCCGTCAACCCTCTGGTCCTCGACGGCAGGCGCTACCTGGTCGCGCCACGCGGGCAGACGCAGTGGGTCCGCAACCTGCGGGCCGCCGGGCAGGGGGAGCTCAGGCTCGGCCGGTCCACGGAGACCTTCACGGCGGTGGAGCTGCCCGACGGCGACAAGGTCCAGGTGCTCCGCCACTACCTGCGCCGATGGGGCTTCGAGGTGGGCCGGTTCTTCGACGGGGTGACCGCGAAGGCGCCGGACTCCGAGCTGCAGAGGATCGCCGGCCGACACCCCGTCTTCGAGATCACGGTCACCTCGTCCACGCACTCCTAAGGCGGTTGCCGCCGAGTGGCCACGACACAGCCCTCACCCGACCGGGTCGGTGACGTCGGCGACCTCTGCTCCGAGGACGCGGATCAGGTCGACGGCGGACAGGGTCGCCGAGACGCCGTGCGCTCCACCGCCGATGGAGACCGTGTCGCTCACCCGGAGATCAGCGATCACCGGCCACGGGTTGAGCGAGCCGAAGGGCGTGATCGTGCCGCGCTCGTACCCGGTGACGTCGCGGGCCGTGTCGGCGTCGGGCATCGACAGGCGCTGGACGCCGAGGAGTGCGCGGAGCTTCGGCCAGGAGATCTGGCGGTCGCCCGGCACGAGGACGAACAAATAGTCGTCGGCGCCACGTCGGACGACGAGGGTCTTGATCACCCGGTCGGGAGTGACGCCGCGCGCTCGGGCCGCCTCGGCCAGCGACCTGACCGGGCCGTGCCGCACGATCGTGTAGTCGATGCCGGCCGCGCCACGGGCGGCCGCGGTCCGTTCCTCACCCGGGGTCATCCCTCGCCTCCTCGCCGCCCGCTGGCCGTCACACCACCTCGGTCGCACACCGCGGCAGGCAGGCTAGTGCCAGGACGACGGCCGGGATGAAAGCCTGCCGGCTCCCCGCGAGCATCCCTCGCTCTCCTCGAGCGCGCTCACCGCGCTGACGCCGCGCCGACGACCGCCCGCACCTGGTCCGCCACGCCCGCCCCGTCGGTCATGACCACCATGTGCCCGCCACCGGGGATGGTGGCCGCCCTTCCGCTCCCCGCCTCGGCCACCGCCTTCACCCACTCCGGCGGAGCGATCGCGTCGTACTCGCCGCGGACGACGACGAGCGGCTTCTCGTTGCGGCGCAGGGGCTCGCGGATGTCGTAGTGCCGGGCCGCCTCCATCGCCCGCACCATCGAGACCAGGCCCGTTGTGGAGTACTGGGCGGTCAGGGACGGCACGAGTCGCAGGTACTCGTGCCGTGCCGTCCACAGCCAGCGCCCAGCCAGCCCCGGCCACGACCCCGCACGTGGGTCGGTCGTCGGGCTCACCAGGACGACGCCGACGACCCTCTTGTCGCCTGCCGCGTTAGCGACGATCTGGCAGCCGGCCGAGTGGGCGAGCAGGACGACGTCCACGACGGCCCTGCGCGCGAGCTCGCTACGGACGGCCTCGGCCAGCCGCGGTGGTGAGAGGTCCGCGACGTCCGAGGCCGGGAGCCCGAACCCGGGCAGGCGCAGGACGGAGACGCGACCGTCGAGGTATCGAACGGTCGCCTCGTATGCCCGCTGGTCGAGCCCGACCCCCGGGACGGCGACGATGTGCACCGCCCGAGCCTCGCGCCCCCGAGCAGCCAGCACCACATCGCGCCACGTAGTCCGCCAGGCGCGGGCAGCACGGACGGGTGAACGGGTCGAAAAGCGCCGGCACAGGCCACTTATGGTGGCGGGATGCTTCCCGACACCGGCCCACCCGGGCCCTGGCCTCCTCCGGCTCCTCCGCCCCGCGACCACCTCCCCGCCGCAGCCCTGAGCCTGCGCGGCCTCTGCAAGCGCTTCGGGACGACGGTCGCCGTCGACGGCCTGAGCCTCGACGTCCCGTCGGGGTCCTTCTTCGGGCTCGTCGGCCCCAACGGCGCCGGCAAGACGACGACGCTGTCGATGGCGACCGGACTACTCCGTCCCGACGCCGGCAGCGTGACCGTGCTCGGCGTCGACATGTGGGGCTCGCCGGCCGAGGCGAAACGGCGCATCGGCGTGCTGCCCGACGGGGTCCGCCTCTTCGACCGGCTGACCGGCCGGGAGCTCGTCACCTACGCCGGTCTGCTCCGCGGCAT
>JBKHWX010000121.1:0-38370 GCA_046566325.1 Actinomycetes bacterium | reverse complement strand
GCATGGCCAGGCCGACCAGCGCGCCGCGCAGCTCGGCGTCGGACAGCACCGTGGTCGGCGCGCCCAGCAGGTCGTCCAGGCCGGTGGACAGCACGGCCAGGGCCCGGGTCGCTCCCGGCTCCGGCGTACCCCAACCGCTGTCCATACTCGAACGCTAGTACCGACCACCGACAGTCCAACTCGGTTGGACGCGGCCCTGCCGGGAAAGGCTCTGCAATCGGAACGAATTCAGGCTGGGACTGCGCCAACCGCCCCGCCGGGGCCGGCACTCATGCGGCGGGGCGTCCAACACGCCTGCTTGGCCACCCGGCACACGTGCACCACCGTCGAAGGTCCTCACGCCGCACGGCGGCCCTCTGACGGGGCAGTGGGCTATAGCGGCCTTGCAGCAGCAACGAGCTGCGGCGGCTCCTCCCGCATCTCGGTGAAGACCCAGTAGCGGTACGCGAGGAACCGGAAGATGGTCCCGAGCCCGAGACCCACCACGTTCGCGGAGATGTTGTCCGCAAGCGGGGAGGTCAGGTCGAGCACGTAGTGGGAGAAGGCTAGGCAGCCGAGGCCGATCGCCAGTCCGACGACGTTGGTGACGCCGAACATCACCAGCTCGCGCCTGGCTGCCACGCGACGGCGGTGCCGGAAGGTCCAGTACCGGTTGCCCACCCAGGCCACGAGGGTCGCCGCCACGACGGAGATGGCCTTGGCGGTCAAGGGCTTGTGCTCCAGCAGCGCCGGACCGGCGTAGCGCAGCATGTTGAACAGGCCCACGTCCACGACGTACGCGAGCGCCCCCACGACCCCGAACTTGACGACCTCGCGAACGAGGACGTGCATGCCTCGCCGCAGCGGGGCGAGCATCTGGCCAAGCGGTCGAACCACCCGGGGAACCAGATCGGGCAACGAACCTCCCCTTAGCGGCACCCCGAGCACGAATGGGTCTTCGCGGGCAATTCTCGCACGCCTACGAGGAGGGACGACGGCCCGCTCACCCCGACGGCCTAACCGCTGCCGGCCAGGCGCGGCGCGTGGCGACCGTGCGAGGTCGGCCGGCGTGCGAGGTCGGCCCGCGTGCGAGGTCGGCCCGCGTGCGAAGTTCGTCAGACAGACGCCACCGCCGTCCCGGCCTCACACCCAGAGCCGTCGTCGTCCTCTCGGCACGACCGAGCACAGCGAGACCGCTCGCCGGGTCAGCTGCTGACGGACCTCCTCGACGCCCCCGTCTCGGGAGCAGGTGCCTCGTCCGTTCGCCGGTGCCTCCCGGTCGCCGAGGCTCGTGAGCTCAGCCACCGGTTGGGGTCCTCGTCCATCCGCATGACGAAGACGATCGCGCCGACGACGGCGAGCAGCACGACTGCCGTCTCGACCATCGTCATCTCCTCGATCCGCTGTATCCGGCCGGAGCATCCGGCCGTCGGGGAGGACGCTCTGCCACGCCCCCGAGCAACTGCGCCAACCACTATGGCCCGGTACGCCGGGGACCGCATCCGGCGCACGGTTACCCTGCCTGTTCGTGTCCAGCTCTTTGCCCTCCGGCAGCGGGAGCACCCCCGCTCAGCCGGTCTCCGGTCACGCGGAGGCCGAGATCTCGTCGGTGACGTCGACCGGTGACACAGCTCGCGGACCAGCGCAGGCAACCGTTCCCGGTGGCTTTCCCGTCGTCGCCGTCGTGGGCGGGGGGCAGCTGGCACGGATGATGCAGCAGGCCGCGATCCCGCTCGGCGTACGGCTCCGCCTGCTCTCCGTCGACGAGGACGACAGCGCGGCCCAGGTCATCGTCGACACCCGGATCGGCCACCACACCGACCTTCCCGCACTGCAGGGGCTCGCGGACGGCGCGGCTGCCCTCACCTTCGACCACGAGCACGTGCCGAACGAGCACCTGCGCAAGCTCGAGTCCGAGGGAGTGGCCGTCCGGCCCGGCGCGGACGCTCTCGTGCACGCCCAGGACAAGCTCGTGATGCGCCGGCGGATGCAGGAGCTGGACATCCCGTGCCCCCGCTGGGCCGCGGTGCACGACGTCGGCGAGCTCCGGAGCTTCGGCGAGCGGACCGGTTGGCCGCTGGTCCTCAAAACCCCCCGGGGCGGATACGACGGCAAGGGGGTTCGCCTCGTCGCCTCCGGGGACGGCGCGGAGGAGACCGCCGACTGGTTCGCACGGGCGGGTGGCGAGCCGCTGCTGGCCGAGGAGAACGTCGACTTCGTCCGCGAGCTCGCGGTTCTGATCGCGCGCAGCACCTCCGGCCAGGCAGCCGTGTGGCCTGTCGTCGAGACCGTGCAGACGGACGGCATCTGCACCGAGGTGCTGGCGCCCGCACCCAACCTGGACGACGACGTCGCCGTCTCGGCGACCGGAACCGTGCTGCGGATCGCGGCCGCTCTCGAGGTCACCGGTGTGATGGCGGTCGAGATGTTCGAGACGACGGACGGCGAGGTGCTGGTCAACGAGCTCGCGATGCGACCGCACAACTCGGGTCACTGGACCATCGACGGCTCGGTGACCTCCCAGTTCGAGCAGCACCTGCGCGCCGTCCTCGACCTGCCCCTCGGCGACACCCGCGCCCGCGCGCGCTGGGCGGTGATGGCCAACGTCCTCGGCGGCGACCATCCGGACCTGTTCCGCTCCTACCTGCACGTGATGGCCCGGGACCCCGGCGTCAAGGTGCACCTCTACGGCAAGCAGGTGCGTCCCGGTCGCAAGGTCGGGCACGTGACGGTCTGCGGAGACGACCTGGACGACGTCCGCGCGCGCGCCCGGCACGCTGCCGACTTCATCACGGGGGTGATCGACGAGTGAGCCTGCAGGCAGGAGGCACGCGTCCGCCACTGGTCGGCGTCGTGATGGGCTCCGACTCGGACTGGCCGGTGATGGAGGCCGCGTCCCAGGCGCTGGCCGAGTTCGACGTCCCCCACGAGGTCGACGTCGTCTCGGCGCACCGGATGCCGGCGCAGATGCTGGAGTACGGCCGGACCGCCGCCGAACGCGGCCTCCGTGTGCTCGTCGCCGGCGCCGGCGGCGCCGCCCACCTGCCCGGGATGCTCGCGTCGGTCACGCCGCTGCCGGTCATCGGAGTGCCCGTGCCTCTTCGGCACCTGGACGGCATGGACTCCCTGCTCTCCATCGTGCAGATGCCCGCCGGCGTCCCCGTCGCCACCGTGTCGGTGGCCGGTGCGCGCAACGCGGGCCTGCTCGCCGTCCGGATCCTCGGCGTGGACGGCGGCGAGCAGGGCGAGGCGCTCCGGACGGCGATGGGTCGGTTCCAGGACGGGCTGCGGGCCGCGGCGGAGGACAAGGGCGCAAGGCTGCGATCCCGGCTGGGGAGCGTCACGGGCTTCAGCTCCGGCTGAAGGGTGTGGTCCTCTGCCGGTACGAGGGGCCGGACGCAGGCGTCAGGTGCCCGAGCGGCCCAGTGGGGGCGGCAGCTCCACATCGTGAAGCTCGGGGTGCTCCGAGCTCGCCCCGAGCTCGGCGACGAACGTGCCACCGACCACATCGTGGAGTCCCACGGACGGGATGACCTCGAGCCGACGCGGTGAGGCCCAGCGAAGCGTCTTGGCCGCGCGGCGGTAGCCCTCTGCTGTCGTCCAGGCCACTTGTTCCGACGATGATGCGAACGGCGACTCATCCTGGGGGCCGGCCACCTGGACCACGAGCCGCCCGAAGCCGTCCGGCATCGTGCGGAACGTGCAGCGGGCACGCCACCGCCGGCCAGGCGAGACCTTCCAGGGCCCTGTCCACGTGAACGTGAAGGCCGCCGCTTCGACCGTCTCCCGCGCCTGCTCGAACGCGGTGCGGTCCAGCCCCCGGAGGTCGGCGACCCCACGGGCGGCTGCATGGACGGCGTCCAGCACCACTCGCTGCTGCCTGGCGAGCTCCCAGAACGCGAAGCCTGCGGGTACGCGGACCGCTGCCTGCTCGAAGCCCTGGGGACGACCGGTCCAGGTCGGCGACAGCACGCCAGCACGTCCGTCCTCGGACGCGGGCGGAGCGTTGTCGGCCTCGGCGCCCACGAAGATGCGCAAAGTAGAGACGGGATTGCGCAGGTCAGCCTCGGCCAGGTGCCCGCTGTAGAGGTCGCAGATCCCACGGGAGACCTTCGCGAAGGCATCCGCGTCAGCGTCGCCCTTGATCCACGGTTGGTCCCACCCCCCGGACATCGGGTACACCTCCACGGTCCGAAACCGGGGCATCCGCACCTCACACGCCATGTCCGCCGAATCGTGAACCGAGCCTTGCTTCATCACCGACGATTCAAGGGGGAAGTGGGGCCGGGACCCCGTCATCAACGCGGGGGGCGAAGGGGGTCAGGCAATGCCCAGCCGCGGGGCCTCGATCGCCGGGCAGGTGTCCATCACGACGTCCAGCCCCGCCTCTTTGGCACGTCGGGCGGCTGCCTCGTCCACCACGCCGAGCTGCAGCCACACCGCCTTCGCGCCCGCCGCGATCGCCTGGTCGACCACGTCCCCCGCGAGGTCGCTGCGGACGAACACGTCGACGACGTCGATCGGCTCGGGCACGTCCGCCAGGCGGGCGTAGCCACGCTCGCCGTGCACCGCCTCGGCCTTCGGGTGGACGGGCACGATCTGCATGCCCAGCGCGTCCTTCACGTACTGCGCGATCGAGTACGCCGTCCGGTGGCGGTTGGTGCTCAGCCCGACGACCGCCCAGCGGCCCGGCTCTGTGAGCAGCCGGCGCACCACCGCCGGGTCGTTGCGGTGCCTGTCCGCGCGGGCCGGTTCGTCCCGGTCCTGGCCCCTGTTCTGCATCGGTTCGCTCGTCATAGTCCCGACGCTAGACACGCCGCCGGCCGCTGGCACGGCGGCCTTCCGGGATCGCGGATACTGGTCAGTTGTGACCAGCACCTACCGGTCGCCGCGTCCGGCCACCGACCCCCTGCGGCATCCGGACGGCAGCCCGCCGGACGTGCGCACCAAACGGGCGTTCTGGCTGGTCCTGATGACCCTTGTCGTCCCGGGCAGCGCCCAGATCGTCGCCGGCAACCGGCGGCTGGGGCGCCTCGGGCTGCGCGTGTTCATCGGTGTGCTCGTGACCGCCGCGGTGCTGCTCCTCATCGCCGCTCTCGACCGCGCGCTGCTGTTCTCCCTCTTCACGCGCACGCCTGTCCTCTGGCTGATGATCGTCGTCCTGGTGCTGCTGGCGGCCCTGTGGCTCCTGCTGTTCCTCGACGCCTGGCGGCTGGGACGGCCCAGCCGGCTGCCCGGCGGGGCGGCGAAAGTCGTCAGCGCCGTGACCGTCGTCCTCATGCTGTGCACCTCGGGCCCCCTGCTCTACGGCGGGTACCTCGTGTCCGCACAGCAGAGCCTGATCTCGACCGTGTTCGCCGGCGGGACCGCGAAGGACGCGGTCGACGGCCGGTACAACATCCTGCTGATCGGCGGGGACGCCGGGGCGGACCGGGTGGGGCTGCGCAACGACAGCAACAACGTGATCAGCATCGACGCCAACACAGGGGCCGCCGTCCAGATCGGCATCCCACGCAACCTGGAGCACCCGCGGTTTCCTGAGGGCTCGGTGCTCGCCAAGCAGTTCCCGCGCGGCTTCAACGCCGACGAGGGCCTGTTCAACGCCGTCTACAAGTACGGCAAGGACCACCCCCAGCTGTTCCCGGGGGCGAAGGATTCCGGGGCGGAGGCGGTGAAGCTGGCCGCGGAGGGCGTGACCGGGCTGTCGATCCAGTACTACGCCCTCATCGACATGGCCGGCTTCGAGCAGCTCGTCGACGCGCTCGGCGGCGTTGAGGTCGACGTGAAGACCCGGGTGCC
Source organism: Actinomycetes bacterium (assembly GCA_046566325.1). Classification (GTDB taxonomy): domain Bacteria; phylum Actinomycetota; class Actinomycetes; order Actinomycetales; family BWSM-131; genus BWSM-131. The sequence continues at coordinate 32,592 of JBKHWX010000121.1, read as the reverse complement.
CAAGGCGGCGGTCACCGACCGACGTGCGAAGGCGTTCATCGAGCCCGGGCGCCAGCGGCTGAACGGCGCGGACGCACTGTGGTTCGCCCGGTCCCGGTTCGGCAGCTCCGACTACGAGCGGATGGCCAGGCAGCGGTGCGTGATGTCGGCGATGCTCGCGCAGCTTGACCCCCAGACGGTGCTCCTGCGCTTTCAGGACATTGCCAAGGCCTCCGAGGGGATGATCAGCACCGACATCCCGCAGTCGCACCTCGGGAGCTTCGTCGACCTGGCGCTGAAGGCCAAGGCCCAGCCGGTGACGAGCGTCCAGCTGATCCCGCCGGCGGTGAACACGTCGCACCCGGACTTCCGCAAGACCAGGGCGATCGTGGCCGAGGGGATCGCGGCGTCCGAGGCCGCGCACGACGCGGGACAGCAGCCGGCGCCGGACGGCTCGAACGGCTCGCCGCCGCCCACCGCAACCGGCGGGACCGGGAACGGCTCGGACAACGGCTCCGCCGGCGGCGAGCCGCAGGCACCGGCGGCCGGCGCGCCCCAGGACCTCGAGGCCGTGTGCTCGTCGTGACGACCATAAGGTGACCGGCATGCGTTTCGGACTTTTCGTCCCCCAGGGCTGGCGGCTCGACCTCGCCGGGATCGACCCCGCCGAGCACTGGCGGACGATGCTGGGCGTCGCCCGGCACGCCGACGCGTCGGACGTCTGGGAGTCCGTGTGGGTCTACGACCACTTCCACACGGTCCCGGTCCCCACGGACGAGGCGACCCACGAGGCGTGGACGCTCATGTCCGCCCTCGGGGCGAGCACCGAGAGGGTGCGGCTCGGCCAGATGTGCACGTGCATGGGCTACCGCAACCCGGTCTACCTGGCGAAGGTCGCGGCCACCGTGGACGTCCTCTCCGTGGGCCGCGTCGAGATGGGGATCGGGGGTGGCTGGTACGAGCACGAGTGGCGCGCGTACGGCTATGGGTTCCCGAGGGCGGGGCAGCGGCTCGGCATGCTCGACGAGGGCGTGCAGATCATGCGGCAGCTCTGGACGACGGGCGTGGCGACGCTCGACGGGCGGTACTACCAGGTGGACGGCGCCATCTGCCGGCCGCTGCCCCTGCAGCCCGGCGGTATCCCGCTCTGGATCGCCGGCGGGGGCGAGCAGAAGACGCTGAGGATCGCGGCCAAGTACGCCACGTACACGAACTTCGACGGCACGCCCGAGACGTTCGCGCACAAGTCGGAGGTGCTCGCCGAGCGCTGCCGGGAGGTCGGCCGGGACGTCGACGAGATCACCAGGTCCGCCAACTACAACGTCGTCATCGGTGAGACCGAGCGGGACGTCGAGGACCGCCTGGCCCGGATCCGGGACCACTACTCGCGCTATGCCCCCAAGCGGGCGGAGCAGGCGACGCAGCAGTTCCGCACCGGTCCGCTCGTGGGCACACCGGAGCAGGTCGTCGAGCGCCTCCAGGGGCTGGACAAGCTGGGCATGGCCTACGCGATCTGCTACTTCGTCGACGCCGCGTACGACCGCGCCAGCATCGAGCTGTTCGAGAGAGACGTCGTCCCTGCGCTTTCCTGAGCCGTCTCCGACTGCGCGTGTTGGTGCTGCTCTTCAACTGGCTGTCCCCCGTGAAGGAGCGGTCGGTGATGGTGACCGGCGAGCGCGGCGCTCTCGTCGCGGACACCCTCACCGCCGATCTGACGTTCTACGCCAACGGCACCGTGCCTTCGCGGTGGGACTCCATGGCCACGTTCGCGGTGTCACGGAGGGGGACCATTCCTGTCCGGGCCGGTGTTCCCGCACTCCTCTAGCCCGCAAGTCCTCCAGAACCGGCTCGTCCGCCTTCAGGTCGGTCGACGCATCACATGGCGGCCGAGCCTGCGCGCCCCGCTGAGACGGCGCGTGCGAAGCGCGGCGGGGAGCATCGTCGCGGCGTTGAGCCTCGAGGACAGGTGACGACGCGCCGTCCGGGCGGCGCGATGCCAGCCGAGCGCCTGCAGCTCGTCGGCGACCTCGAGGAAGTACTCCCCCTCCTCGGTGAACCGCGTGCCCTCGAGGGCTCGCTGGGAGGAGTCGCTCCCCGTGTGCCGCCGGTAGGCGAAGCACACCTCAGGGTCCACGACCAATCTCTCTCCGCGCATCATGAGGTCGAGGACCAGGGCCAAGTCCTGCACCACGTCCAGCCCCGCACGAAAGTCGACGTGCTGCACCGCCCGCCGGTCGAAGCACAGTGACGGGAAGTACAACCAGTTGCCTCGCATCAGGCTGTTCGCCAGCTCCTCGCCGCCCAGCACGGTAGGTGCCGTGACCCTCGGCGCGTACCGGCGCTTGCCGGAGTCCACGAGGGTGCGTCTCGGCCGGCTGTCCTGACCGATGACCACGACACCAGGCTGGACGACGGCCGCACCGGGAAACTGTCGGCGTGCACGCAGGACGACGTCGACGAAGTTGGGGAGCAGAAGGTCGTCGGCGCCGAGGACGACGAACGCGTCGTGGGTGGCCAGGCTCACGCACTTGACGTAGTTGGCGTTCGCTCCGAGGTTCTGCTCGTTGCGGATATACGTCACACGCGCGTCCTGCAGCTGGTCGAACCAGTGGCTGACGCCCGGGTCGTCGTACCCGTCGTCGACGACGGTCAGATGCCATTCCTTGTTCAGCTGGGCCTGGACGCTCGCGACCGTCTGCCGCAACAGCCCCGGGTCGCCGTAGAACGGCACCAGAATGTCGACCGGCATGAGGAACTCCAGGGCCTTTGTGGCGAATCTTCCCCACTGTACAAGTTGTCAGAGTTTGGCAGGGATGGGCGAGTATGGCGATACGCCTTCGTCCGTCGCGGGAGCTCCTGCGATGACCAGGCGCGAGACCGTCCTCGCCGTGCGCAAAGCAGCAGCGGGCACGATGCGTGCGCCCCGCCGCCAGCACGTCGTCCGGGTGGTTCGTCCTGGTAGCGTGCCCGGGTGACGGCGGTGAGGGGCCTGGGACGACGGGACCCCTACGGCTGCATCGTCCTCTCCGACACCGGCTCCGACTACCGCGACGGCTCCGAGGAGACGCTCCTGGAGTGGGTGTCGGAGACGACCGAGCTGGGCACGCTCAGCGACGGCCTCGTCTCCCGGGCCGCGGACTGGCCCACGCGTTACCACCTCGACCCCGCGCGAGCGAACGTCCTGCGCAGCCTCGACCTGCCTCGTGACGCCGCCGTGCTCGAGATCGGAGCTGGTTGCGGAGCGGTGACCCGTTACGTGGGCGAGACGTGTGGGCTCGTCGACGCGCTCGAGCCGGCGGCGAGCAGGGCTCGCGTGGCGAGGGCCCGCACGCGCGACCTGCCGAACGTCGAGGTGTTCGTGGGCGAGCTCGACGACGTTCCGCAGGAGGCGAGCTACGACGTCGTCCTCGTGATCGGCGTGCTCGAGTACGTCGGCTCCGGGGATCCGCACGAGGAGCCGTACAGCACGTTCCTGCAGAGCATCGAACGGCTGCTGAACCCCGGTGGGCGGCTCGTGCTCGCCATCGAGAACGCGCTCGGGGTGAAGTACCTGGTGGGCGCGCCGGAGGACCACAGCGGCGCCCTGTTCCAGTCGATCGAGGGCTACCCGACGCCGGGGCCCGCGCGCACCTTCTCCCGCCGTCAGCTCGAGCGGCTGGTGGACGGCGCCGGCCTCCGAGACGTCCAGGTCTTCCAGGTCTTCCCGGACTACAAGCTCACCCGCACGGTCCTGAGCGGCAAGCTCGGCCAGCGGGAGCCCTCGCTGCTGAAGCGGCTCCCCGACTTTCCGAGTCCCGACTGGGTCGTGCCCCGACCCCACCTCGCCGACGAGCGGTGCGTCTGGGGCCAGCTGGTGGACGCCGGCCTGGCGGACCAGACGGGCAACTCCCTGCTGGTCGTCGCCGGCCGCGACGGCGAGGGCTCGGCGCTCTGGCCGCGGGACCAGCTGGCCGCCTTCTTCTCGGTGGGCCGCGCGAGCCGCTTCGCGACGGACACCAGGCTGGTGGCCGAACCCTCAGGAGACCTCGCCTTCGTGAGGCGCGCCCTCAGCGCGTCGGCCGGGGGTGGCTTGGACGTCGACGGCAGCCGTGCGGCGATGCAGCCCGGGACCGACTTCGTCGACGCGGCAGGGTACTGGTCGGACGAGACGCTGTCCGCCGAGCTCCGGACGTGGGTCGAGCTGCTGCGCAGCCGCGAGAGGGACGGCGAGTGCCCGATCGACCTCGTGCCCCACAACCTCGTCGTCGCGCCTGACGGCGAGCTGGTGGTCATCGACGAGGAGTGGGGCTCCGCCTCGGGGCCCACGTCGTGGGTGGTCGACCGCGGTCTGTACTGGCTGGGCGTGCGGCTCGCGCCCAGGACACCCCCGTCGCGGTGGCCGACCTGCTCGACCGTTCGGGACGTCGTGACCCTGCTGGCCAGGGTTGCGGGGCAGCACGAGGACGACGCGTGGCTGGCACCGCTGCTCGCCCAGGAGGCGGAACTGCAGGCGCGGGTGCACCTCAACCCCGGCCTGTCCGGCGACGAGGAAGGCATCCGGCGCTTCCACGAGGAGTCCCTCGCCGCCAACCTCGAGGTCGCGCTGGAGGACCTGCCCCTGGGCAGACGGCTTCCTGCCCGCGCGGAGGAGCTGCGGACCGCCTTCAGCGCCGCGGAGCAGCGGCTCGGCGAGGTGCAGCACGAGATCCAGGAGCTGGTGGACCGGGTCCACTCGCTCGAGGCGGAGCTTCTCGCTACGGGTGACCTTCTCTTCGGGGCTCGGATGGAGAGAGAGGAGCTGCGCCTCGAGTACGAGGCGCTCGCTTCGCTGCCGGGTGTGAGGGTCGACCAGGCAGTACGACGGGTTGGCCGCCGCCTCCGCCCCGGTTCGGATGGTCGCCTCCTCGGCGGAGCCAAGAAGCGCGGTGACGGCTGAGCATCTCCTGGCTCGCGTCGGACATCTCGGACAGTATGATCGGTGGGTTTGGGAATGGCCCCGAAGAACCGCGGGAGCGTGGAGCGCCGGCGACAATGACACCAGCAGCCCAGATCTGGCGCCAACGCGAGCTGATCCTGAACTTCGCCCGGCGAGAGCTGAAGTCTCGGTACAAGCAGAGCCTCATCGGGTGGGCCTGGTCCCTCGTGAACCCGGCGGCCACCCTGCTCATCTACACGCTCGTCTTCTCGCTGATCTTTCGCGGGCAGCCGCCCACGGCGGGCAACGGGAGGCTCGAGAGCTACACCATCTACCTGTTCATCGGCCTCGTCGCCTGGAACTTCTTCGCTGGTCTGCTCAGCACGAGCATGGACTCCCTGCTGGGCGCCGGCTCCCTACTGAAGAAGATCTCGTTCCCGGCGTTCGTCCCGGTCGTCGGGAACGGCGTCTCCGCCCTGGTCCAGACGGGGATCGAGCTGGGAATCCTCGTTCTCGTGCTCGCGGCGGTCGGGAACCTCTCCTGGGTCGTGGTGTTCGTGCCGTTGTACTTCCTGCTGCTGGCGATGTTCGCCCTCGGGATCGGCCTGATCATCGCTCTCGCGAACGTGCGCTTCCGGGACGTCAGCTACCTGGTCGGTGTTGCGCTGCAGCTGCTGTTCTACGCGACGCCGATCATCTACCCGCCACAGCTGATCCCGGAGCGGGACGTGTTCGGCGTGTCGCTGCGTACGTTGTTCGGACTGAACCCTCTGAGTCGCTTCGTCGAGGCCATCCGAGACCTTCTCTGGTTCCAGACGCTCCCCAGCCTGCGCCTCGCCGTGGTGCTCGTGGTTCTGTCCGTCGGCGTGTTCGTGGCCGGGTGGGCCATCTTCCAGCGGCGCAGCCTGGACGTGGCGGAGTACCTGTGACGGACAGGGGGAACGCCGTCGAGGTCCGGGACGTCTCGAAGATGTTCCGGTTGGCCACCGGGAAGCGGAGCAGCCTGAAGGAGCTGGTCGTCCGGGGGCGCGAACGGTACTCCGAGTTCTGGGCCCTGCGGGACGTCACTCTCGACGTCCCCAAGGGGTCCACCTTCGGCCTCATCGGCCACAACGGGTCCGGCAAGTCCACTTTGCTGAAGCTGATGGCGGGGATCCATCGGCCGACCACCGGCACCATCACGCACCAGGGCCGGGTCTCGGCGCTGCTGGAGCTGGGCGCCGGGTTCCACCCGGAGCTGACGGGTCGCGACAACATCTACCTCAACGGGTCCATCCTCGGTATGACCCGTCGTCGGATCGACGCGGCGCTGGAGAGGATCGTCGAGTTCAGCGGCCTCGGCGAGTTCATCGACGTCCCCGTCAAGGTGTACTCGAGCGGTATGTACGCCCGCCTCGGCTTCTCGATCGCGGTGCACCTGGACCCCGAGATCCTCATCGTCGACGAGATCCTCGCGGTCGGCGACGAGGACTTCCAGCGGCGGTGCTACGACTACCTGGCAGAGCTGCGGCACCGCGGGGTGACGATCATCTTCGTGAGCCACAGCCTCGGCACCGTCCAGAACATGTGCGACGAGGTCGCGTGGCTGGACCACGGGCGGCTGCTGGAGCGAGGCCCGGCCGTCAAGGTCGTCGACGCCTACCTGGAGCAGGTCAATGCCGTGGAGGCGGAGCGGATCGCGCAGAGCATGGCGGCGGAGCAGCAAGAGCAGCCCCCGGAGAAGGAGGCCACACCGTCTCGACGAGGGTCCGGCGAGATCCGGGTCCAGGGGATCGAGCTGTTGCGGGACGGCGAGGAGGTGTCCGCGGGGACGACGGGCTGGCCGCTCACGATCCGCGTCAACTACGTCGCCTACTCACCCGTGCGGGACCCGGTCTTCGCGCTGGGGATCTACACCGAGCAGGGCCACAAGGTGGCGGGCCCGCACACCGGGGCGAGCGACCTCGGGATCGTCGAGGGAACGGGCCACGTCGACTTCACGATGGCGGAGCTGCCGCTTCAGCCGGGACGGTGGGAGCTCAGCATCGGCGTGACGGACCGGGGGTTCGCTCACGCCTACGACCACGTGATCCGCGGCTACGAGTTCAAGGTCCAGTCCCGTGCGGGCATCCAGGACGTCGGTGGTGACGTCGTGCTGGAAGGCGCCTGGTCGGCCGCCGAGGAGACCGAGCCGGCCGTGGACGGCACCCGGCCCCGGTCCCTGCGCCGTCGGGAGGAGCGTGTCGGCGGTCCCGAGAGCATCTCGTGACGACGGCGTGTCGTCAGCCGCCGCGGTAGGACCCCCCCGTTTCCTCCTGGGGACGTACGAGGAGCTCCTCGACAGCGGACCGCGGCACCACCGCGGACCTGGAGATGCGTCGGCGGTCGGCGAGGGCCCGCGGAAGGAGCCGGAGGTAGCTGGCGAACGCCGTGACGCGAACTCTGGCTCTCGTTCTGCCGGAACGGCCCTGCCTCATCCAACCGACGGTGCTGACCGGGAAGCGCAGGACCGCGCCGGCCACCAAGGGCAGGCTCGCGTTCTTCGTGAGGACCAGGAGGCGGTTGCGCTCGTCGTGGAACCTGAAGAACTGCGACCCCTCGACCGAGGTCGCGGAATGCCAGTGGGAGAAGACCGCCCGCTCGCAGTAGCGGACGCGCCAGCCGGCGAGCCGCAGCCGCCACGACAGGTCTGTGTCCTCGTAGTACATGAAGAGCTTCTCGTCGAAGCCGCCGACGCCGTCGACCGCGCCCTTGCGCAAGAGACACGCGGCCCCCGAGAAGCCGAAGACCTCGGCCGGCGGGTGGTGCTCGTCCGCCGGCCGCAGCCAGCCGCGGTCCACGCCCAGACCATCCGTGCGGACGACGTTCCCGGTCGAGTTCACCAGTCGCACCGCCCCGTGGGGCGTCTCGCGAAACCTTCCCCTCGGCGTCCTGACGGGGCCCTGCGCATCCGGGGAGAAGCGCGCGGAGAGGAGGACGCGGCCCGCGAACGCAGCCACCTCCCGGCATCCGGGGTCGGCCGCCGCCGCGACGAGCTGCTCGAGCGCGTCGGGCTCCGCCGTCGCGTCGGGGTTCAGCAGCAGGACGAGTCCTGCCCTGCTGTGCGCGATCCCCAGGTTGCACCCTGCGGCGAAGCCGACGTTCGTGCCCGACGCGACGACCTCGACCCACGGGTAGCTCGTCGCCAGGAGCCTGAGGCTCTCGTCGGTCGAGGCGTTGTCGACGACCACGACCTGCACCTCTTCGCGGGGAAGCGTCTGCCGGGCCAGCGAGTTCAGGCACGCCGGGAGGAGCCTCGCACCGTTGAAGTTGACGACCACGACCGAGAGCCGCTCCGCGCCCGTGCGCTGCCCGGTCACCGTCGACCCTCGAGCGCCAGCCGGTAGGCGTCCAGGGTCGCCTCTGCGCACGCGCGCCACGTCCACCGCGCCGCCCAGTCGCGACGTCCCCGCTGCCCGCTCTCGCTGTCCTCCTGCTCGGCGAGGACGGCGAGCGCGTGCGCGAGCGCGTCGACGTCGTCCACGGGGACGACGACCCCGAGGTCACCGGCAACCTCGCGCAGCGCCGGGATGTCGCTGACCACCACCGGGCGGCCCGATGTCATCGCCTCCACGACCGGCAGCCCGAACCCCTCGTCGCGGGAGACCAGGGCGACGGCGCGAGCACCGGCGACCAGCCCGCAGAGGACCTGCTGCTCCACCCAGCCGACCTGGACGAGGCCGGGCAGGTCGCGTTCGACGGCAGGCAGGCGTGCCCACCCGGCTGGGCCTGCCAGCACGAGTGCGGGCGGGTCGGAGCAGCAGGAGGCCATCCGGCGGTAGGCCTCGACGAGGACCGGGAGGTTCTTGCGCGGTTCGACGGTGCCGACGAACAGGAAGTAGTCCGACGGCACCCCCAGCCTCGCCAGGCCCTCGCGGGAGAGCGGAGCAGCGGTGCGCCACACGTCGTCCACCCCCAGAGGGGTGACCACGACGCGCTCGGCGGCAAGACGGTAGAAGTCGCACACCGCGTCACGTGTCGCCGCGCTCGGCGTGACGACGACGGCGCCCCGGTTCAGCGCCCTCGGTACGAGCGCGCGGTACGCCAGCGACTCGTGGCCCACGGTGTCCCGGTGCCGCTCGTACGCCAGGTCGTGGATGGTGAGCACCTCGGCGGCTCGAAGGGTCGGGGGGGACACGAAGTTCGTGCCGTGGAACACGTCGCAGCGCCCGACGACGAGCTCGACCGGCGGTGCGTCGGCTCGCGACCAGGCGCGTCGCAGCAGCCGCGCCGGGACCGGCAGGCCGGTGACCGGGGGAGCGCCTGCCCGCTCGAGCTTCCGGCGGCGTGCCGAGAGGATCGCCGCCCGGAGCGTCAGCTCCTCACCCCTGCGCGAGGCCGCGGGCTCCAGCTCCCCGAGCAGTCCTTCCACGTACCTGCCGACCCCCGTCATCGGCCCCACGAGCGGGGTGGCATCGACGGTCACCTTCACCGCGACAGCCCGCTCAGCACGTCATGCGCCCCGGCGGAAGTGCTCGAGGGAGTGCCGCCGGAACAAGGTCGCGTCCTCCAGGTCGGCGTCCACCGCGTGCCGGACGGCGCGCCACTTCTCCACGTGGTAGGAGGGGTTCAGCACGAGCCAGTACAGCTTGCGCCGCCACGAGTAGTCCGGGTCGCGCAGGATTCTCCGGGTGTCCCGCAGGACGCCCCAGAACAGCAGGCGGGCAAGAGTGCGCCCCCTCGGGGCCTCCACGACGAGGCCGATCCTGCGAAGTCCGACGGTCTCGTCGAACATCCGCTTGCGGTACTCGGCGAGGGTGAGGTCGTTGGAGTGCACGACCGCCGCCCGCCCTGCATACGCTTTGATGCGGCCGCTCTCCACGACGTCCCGCCCGAACAGCTGGTCCTCGGCGTACTGGACGTCGCGGTAGGGGATGTTCTCCAGCAGAAGGCTTCGCCGTGCTGCGGAGTTGACGTCGGAGTAGAAGCAGACGGCGTCGTACACGCTCTGCGAGGTGATGAAGTCGTCCTTGTAGAACAAGGAGGTCCCGAAGTCGGGGCCGAAGCCTGCGAACACCTGCTGGATCTCGTACTTCAGCAGCGGGAAGCACCAGGGCCGAGGAACCTGCTTCCCCATCACGCCGACCACCTCCTCGTTGAGGCGGAACGGAGCGAGGATCTCGTAGAGCCAGCGATCGTGGGCCGGTACCGCGTCGTGCGTCAGGAAGACGACGTACTCGCCGCGTGCCATCCGCGCGGCGAGGTTGCGGGTGCGGCCGTGGCCGAACTCCTCGTTGGGGATCTCGTGCAGCCTCACGTCCTCGTGCGAGGCGAGGATGTCGAGTGTACGGTCGGTGGACCCGGAGTCGATGACCAGGACCTCGAACGGCTCGTCCATGCGCTGGACGGACAGCGCGCCGAGGATGTCCTCCAGGTACTGCTCGCCGTTGAACGTCAGGATGACGACCGTCGCGAGGAGCGCCTCACCCGACATGCCGCTGCTCCTGCGTCTCCGTCCAGAGCTTCGAGATGCCTTCGTGGAGAGACGTCGTGGCCCGGAGCCCGAACTCGTCGGTGAACCTGCTCGCGTCGAGGATGACGTGGTCGACGTACGTGCGTGGCGTGGGCCGGTGCACCACCTCGACCGCGCGCCCGGTGACCGCACGGATCGCGTCCACGATCTGGTTGATCGTCCGGCCCTCGCCGCTGCCGAGGTTGTACAGCCGATGGCGGGTGGGCGCCGGCGCCGTCCCCGCGATCATCTCGACCAGGTCCTCGACGTAGATGTAGTCACGTACCATCTCTCCGTCCCCGAAGACCGTGATCGGCTCACCTTTTGCGATCTCCCGCAGAAAGATGGGGACGACCCCCTGCTTCTTGTGTGGGCGCTGACGCGTCCCGTAGGGGTTGGAGATCCGGAACACGAGGTAGTCCAGGCCCCACTTCACCCGGAAGTACCGAAGGTAGTTCTCGATCGAGAGCTTTCCGATCGCGTAGGGAGACACGGGCAGCGTCGGGTCGTCCTCCGAGAAGACGAGCTTGTCCTGGTCGCCGTAGATCGCCCCCCCGGTCGAGGCGAAGACCACCTTGTCCACGCCGGCGTCGACGCTCAGCTTGAGCATCTCGACGGTGGATGCGACGTTCGTGCGGACGTCGAAGGTCGGGTCGTTCTCGGCCGTCGCCGGGTCGGTGGTGGACAGGAAGTGGAACACGACCTCCTGTCCCTCGAGCGCCCCCGCCATGTCGGCCCTGTTCATGAAGTCCCCGGCAACCAGCCGAACCGTCCTGGACGTGAAGGAGGGCCGGGCCGTCGCGAACCTGTCGAAAGCGGTGACCTCGTGGTCCCGTCGGACGAGGGCGTCCACGAGATGTGAGCCGATGAAGCCGTTGGCACCGACGACGAGGCACCTAGCCACACATGACCCTTTCGAAGATGTCCACGAACTTGGCTCCCGACGACTCCCACCCCTGGTGACCAACGCTGGCAGCGGCGGCTTCCGCGACGTCCGGTAGGTCCGGGCGGCGGACGACCTCGGCGAGGGTGTGTGCCAGCGCCTTCGGTGTCGCGGCGCTGTAGACGATGTGGGGGTTGTCGGAGACGAGCCGGTTGTTCGGTCCGTCGTTCAGCACCGGGATGACACCGCTGGCGAGCAGCTCCAGGGGGAGGAGCGACATGTTGGTCAGCGAGAGGACGAGCGCACCGGCGCAGCGGTTGTAGAGGTCGTTCAGCTGCGAGACCGGAAGGCTCCTGAGGTTGACGTGCTCGAACGGGATGTCCCACGCGTCGACGTCCCACCCGGCCAGGTTGATCGTGTACTCCGGGCACATCCGCGCGAACTGCTCCATCGCCAGGATGCCCAGCTCGAAACCCCGCCGGACCGTTACCGGCCTGGCGTAGAAGAACACCTCGCGTCGCTCCCCGCGGTTCACGAGGTTGTAGTGCGTCGTGTCGGCGCCGAAGTCGAAGTGGTCGGTCGCCATGCCGTACTCGTCGGAGAGCTTGCGGCTCAGCCACGCGCCCGCGGTGATGCCGTAGAACCCGAAGCGGTAGGTGTTCTCCGCAAGAACAGACTCCGAGCCGATCGCGTAGAAGTAGGGCTCGAAGTCCTGGACGAAGTAGAAGCGCTCGGCCCTGGACCTGTCCCGGAACACGGGGTACGCGGTCTCCCATCCGGTGGCGAAGATGGCGTCCGTGTCCGGCGCCACGCCGTCGTCCCCGTAGAGACGGATGGCGGCGCTGACCCTCGAGTAGGACGGGCTCGTGGAGACCATGCGTCGGACGCCGTCGACGTCCCTGAAGTTGGGGTCGCTGCTGTAGAGGTAGATGGTCACGCGGTGGCCGCGCTGCTCCATGAACCGGATGAAGCGAAAGAGGTTCTGGTGCCCGCCGCTGCTCTCACCGGGCGGCGACATGATCCAGGCGACGGAGTAGGGGCGCCGCTCCCTGCCGCCGTGCTGCCAGGCGGGAGGCTCGGTCCAGTCGGCCTCCAGGGCGTCCTCGCGCCGGACCAGCATGGAGATGGCCTGCTTGGGTGGTGGGGTCGGCGCCTCGACGCGGCGCCCGGCGCGGGCGAGTGCCTTGGCGGCGACCGCCCGGACGCCCTCGTCGCGAGTCACCTGGACAGCCCTGCCCAGCAGCCGCACAGCCTCTCCCACTCTGACCCCTTCCAGTCGCTTCCAGGGACGCGAGCCCACCCGACGCACGCGGTGCGGGGCGGCCCCTCGCGTCCTCAGCGCCGGCTCGTGCCGGGAGGCACAGAAGCAGCCCGAGGCACTCTAGCGTCAGACCGTGTCGGGTTTGCGTAGGCCGATCCGTGCCTGTCCCGCTGCCGCGGAGGCCGCGTCGGTGGCGCGAGCGGTCCTCGAGGCGGTTGCAGAGGGAGGTCGGCCACCCGGTCTGCTCCCGGTCGACCGGAGCGGGTCACAGGGTCGGGACGGCGGACGCCACCAGCGGGGAGACCGCCGTCGTGTTCGCGGCGGTGCCGCCGAGCCGCACGTACTCCGCGTACGAGGTCAGCCAGCGCTTGCCGCCGTTCGCCACGTAGTAGATGGTGCCGTCCGGAGTGCGCAGGAAGCGGCCGAGCGCCTGCTCGGACGGGCGCAGCGCGGAGCACGTCAGCGGGTCGAGCGTGACCGGGGTGAGGCGGTAGTCGCCCAGCAGCGCGTCCGGGATGCGCCTCAGGACGCCGAAGACGCCGAGGTAGGTGTGGCCGTTGCACGACACCGCGACGGACATCGGACGAGCGGAGGGGGTGTACTTCGACATCGTCGACGCGTCCACCTGCACCAGGGCTCCGGCGCCGGTCTCGTCCACGACGCTGAAGCTCGTGACCGGGATGCGGCGGCGCAGGCCGTCGACCAGCGACACCGCCGGCGAGCCGGGTGCGTACACCAGTGTGCCGGGCGCGAGGACCGGTCCTCCGGAGGGGAGGCCGCCCAGCACCTCGTCGGGCAGCGTCGAGATCTGCGGCGCGGCGCCCCCGCTCAACGTCGTGAGGTCGCCCCACGTGCGGACGTACCGCTTCTCGCCGTCCAGCACCAGGTAGACGTCCGCCTTCGTGGAGGACTTCACGAACGAGGACGGCGCGATGGTGCCCTCGTCCGGGATCTGTGCCAGCAGGGAGTCGGGCAGGGCCGTCAACCTTCCCGACCACTGGCCCGGCTCGGCCAGGCGCATCTTGCCCGTCGCCGTGAGCGCGTAGGCCCGTGCGCCGTCCGCCGACTGCACGAGGCCCGTCAGCGTCCCGGCGTCCGCCAGCCGGTCGATGCTCTGCTGGTCGAGCGGCTCCTCCGGCACCAGGGCGCCGAGCGGCGTCTGGCTCAGCAGGGCTGCACCGACCGCGCTGCCTCGTCCGCCCTGGTGCAGGGTCAGCGCGCCGGTGGCGCGGCTTCGAGCCACGACGCCGTCCCGGATCACGGGAGTTCCGTACGGGAGGTGGTCCAGGGCGCTCTCGAGCAGCCGGACCGACGTGGCCGGAACGCCGGCCGACGCTAGCGACTGAGCGTCGTACACCTCGCGCTTCGCCGCGCCCTGGACGAAGAACCGCTTGCCGCTCGTGGTCTCGAACACCGAGGTCAGCGACGGGCCGGTCTTCAGCAACGCGAGCTGGGCGTCCGGCAGGAGCGTCGTCTGCGAGCAGGAGTACCCGTAGTCGGCGGCCATCTGGCAGGTCGGGACGTACAGCTTGATCCCGGCGTCGACGAAGTAGATCGTCCCGTTCGTGGACCGGACCAGCCGGCCCATCGTCGGGCCGGTGGCCCTCGCGTCGAGGAACTTCTGGGAGACGACCCCGACGGGTCCCAGTCGGTCGAGCGCCGACAGCAGGGCCAGGCTCGGGACGGGGTACTTGGCGTCGTCCACCAGCAGGTAGACGGTCGGGTTGTTCTCGCTGCGGACGAGGAAGCTGCCCGCCTGGGTCGATCCGAACCACTCGGTGAAGAAGCGCCAGAAGTTGCGGTTGCCGTAGGCGCTGCAGTCGTCACCCGTCCCGTAGAGGAAGTTCAGCGCGGCCTCGTTCGGCACGTACGGCGTGTAGTTGTACAGGGCGGCCGTCGCCCGGTTCTCGATGTAGACGGACTTGCTGCCGCAGGAGACGTTGGGGTTGTACTGGATGAGGTTGGTCCGTCCGGCTTGGTACCTGAAGCCGGGGCTCACGCCGTAGCTCCGAAACCGGCGAGCCGCCGAGTAGACCTGGTTGAAGAACCCGTAGTACTGCGTGTCGCAGACCGCGAAGTCCGGGCAGCCGTAGCCCGTCGCGGTGTTGTACTTGGCGGCGGTCGGCTGCGTGCTGCTGACGAGGCCCTGCTCCTTCTGCAGCAGGACGATCAGGACGCGAGGGTTGATGCCGCAGCTGTCCGCCACCCTGACGATGATCTGCGCCGCCGACTCGTCGGGTCGGCCGGTGTAGCCCTGGCAGAGCTTCGCCTCCGCCGGCCTGTCCGACGTGGTCTGCCGGTAGTCCTTCAGGCAGGGGACGCTGCCCGACCGGCAGTGCGAGCCCTTGCTGTCGAGAAAGGCCTGCACCTGCTCGGCCGTCATGGTTCCCGAGTCGAAGAAGACCGTGTCCGTGATGATGTTCCCGGGGTCGAACTCGCTTCCGGTCAGCGCCTGCGCCGCCTGCGGGGTGAAGACCGCCACCACGGGAGCGAGGGCGAGGGTGAGCGTCAGCAGTCCTCGCACTGCTTTGCCGTAGGCGCCGGGAAGGGCTCGGAGAGCGACTGCCCCGGCTGGGGCGCGGCTGGGACCGGTGCCCGCCGAGCGTCGCCCGGGGGTTGTGCGGAAGGGAGTGGCCACGTACGGAGCGCCTCTCGACTGGAGCCTGCTCGGCACCAGTCGGAAGCGAGGTGCCTGACCAACTGATTCGGTCCGAGCGGGCCCGGTCTTGAGGCTTGGCGGGGGTGTCGGGCGTCCTGGGACGACTCACCCCCGGCGGCTCCGGCGGCATGTCGGCGGGCGGGACGTGCTCGCTCCGTCCACCTCGCGCAGCCGGTGCGCGGTGGTCACCAGGTTCCGGCGAAGACCACGAGGTGGACGTAGACGACCACGGCGAAGGCCAGGACGGCGAGGGCCACCCACCGGTCTTTGACGAGTGCTGCTGTGACCGCCCCCATCAGGGGCAGCGCCGAGCTCGCATATCGCTCGGGCAGGTCGAACACCGGCACCTGAGCGGCGAGCAGCAGCACGAGGAGACCCGGCCCCGCGGTGACCAGCGTCAACATCGTCGCCCGGCCGAGGTGCACGACGTCTTCGCGGCGCCGGTAACCGAAGAGGGCGGCCGCCACGACACCGGAGACGAGGAGCCAGGAGATGACCTCGCCCCGGAACGAGGCGATGTCTCCCAGGTGGTTGACGCTGTCGGGCCCGACGACGATGCCGCGCATGAACCGCACCATCGTCGACCCCGCGTTGTGCGGCGTGAGCGGGAACGGCTGGAGGTTCTGTTCCGGCGGTGGTCCGACGGCCAGGCGGGACCGGACCCACAGCCAGGCGAGCTCGGTTGCGAGCGTCGTGCCCATGACGACGCCGGCGGCGACCAGGGACCGGGCGAGCTCTCGTGTCCTCGGCTCCCCGGCGACCTGCGCGGTCGGCCTCGGGAGCGCTTTGAGCACCAGGAAGGCGACCACCGCTCCCAGGACCACGATGTTGGTCACCTTGACCGCCGTCGCCAGCGCCGCGACCGGCACCATGGCCCACACGGGCCACTGCCGGCGGGAGACCTTCACGGCGGCGAGTGCGGCGACCGCGCCGAGCAGGATCGACATGGAGTCCGGGGTGAGGTACGTGTTCGTCCACCGTGTCGCAGGTGCGGTGAGCATCAGCAGCGCGACGGCGACGGACGCCGCTCCTGACGCCCCGAGGGATCGCGCGAGGGCGATCGTCGCCATCAGCCCCGCCCACAGCCACAGGCCGTCGACGAGCCGTCCGGCGACCAGCAGGTCCTGGACGAAGGGCGTGAGCAGCAGGCCCTTCGCGAGCCAGGCCGTGAGGAAGAAGTAGGTGGGCGTGTAGGCGTCCGCCGAGGTGACCCCCCCGAAGGGAGCCTTCGAGAGCGGGAACGGCTGGCCGCAGGGGGGGCCGACGGGGCCGAAGTCGGAGATGCCCCGGCACTGCAGCAGCGTCAGCGTGTAGGGGTCGAGGTGCTCTCCCTGCTCCACCACGTCGCCTCGTGACGCCTTGTCGAGCGCATCGATGAACACGTACTCGTCCGCCCTGGACAAGGACTGCTGGATCGGGAGGTAGCGGGCCACCGCTCCCAGGGCGAGCACGCCCACGACCAGGGCTACGACGGTCCAGCGCACCCACGCCGGTCCGCGCGCGGCTCTCGGCCCTGTAGGCAGCACCGCAGGAGACTACGGCCTCCGCGGCCCTTGTGATCACTAGGCGCACGAGGCGCTCCCGCCAGACACCTCGTCGACACCGAGCTCGCCGCTCGGCCGCCGAGCCTCGTGAGCGACCTGAGAGCCCCGAGGGCGGATGCGGAACGTCCTCGTTGCGGCTCCTCGCGACCCGCACCTGGGCCCGATCCGTGGAACGCCGTCACGACCCGCACGCGAAGGCGTCCTCCGATCGGCTCAAGTGCCGGCCCTTTTCGGCCGACGACTCTCTCGTGCGATGGCGGACCCCGCACCGGAACCGACTGCGGTGGTGACTCCGGTGGTGGAGGTCCCAGGACTCCTCGCGCTGTCCGAGATGTCGAGGTCGACGAGGTTGACATGAAGGTTCATTCCGTGATCACGGCGGTCGGGACGGCCGCTCTGCTGGTCGCAGCACCCGTCATCGGGCCGGTCTGGGCGGACTCGCCGCAGCCGGTGTCTCCCGAGCTGCAGACCGTCTCCGTCCGTCTCGACGGCCTCCAGGGCGTCAAGGCCGCGGCCGCGCCGTCCAGCGGCGTCTCTGCTCAGCCGAACGCGGAGGCGGGGCAGGGGACGCTGGAGTCCGCGCCGATCGCCGTCCGCAACTTCTCGATGGTGGGCGCCACGTGGACGGGCAAGGACCGCACCCCGAGCGTCGAGGTGCGCGTGGCCACAGGTGGCCGCTGGCAGGCCTGGCAGAAGCTCTCCACGCTCGACAGCGCTCCTGATCCCGGCGCGCCGGACGCCGGTTCTGCGATCACGACCGCGACCGAGCCGCTCTGGGTAGGGGACAGCGACCAGGTGCAGGTGCGGGTCCGCCCGCAGGCCGGCCAGCTGCCCGACCAGCTCGACGTGCGGCTCGTGGACCCGGGCACCTCCGCCGGTGCGAGCGCTCAACCTCTCGCGACGGCTGGCGCTGCCGCTGCCCGTCCCGCCATCATCAGCCGCGCTCAGTGGGGCGCGGACGAGCGCTTGAAGTGCAACTCGGTCACGTACATGTCGTCCGTCAAGGGCATCACCGTGCACCACACCGCCGGTGGCAACTCCTACTCCACCCAGGCTCAGGCCATGGCCCAGCTGCGGGCGGACTACGCGTACCACACCAAGGTCCTGGGGTGGTGCGACCTGGGCTACAACTTCGTGGTCGACAAGTGGGGGAACATCTACGAGGGCCGTGCCGGGGGCGTCGACAAGGCGGTCCAGGGCGCGCACGCCGGTGGCTTCAACGCGAGCACGGCCGGCATCTCCGCACTCGGCAACTACTCCACGACGTCGGCTCCGCCGGCGATGGTCAACGCGATCTCGCGCGTCGCCGCCTGGAAGCTGGGGATGTACGGGGTCAGCCCGACCGGCTCCGTCACGCTCACCAGCGCGGGCGGCGGGACCGCGAGGTACGCGGTGGGTCAGCGCGTGACCCTTCCGGTCATCTTCGGTCACCGGGACGTGGGCCTCACCGAGTGCCCCGGGAACAACCTGTACTCACAGCTGCCGGCCATCCGGACGACGGTGCAGCAGCTGCAGGGGACGTCGCAGCCACCGGCGGCCGCGAAGCCGGTCCCGCGGGCCGTGAAGTACTCCACCTGGCAGTCCCTCGGCGGCGCCATCCTCGGACGTCCTGCCGCGGTGGCTCCCGCACCGGGTCGTCTGGACGTCGTCGCCGTCGGTTCGGACAAGGCGGTGTACCTGAAGTCGAAGAGCAGCTCCTGGTCCTCGTGGCAGTCGCTCGGAGGAGCGACCGACCTCAGCCCGGCCGTCTCGAGCTGGGGAAGCGACCGACGGGACGTCTTCGTCCGTGGTCAGGACCGCGCGCTGTGGCAGCGCACCTACGAGAACGGTGCCTGGTCCGCGTGGCGGAGCCTCGGAGGCACCCTCGCGTCCTCGCCGGCGGCCGTCTCGTCGCGTCCCGGCCGGATCGACGTGCTCGTGCAGGGGACCGACAAGGCGCTCTGGCACCGGGCCTACGACAACGGGACGTGGTCCTCGTGGTCGTCTCTCGGCGGCGCGCTGACGTCGGGGCCGGCCGCCACCTCCGACGGCGAGGGCCGTGTGGACGTCGTCGCCGTCGGCTCCGACCGGGCGGTCTGGCACCGCTCGCTGCGGGGTAGCTGGACGCCGTGGCTCGGCCTGGGTGGCGACACCGGGAGCGACGCGGCGGTCACCGCTCCGGCCGCCGACACCCTCGAGATCGCGACCACGGGGACCGACCGCCACGTCAAGAGGCGCGCCTACTCGGTCGGCTGGCAGTCCTGGTCGGACGTCGGCGGCACGACGTCCGAGGGCCCGGCCCTCGCCAGTGCGGGAGACGGGAGCATCAGTCTCGCGGCGCGCGGTACGGACGGCGCCGTCTGGCTCCTGTCCGGACAGTCGCAGTAGGTCTGCTGCGGGCCTTCCCGCCAGCAGACGGCAGAGCTCCACCAGGGCGGGCCTCCCGGCGCGAACAGCAGCCGCGGAGGCCCGCCCTTCGTCGTGCCCGGAGGTCGGCGGATACCGTCGGGCCGGCACGGGCGGTGGCAGAGGGGGTCGCATGGGAGCACGCGCCGCCGCGCCGCCGGCCGGCCGTCTGGACCTCCTCGTCGACCTCGCCCTGGGTCTGCTGGCCGCATGGACGCTGGCGTACCACCTCGGGCTGCTGCTGAGCATGCCGCTGCTCGCGGTGGCCCTCGTGTGGGTTGCCCTGTCGGCCGGCGTGGTCGTCTGGCTGACCCGCGGCCGGCCGTCCGTGCCTTCCCGGGGACGGCGGAGCGCCGGTCGCTACGTGCCGGTCGGCCTGGCCTGTGCGATGGCCGTCTTCTCGCTGCTGCTCACCCGGCCGGACGCCGACGACATCGTCTACGTGGGCCGCTCGGTAGCGGTCCGGCAGCTGGGGCTCATCCCCACCCGCGACACGGTCTTCTCGGCCGGTGTCTACCCCCCGGTTGCGAGCGGCTATCCCCCGGTCACCTCCTGGGAGACCCTGCTCGGTGCCGTGGCTCGCGCCGCGGGTCTCGAGGCGGGGACGGTCGTCTACCTGGTCGCGACTCCCGTCGGGGCCGCCGTCGCCGTCCTCGCGCTGCACCGGCTGCTCGTGTCGTGGCGGGTGTCCGCGCCCTCGCTCGCGCTGGTCGCGGCGCTCGTGTTCATCCTGTGGGGCGGTGCCGACCATGCGTCCTTCGGCAACCTGCACGTGGGGCGGATCTGGCAGGGGAAGGTCCTGTTCGTCGCGGTCGTCGTTCCGTACCTGTACGCGGTGGGTACGGACTGGCTGCGGAGCCGGTCCCGGCGCAGTCTGATCTTGATGACGGGGGCGTCAGTCGCAGGTGTGGGACTCACCACCTCCGCGTTCTTCGTGGTGCCGGTGGTCGCGTGCGTCCTCGGAGTGGTAGCGGTGCTGAGACGAGATCTGCGAGCTGCGGCCGGAGCGGCAGCCGTCGCGGTCTACCCCGTCACGACGGCGCTCGTCTCCGTGTCGGTCCCCGGGGCGCCCCCACTGCCTGACGTGTCCGCGCCGGGAAGCATGCAGGTCGTCGCCTCTGTGCTCGGAAGCGGCGCCGTCGTCGTCCCCGCGGTGGTCGGGCTGGCGCTCGGCTGGCTGGGCGCGCGGGGCGTGGGCCGCGCGGTCGCGCTCCTCAGCGTGCTCGGCACCTGCGCCGTCCTGGCACCCGCCACCCTGCACACGATCGACGCCGCCACCGGTGCCGGCCTGATCCTGTGGCGGCTGGCATGGGTGGCGCCGCTCCCCGCGCTGGTCGGCGCCGCGGTGTCGCTCCTGGCGAGCGCACGGTCATCGCCTGCGTGGCGGGGCCTCGTCGCCGTCCTCGCCGTGGGCGCCCTGGTAGGGACCGGGCTCCCGCTGTGGTCGCCGAAGAACGCGGGAGCGGCCATCACCCTTCCCCGGTGGAAGGTTCCCGAACCTGACCTGGAGGCGGCACGGCAGGTCGTGAGCGTGGCCACCTCTGACGGCGCGTCGCATCCGGTCCTGGCTCCCACGAGCACCTCGTTCGCGGTGAGCCTTGTCTCCGCCCGCGTGCACCCCGTCGTCAGCAGGGGCGACTACATGGCCGCACTCCGCTCCGTACCCGGCGGGCACCTCGACGACCGGCTTCTGCTCGAGCGCTTCGCCGACGGGGACCGCATGGACGGCGAGGATGCAGCGGTGCTGCGGGCACTGTCCGAGCTCGACGTGGCCGTGGCCTGCGTCGAGACGGAGGACGCCGCTGACGAGCTCCTGACCCGAGCCGGGTGGCGCGCGTCCGGCACGACCCCCACGTGCGCTCTGTTCACCAGCCCCGGGCGCTGACGAGACGACGCGCAGGACGCCGAGCGGCGCGCCGTCCGCCCCCGGCTACAGAGAGGTGAACATTCCTCACCTCAAGTGATCAGGCCGGCAGGCCGATCCCGTAAGGGAACGCCGCCTACCGATTGCGTGGTCACGTCTCATGAACCTCTCGTTCTTGCGCCTTCTCGTTCCCTTGGCCCTTCTCGGCACCGTCCTCGGCGTCGCCTCTCCGGCGTCCGCGGTCGCACCCTCCGCACCGCCGTTTCCGCGCAGCATCGACGCCTACTCCCGGTACGAGGCGGAGTCCGGCTGCGACCCGACACCGAAGCCAGGGGCGGAGGCGCTGGTCCGGCTGCTCAAGGCGACCTACGGCACGTCGATCACCAGCAACATCTCCCGAGCGTGCACCGCAAGCAACAGCGGGCACGAGGAAGGCCGGGCCATCGACTGGATGACCAACTCGCGGGTGCCCGACCAGCGCGCGACCGCCGAGTCGTTCCTCGAGTGGCTGCTGCGGGACGATGAGTACGGCAACCACCACGCGATGGCGCGCCGGCTCGGCATCCAGTACGTCATCTGGGACAGCCGCATCTTCTCCCTGTACAACACCGCCGCCGGCTGGCGGGAGTACAGCGACTGCGTGTCGGTCCGGACGAGCCCGGTCGACGACAACATCTGCCACCGCAACCACGTCCACATCTCTATGTCCTGGGCGGGGGCCCGGGGAGAGACGTCCTGGTACACCCTCCAGTACAGCGCCTGGCAGTCCCTCGGAGGCGGGATCATCGGCCGCCCCGCGGCCCTCTCCACGCCGTCGGACGGCATGGAGGTCGTCACGGTCGGGACCGACCGAGCTCTGTACTCGCGGAGCTTCAGCGGCAGCTGGTCACCCTGGGAGGGTCTCGGCGGGACGACGGACCTGAGCCCCGCTGTGGCCTCGCCGGCGAAGGATCGCGTCGACGTCTTCGTCCGCGGCACCGACAACGCCCTCTGGCACCGGACCCGGACCGGGAAGACGTGGAGTGCCTGGGAGAGTCTCGGCGGCACGCTGGACTCCGCCCCCGCGGCGGTGTCGGCGAAGCCGGGCGGCATGGACGTGTTCGTCCGAGGCACCGACAAGGCGCTGTGGCAGCGCTCGTACTCCGGCGGCAGCTGGAGCGGATGGAAGTCTCTCGGCGGTGGGCTGGCTTCGGCGCCTTCCGTGACCTCCGACGGGCCGGGGCGGATCGACCTCGTGGTGACCGGGACGGACGGAGGCGTATGGCACCGCTCTCTGCGGACCACGTGGACGCCCTGGCTGAACCTGGGCGGCCAGAGCACCTCCGACCCCGCGATCGCCGCTCCCGCCACGAACATGCTGGAGGTCGCCAGCGTGGGCAAGGACCGCAGGGTCAAGCGGCGCGGCTACTCGGCAGGCTGGCTGGGCTGGTCCGACGCCGGCGGCCAGACCGACGCGGGACCTGCCCTCGTCGGCCGGCTCGACAAGAAGATGGCTGTGTTCGTGCGCGGCACCGACGGCGCCGTCTGGGTGTCGACCACGCAGGCACGCTGACGTCGACGCTCATCGAGGACGACGACCGCTCCCGGGCAGCACGCCCGGCGAGCGGCCGTCGTCCTCTGACAGCCGCGGTTCACCGCTGTGGGAGGATGCGCGGCATGCGGCGGGACGTCACCGACAGCGAGATCGACGGGATCGAGGGCTGGTTCACGGGCACGGACAAGGCCCTCTTCCGCTTCTTCCTGTCCGCCCGAGACCTCGGAGGCGATGTCGCCGAGCTGGGCGCCTACCTCGGCAAGAGCGCGGCCCTCATCGGTGCCTACGTGCGTCCGGGCGAGACCTTCACCGTCATCGACCTGTTCGGCGCGAACCCGGGCGACGACGAGAACGCCGACGAGAACACCGGGCAGTACCCAGGCCTGTCGCAGGAGCGGTTCGAGCAGAACTACCGGCGCATCCACGGCGAGCTCCCGGTCGTCGTGAGGGCGCCGAGCTCGCAGATCACCGCTTCTGCCAGCCATGGGACGCACCGGTTCGTCCATATCGACGCCTCCCACCTGTACGAGCACGTCGTCGGTGACGTCGAGGCCGCTCGCACGCTGCTCGCCCCCGACGGAGTGGTCGTCTTCGACGACTACCGCAGCGAGCACACGCCCGGGGTGGCGGCGGTCGTGTGGGGGGAGGTGGCGGGCGGTCTCCATGTGCTCGTGACCACGTCGCACAAGCTGTACGCGACCTGGGGTGACCCGGGTCCCTGGCGGGAGGCGCTGGATGCCTGGCTGCCGACCAGCGGGCTCGAGCACGAGCGGCAGACCGTGGCGGAGCAGGAGGTCGTGCGGGTCTGGCCGGCGGGGACGACGGCCATCTCGTTCCGTATCCCGAGCCGGCTCGTCCCGTACATCGTCAGGGCGCGGATGGGCCTCGCCACGGGACAGCACGCGATCGGTCAGGCGTTCGGACGGTTGCGGAGGCAGCGTCCGGCGCGCCGCCACTTGTCCGCCCAGGCCGAGCCGTCAGCGAAGGCTCAGCCCTCAGCGAAGGCCCATCCGTCACGCGAGGCCCATCCGTCACCTCAGGCTCAGGCGTCACCCGACGCTCAGCCGTCACCGGAGCCCAGCCGCAGCGTCTGACGCCCTCCGCGCCCGGAGCAGCCGGGCGTACGCGAGCCGCAGCAGGCCGGTGGGCAGCAGCCGGAAGGTGCACCGGAGCACGAGGTTCCGTGCCCGCTGCCAGCCGCTGACGAGCCCGAGCTCCTGCAGCCGACGCTGCAGCACCCACTCCGACCGCAGGAGCGCCACGCCGGCACGGCGCCGGTACATCGCGGACGACGTCCGGAAGAGCAGCAACGGCTCGGCGACGTTGCCGAACCTCGCTCCCGACGCGAGCATCCGGGCCCACAGGTCGTAGTCCTCGACGTACTTGATCTCGACGTACCCGCCGGCCCGCAGGGCCGCGTCCCGTCGCATCATCACGGTGGGATGGTTGAGCGGGTTGTGCAGGCGGGCGTACCGCGCGATCTCCTGGTGGGAGAGAGGGGGACGGCGCAGCCCCACGACGTTGCTCTCGGCGCCTTCGAACTCCAGCATGCTCGACCCGACCACGTCGAGCCCCTGCTCCTCGAGCAGCCTCAGCTGGGTCTCGAACCGCGTCGGCATGGCCACGTCGTCCGCGTCCATCTTCGCGACGACGTCCCACGTCGCCGCCCGAAGGCCCACGTCGGAGGCCGCGCCGCCGCCGACGTTCTCGGGGAGCGGCAGCAGGCGGACGACGTCCCGACGGTCGTCCTGGAAGCGCGCGAGCACCTCCCGCAACGCCGGACGCAGGGGCCCGTCCTCCACGACGAGGATCTCGTCCGGCACCCGGGTCTGCCGGACCACGCTCTCGAGCGCACGTCGCAGCTGGTCCGGCTCCGCGCCGTCGTAGACGGTCATGAGCACGGTGAGCTTCACGAGGTTCCGTCCGCTGGCTGGTGCCGTCCTCGAAGAGCGGCCATCGGGGTTCGCAGGAGGATAGCGAGGGCGAGGACGGCGCTCGTGCTGCCGAACAGGAAGCCCAGCTCCACCCGCAGCAGCAGGTCGTGCAGCACGAGCGTGAGCAAGACCAGCACGACGACGCCGACGACCCAGGCCAGCAGCGCGCGATGGTGCTGATCGAGCGCCACGAGCACCTGGGTGAGCGCCACCCCCACCATGTAGGCGGCGCTGGCAACTGCCAGCAGCACCAGGTCCGTGCGCGGGAACGCGAAGTCGCCGCCGAAGAAGACGACGATGACCTCCGGGCCGACCGTCAGGCAGCCGAGGACGCCGACCGCTCCGATCGAGCCGACGAGCAGCAGCACCCGGTAGAGCAGGCGGGTGAAGTCGTGAGCGGCGCCCACCGCCGCCAGCGACGCCAGGCGGGGGAGCATCACGGCCTGGACCGCGGAGAACAGGAACAGCGGCACCCTCGCCACGATCAGGGCCGCCAGGAAGACCCCTGCCGCGGCCTTCTCCGACGGGGACGCCAGCGCCTGCACCAGCACGGGGCCCGCGTTCACGAGCGAGTTCGTCATCAGCGAGATGCCCAGCAGCAGGCCGATCCGTCCGGACAGCTCGTGCACGCTGGCGTGGGGGCCGTCGTCCAGGAGACGGCGCGGCGGTGGGACGGTGACGAGGGCGGCGACGAGCGCCGGCAGCGCGAGCGCCAGCGCGAACGCGCCGGTGGAGCGGACACCCGCGACCCACAGGCCGACTGCCACCGCGACCCGCAGCGCGCCTTCGACGCTGAGCTGCGCCCCGTACCGGCGGAACCGTCCGGACCCGGCCAGCGCGCCCCGGCTGGGGTAGGCCACCGCGAGCGAGACCACGGCGAGCCCGGTCATCACGAGCAGGACGCCGTTGCCCCGGAACAGGGCGGGAACGATCACGGGCGACGCGGCCGCGAGCAGGACGAGGACGCCGACGGCGAAGACGGCGCCGAGCAGAGCCGCCGTCCGCAGGACCGGGAGACCGCCCACGTGTCGAGCCCGCCGTTCGGCCACCGCCCTGCCGATCTCCTGCTCGAGCGGGACGAAGAGGCCGGGACCCACGGTGAAGACGAGGACCCACACGACGGAGAGCGCCGCGAAGCGCTCGGGGCCGAGCGCCCGCCCAGCGACGGCGAGGTAGACGTACGCGGCCACGCCGAGGACGGCGAGCCCGACGCCCACGTCGAGGGTGCCGCGTGGCAGGCCGCCGAGGACCGCACGGGGGAGACGCAGGAGGGCAGGGGCCGGGACGCGCTCGGGTGAGGGAGCCGCGTGCGGCGACGGGTCGTGGTCGGGGAAGGGGTTCGACGAGGACCTCAGTGCCACGGCTGCCCGTCGCGGTGCTGGGCGCGGGCCTCTGCGATCGCCAGCCGGCGGGCGATCGCCGTCAGCCGGGCCTCGTAGTCCCGGAACTTCAGGTACGTGTTGAGGGAGACGAACACGAAGGCCACGACCAGGCCGTAGAGGATCAGGTCGGCCCCACGGCCGACCCCCACGAGGTGGGCCACGGCGGTCATGCCCTCGGGGTAGACCACGGCCACGAGGCAGGCGAGCACGAACAGGGCGAACAGCAGCTTCTTGCCGGCCTGGAAGCGCATGGCGTTCCGGTTGTGGAGGAAGGACACGACGACGACGGCGATCGCGGCGACGAGCAGGATCTGGATCAGCACGGCTCCCCCTCAGCGGAACAGCATGTCGAACAGGATGTTCACGGAGTTGAGCAGGGACTGACCTTTCCCCTTGGAGTAGTCGGTGTAGAGGATGTGCACGGGCACCTCCGCGAAGGAGTACCCCCCCTTGCTGACCTTGTTCACCAGCTCGCTGGCGTGCGCCATGCCGTTCTGCCGCAGGTCCAGCCGCTCCACGACGGGCCGCGTGAGCACGCGGAGCCCGTTGTGGGCGTCGGTGAGCCGGATCCCGGACGACGCGTTCATGTAGGCGACCGCCAGCTTCAGCACGACTCGCTTGACCCCGCCGACCTCGCTGCGGCCGCCGAGGAAGCGCGACCCGAAGACGACGTCCACGTGCTGCTGGCGGGCCACGTCCAGCATCGTGAGCACGTCCTCCATCCGGTGCTGGCCGTCCGCGTCGTAGGTGACGAAGTAGCGGACGGCGGGGTCGAGGAGCGCGTACTCGAGACCGGTCTGCAGCGCGGCGCCCTGGCCGAGGTTCACGGGGTGGCGGACGAGGTGGGCCCGGGTCTTCGCGATCTCGTCCGCGGACCCGTCCGAGCTGCCGTCGTCGACGCACACCACCTTGTCGACGTGGCGCAGGACACCCTCGACGACCGACGCGATCACGGTGGCCTCGTTGTAGACGGGGATGACGACGGCGGTGTCCGGGTTGCCGATGTCTGGGCTGGGGACGTCTGGGCTGCCGGTGCCTGGGCTGCCCGTCTCTGGGCTGCCTGGTTCGGGCGGGTCGGTGGACGACGGGGGCGTGGTCACCGCAGGGAGTCGACGAACCGCCGGGCGTCGTCCAACGTCGGGAGCAGGCCCTGCTCGCGGGCCTGCGCCAGCGACGGGGCCTGGCCGTCCTTCTCGGACAGCAGGGGCTCGATCGGGCGGCCGGTCCGGTCCTGCGTCGGCCAGTCGACGCCCACCTCCGGGTCGAGGGGGTGCACCCCGTGCTCGCGGGTGGGCGAGTACGGGGTCGAGCAGAGGTAGGCGACGGCGGACCCGTCCTGCAGCGACATGAACGCGTGGCCGAGGCCCTCCGAGACGTACACCGCCCGCCGGTCGACGTCGTCCAGCAGGACGCTGTCCCACTCCCCGAACGTGGGTGAGCCGACGCGGATGTCGATGACGACGTCCAGCACCGCCCCGGTGAAGCAGGTCACGTACTTCGCCTGGCTGGGTGGGACGTCGGCGAAGTGGATGCCCCGGACGACCCCCGCTGCGGACACCGAGCAGTTCGTCTGACGTACCTGCATCTCGTGACCGATCACGTCGGCGAGATGGTCGCTGCGGAACCACTCGAGGAAGACGCCTCGGGCGTCCCCGAACTGCTTCGGCGTCACCTCGTAGGCGCCTGGTACGGACAGCTCCCGGATCTCCAACAGTGCTCCCGACGTCGACGCCCTGGCAGCGTCAGGCTACTAGCGCGGGCGTCGGTACCCTTGCGAGCCATGCGGTGGCTGGTGACGGGTGCTGGGGGGATGCTGGGCCGTGACGTCGTGTCCCGGCTCGCCGCGGAGGGTCACGTGGTGACCGCCGCCACCCGCGGCGACCTGGACGTGACCGACCCGGCCGCCTGTGCCGACGCCGTCCGTGGCCACGACGTCGTGGTGAACTGCGCGGCGTGGACCGCGGTGGACGACGCCGAGACGCAGGAGGCGGCGGCGTTCGACGTCAACGCCGTCGCAGCCGCCAACGTCGCCCGTGCGGCCGCGGAGGCGAGGGCCCGCCTCGCCCACGTCTCCACGGACTACGTGTTCGACGGTGCTGCGACCTCCCCCTACCGGGAGGACGCTCCGATGGCGCCGCGCTCCGCCTACGGCCGGACGAAGGCGGCGGGGGAGTGGGCGGTCCGCGCCGAGTGGGACGACGTCCTCGTCGTCCGCACCGCCTGGCTCTACGGCACGCACGGCAGGTGCTTCCCGAAGACCATCGCCGGAGCCGCCGCGACGCGCGACCACCTGGACGTCGTCGACGACCAGGTGGGACAGCCGACCTGGACGGTCGACGTCGCCGACCTGCTGGTGCGGCTGGTCGAGGCCGGCGTCCCGGCGGGCACGTACCACGGGACGTCGTCCGGGCAGGTGAGCTGGTGCGGCTTCGCCCGCGAGGTGGTGGCCGCCGCGGGCCTCGACCCGGACATGGTGCGCCCGACGACGTCGGACGCCTTCCCGCGCCCGGCCCCGCGCCCTGCCTACTCGGTACTGGGCCACGACGCCCTCGGCGCGGCGGGCGTCGAGCCGATCGGCCCCTGGCAGGAGCGGTGGGCGGCTGCGGCACCGTCCGTGCTGGCCGGGTGACCCCTCAGCGTCAGCGGCCCCGCTGCAGCAGCTCGAGCAGGTAGCCGCCGTAGCCGCTCTTGCGCAGGCTCTCCGCCCGCTCGCGCAACCCCTCGTCGTCCAGCCAGCCACGCCGCCAGGCGACCTCCTCGGGGCAGCCGATCTTCAGGCCCTGCCGAGCCTCCAGGGTGGAGACGAAGTTGCCGGCGTCGAGCAGGGAGTCGAAGGTGCCGGTGTCGAGCCAGGCGGTCCCGCGGGGGAGCACGTTCACCTGCAGCCGCCCCTGCTCCAGGTAGATGCGGTTGACGTCGGTGATCTCCAGCTCCCCGCGCGCTGAGGGCTTGAGGTCCCTGGCGATGTCGACGACGTCGTTGCTGTAGAAGTACAGGCCCGGCACGGCGTAGTTGCTCTTGGGGTCGGCCGGCTTCTCCTCCAGCGACAGCGCGCGTCCCTGGTCGTCGAACTCCACCACGCCGTACGTGGTCGGCTCAGCCACCCAGTAGGCGAAGACCACTCCTCCGTCGAGCTCGCTGAACCGGCCGAGCTGGCTGCCGAGGGTCGGCCCGTAGAAGATGTTGTCCCCGAGCACGAGGGCGGCGGCGTCCGAGCCGAGGAAGTCGGCGCCGATCACGAACGCCTGTGCCAGGCCCTCCGGCCGTGGCTGTTGGGCGTAGGTGACCGAGATGCCGAACTGGGAGCCGTTCCCGAGCAGCCGCTCGAACTGCTCCGCGTCGTGGGGCGTCGTGATCACGAGCACGTCCGAGATGCCGGCCAGCATCAGTGTCGACAGCGGGTAGTAGACCATCGGCTTGTCGTAGACCGGGACCAGCTGCTTGCTCACGCCCTGGGTGATCGGGTGCAGCCGGGTGCCGGACCCGCCGGCCAGGATGATTCCGCGCATGCCGGACAGTGTTCACCACGGCGGGTCTCGGGACGCTCAGCGGCGCGCTGCCAGGGTCAGCGTCCTGCGACCTCCCGATAGACCGTCGCGAGCTGGTCGGCGGCCCGCTCCCACGAGTACCTCCCGGCCCGCTCACGGGCGCGCCTGGCCAGGTCGTCGTGGGCTGGGCCGGTCGCCGTGAGCAGAGCCTCGGCGACGCCGTCCGTGTCCAGTGCCGGGACCGCGATCCCGGCCTCCCCCACGAGCTCCTCCATCGGGGTACCCGACGACGTCACGACCGGTACGCCGTGGGACATCGCCTCCAGCACGGGCATCCCGAACCCCTCCCGGATCGACGGGTAGCAGAAGGCGCGGGCGCCGGCGTAGACGGCGTGCAGGTCCGGGTCGTCCAGGAACCCGACCAGGCGGACGCGCTCGGGCGGGGCCGAGCCGAGTCCGGCGTCCCCCCATCCGGTCGGACCGACGAGGGCGAGGTCGAGCTCCGGCCGGGTGCGCGCCACGGCCGCGAAGGCTGTCAGCAGCGTGGGCAGGTTCTTGCGCGGCTCGAGCGTCCCGCACCACAGCACGTACGGGCGGTCGAGGCCGAGCCGGCGGCGGACGGCGCCCGCCCGGTCCTCCGCGACGGGCAGGTGCCGCACACCGTGCGGGACGAGCCGCAGCCGGTCCTCGTCGACGCCCGCCGCCACACACTCCTGCAGCGTCGCCGTCGAGGGGACGACGACGAGGTCGGCCTCCCGCTTCGTCAGCTCGAGCCCCCGACGGAAGAACCGGTTGCCGCGGCGGGTGAAGTGCTGAGGGTCGGCGAGGAACGCGAGGTCGTGCACGGTGACGACCAGCGGGCCTCGCTTCGGCGGGATTGCGAACGTGGTGGCGTGGACGACGTCCACCGGACCCGTCGCCGTCTGGACGGCGGGCCAGCGCAGGCGGTGCCACGCCTCGTACAGCAGGGGGCGGGGGAGCGGGAGCTGCCGGACGGGCACGGGCGGGCGGAACGCCTCGGGCGGCAGGTGGCGGTGCCGCGCCGACACGCCGACGACGGCGACGTCGTCCCGCTGCGCGAGCGCGGCCAGCGCCTGGAGGACGGACGTCGCGGTGCCGCCCGGCACGCGGTGCCAGGCCTGCTCCACGGTGACGGCGACGCGGGCGGGGTCGGCGTCCGGGGCGGTCACCCGCTCAGCCTAGGTCGCGTCGAATGTCACCTTCCTGGGACGAATGGGCAGGTACCCTGACATCATCATGAAGCCGCTCAAGAACCCCGTCCGTCACTACGCCTGGGGTTCGCGGACCGCGATCCCGGAGCTGCTGGCGGTGGAGGCCGACGGGTCGCCCCAGGCGGAGCTGTGGCTGGGAGCGCACGAGAGCGGCCCGTCCCTGGTCGTCGACTCCGGCGGTGAGCGGCCGCTCGACGAGGTGGTACGAGACGCGCCCGCCGCCGTGCTCGGGGCGGACGTCCTGGAGAGGTTCGGTGCCCGGGTCCCGTACCTGCTCAAGGTGCTGGCCGCCGACCGGCCGCTCTCCCTGCAGGTGCATCCGAGCTCTGGGCAGGCCGCCGACGGCTGGGCGGTGGAGCAGCGCAGCGGCGTGCCGATGGACGCGCCCCACCGCAGGTACAAGGACGACCAGCACAAGCCCGAGCTGGTGCTCGCCCTGACACGGTTCGAAGCGCTCTGCGGCTTCCGTGACCCGAAGGAGACCGCCGAGCTGCTCGAGGGGCTCGGTGTGCCGGAGGTGGACGTCTGGCGCGACCAGCTCGCGCAGGACCCGAGCGCGGAGTCGCTGCGGGCCGTCTTCACCGAGGTGCTCGGCGACGGGTCGCCGCGACCGGACCTGGTGCGGCGCGTCGCGGACGCGTGCGCGGCTCGGCTCCGGAGCGGCTCGCCCTACCCGCTCGAGGACGCCACGGTCGTGGCGCTCGCGTCGTCCTGCCCGGGGGACCCCGGCGTCCTGGTCTCGCTCCTCCTGCACCGCGTCTCGCTCGCGCCGGGAGAGGCGCTCTTCCTGGCGGCGGGCAACATCCACGCGCACCTGCGGGGCACGGCCGTCGAGCTGATGGCGTGCTCGGACAACGTGCTGCGCGGTGGGCTCACCGAGAAGCACGTGGACATCCCGGAGCTGCTGCGGGTCGTCGACTTCACCCCGAGCGACGTGCCGTACGTCGTCCCCGCCGAGGACGGTGGCTGCCGTACCTGGCGGACCCCGGCCGAGGAGTTCGAGCTGAGCCAGGTCGTGGTGCGTGGCGAGACCGTGCGCCTCTCGCAGACGGGCCCGCGCATCCTGCTCTGCCTGGACGGCGCGGTCGAGCTCGCCGCCGGGCAGGAGACGCTGCCGCTTCGACGAGGAGAGTCGGCGTTCGTGCCCGCATCCGACGGTCCCCTTGAGGTGCACGGCCACGGCGACCTCGTCCTCGCATCCGTGCCGGGGCCGTTCCTCGGGTAGCCGATGACGCGCGCTCCCCGGACGCTGCCTGGAAACGGCCTCGGGAGTTGCGGTCTCGCGGGAGCTGCCCTCGCTACGAGGGGACGGCGACGGTCACCTCCGCGACGTCGTCCACGAGAAGAGGCGGTTCCGTCTTCTCGCGGACCTCGTCGACGCTCACTCCCGGGGCCGTCTCGCGGAGCACGAGGCCGTCCGGCGTGACGTCGATCACGGCGAGGTCGGTGATGATGCGCTGCACGACGCCCCTGCCGGTATAGGGCAGGGAGCACTCGTTCACCACCTTGTACGAGCCGTCCTTGGCGACGTGCTCCATGAGGACGATGACCTTCTTGGCGCCGTGGACGAGGTCCATGGCCCCGCCCATGCCCTTGATCATCTTGCCGGGGATGGTCCAGTTCGCGATGTCGCCGGCCGCGGAGACCTGCATGGCGCCGAGGATGGCGGCGTCGATCTTGCCGCCGCGGATCATGCCGAAGCTCATGGCGGAGTCGAAGAACGCGGCGCCCTTGCGCAGCGTCACCGTCTCCTTGCCGGCGTTGATGAGGTCCGGGTCCTCCTCGCCCTCGTAGGGATAGGCGCCGACCCCGAGGATCCCGTTCTCGGACTGCAGCACGATCTCGACGTCGTCCGGCACGTAGTTCGGCACGAGCGTCGGCAGGCCGATGCCCAGGTTGACGTACGAGCCGTCCGACAGCTCGGCCGCCGCCCGGGCCGCCATCTGCTCGCGGGTCAGCGCCATCAGGACCCCACCTCCTCGCCTGTGCCGGAGCGCGCGGGCTTGCCGGACTGCTCGGTCTCGGCGGGACCGCCGGTGGCGGGCCGTGGCCGCACCGTGTGCTTCTCGATCCGCTTCTCGTC
>JBKHWX010000120.1:0-24978 GCA_046566325.1 Actinomycetes bacterium | reverse complement strand
TGGTCGAGCGCGCGGGACCTGGGTGACGCGTGCGAGCACCTCGGCGCGGTCGCCGTGGTCGCCTCCGCCGAGGACGACGGCACGCTGGAGAGGCTCGAGGACGAGCTGTTCCGCTTCGGCCGGATCGTGGACGGCGACCAGGAGCTGCGGCGGACGCTGGACGACCGGAGCCTGCCGTCGGAGGGCAAGGGTCGGCTCGTCGAGCAGCTGCTGGAGGGCAAGGCGACCTCGCAGACGACGATCCTCGCGCGGCAGGCGGCCGCACACCCGCGGGGCCGGCGGATCGACGCCGCGCTGGAGGACTTCGGCCAGATGGTCGCCGAGCGGCGCAACCGTCTGGTCGCGACCGTGCAGAGCGCGCTACCCCTCACGGAGTCCCAGCGGGAGCGGCTTTCCGCGGCGCTCACCCGGATCTACGGTCTGAGGATGCACCTGGACGTCGAGGTCGACCCGCAGGTGCTGGGTGGGCTGCGGATCCAGGTGGGCGACGAGGTGATCGACGGCACCGTCGTGACGAGGCTCGACGAGGCCCGCCGGAGGCTGGCGGGCTGAGCCGCAGGGAACAACTTCATAGGTCAGCTCGGGTTCAGACGCCGGCTTCCAGGCGCAGCACGGCCGTCGAGCCCGGCACGACGGCCGGTGGACGACGACGACAAACCGACTCGAGCCAGAGCGGTACGAGCAACTTCAGGAGAGCACCGAGATGACGGAGCTGACGATCCGACCGGACGAGATCCGGGACGCACTGGACTCCTTCGTCCAGTCCTACCGACCCGAGACGGCGTCGCGGGAGGAGGTCGGACGGGTCGTCGAGGCGATGGACGGCATCGCGCAGGTGGAGGGCCTGCCGGGCGCGATGGCCAACGAGCTGCTGCGCTTCGAGGACGGGACCCTCGGCCTCGCGCTGAACCTCGACGTCCGGCAGATCGGCGTGGTCGTCCTCGGTGACTTCAGCGGGATCGAGGAGGGGCAGGAGGTCAAGCGGACCGGCGAGGTCCTCTCGGTGCCCGTCGGCGACGAGTTCCTCGGTCGTGTGGTGGACCCGCTGGGCGAGCCGATCGATGGCCTCGGCGACATCAAGGCGGAGACGCGGCGTGCGCTCGAGCTGCAGGCGCCGTCCGTGGTGCAGCGCCAGTCGGTGCACGAGCCGCTGCAGACGGGGATCAAGGCGATCGACTCGATGACGCCGATCGGCCGCGGCCAGCGGCAGCTGATCATCGGTGACCGGCAGACCGGCAAGACCGCCGTCGTCATGGACACGATCATCAACCAGAAGCAGTTCTGGGCGTCGGGGGACCCGACGAAGCAGGTGCGCTGCGTCTACGTCGCGATCGGGCAGAAGGGGTCCACGATCGCGTCGGTGCGTGGCGCCCTCGAGCAGGCCGGAGCGCTGGAGTACACGACGATCGTCGCCGCGCCGGCGTCCGACCCGGCAGGCTTCAAGTACCTCGCCCCGTACACCGGCTCGGCCATCGGGCAGCACTGGATGTACCAGGGCAAGCACGTGCTCATCGTGTTCGACGACCTCAGCAAGCAGGCCGAGGCGTACCGCGCGGTGTCGCTGCTGCTGCGCCGTCCCCCGGGCCGCGAGGCGTACCCGGGGGACGTCTTCTACCTCCACTCCCGGCTGCTCGAGCGCTGCGCGAAGCTCTCGGACGAGATGGGGGCCGGGTCGATGACCGGTCTTCCGCTGATCGAGACGAAGGCCAACGACGTGTCGGCGTACATCCCGACGAACGTCATCTCGATCACGGACGGGCAGATCTTCCTCGAGACGGACCTGTTCAACGCGAACCAGCGCCCGGCGATCAACGTGGGTGTCTCCGTGTCCCGCGTGGGCGGCGCCGCACAGGTCAAGGCGATGCGGAAGGTCGCCGGCTCGCTGCGGGTCGACCTGGCCCAGTACCGGGCGCTGGAGGCGTTCGCCCTGTTCGCCTCCGACCTCGATGCCGCCTCCCGGCAGCAGCTGGCACGCGGCGAGCGCCTGATGGAGATCCTCAAGCAGGGTCAGTACTCGCCGTTCCCGGTCGAGGAGCAGGTCGTCTCGATCTGGCTGGGCACGACAGGGGCGTTGGACGACGTGCCGGTGTCCGACGTCCGCCGCTTCGAGGCCGAGCTGCTCGACCACCTGCGCCGCAGCGGCGCCGTCCTGCCGACGATCCGCGAGACGGGACTGCTGGACGACGACACCGAGGTCGCTCTGAAGAACGAGGTCGATAACTTCAAGCGCGGCTTCTCCACCGGTGAGGGCAAGCCGCTGATCCAGGCCGGGCACGAGCAGGCCGAGGCCCTCGAGGACTCCGACGTCGGGCAGGAGCAGATCGTGCGGCAGCGCCGCGGCTGACGCGCCGCCTGCGCCCGAGCAACGGATCGAGGGACAAGGAGGGGAGCATGGGAGCCCAGCAGCGGGTCTACCGCAACAAGATCAGCTCCACGACGTCACTGAAGAAGATCTTCAGCGCGATGGAGCTGATCGCGACGTCGCGGATCGCGAAGGCGCGCGCCCAGGTCGAGGCATCCACACCCTTCGCGCGCGCGATCACGCGAGCCGTCTCGGCGGTGGCGACCTTCTCCAACACCGAGCACCCGCTGACGACGGAGAAGGACCAGGTCCGGAGGGCCGCCATCCTGCTCCTGACGAGCGACCGGGGGATGGCGGGCGCCTACTCCTCCAACGTGATCAGAGAGGGTGAGCGGCTCACCGAGCTGCTCCGTGAGCGGGGCGTCGAGGCCGTTCCGTACCTCGTCGGACGCAAGGGGATCGCGTTCTACCGGTTCCGCCGCCGCCATGTCGAGCGGGAGTGGAGCGGGTTCAGCGAGGCGCCTCGGTACGAGAACGCCCGCGAGATCGGCGACACGCTGGTGGACGCGTTCGTCCGTGGCTCGGAGGACGGGGGC
The DNA here is from genome assembly GCA_046566325.1 of Actinomycetes bacterium. Classification (GTDB taxonomy): domain Bacteria; phylum Actinomycetota; class Actinomycetes; order Actinomycetales; family BWSM-131; genus BWSM-131. The sequence continues at coordinate 22,080 of JBKHWX010000120.1, read as the reverse complement.
GTCGACGAGATCCACATCGTCTTCACGCGCTTCGTCAACATGGTGAGCCAGGTCGCGGAGGTCATCCGGCTGCTGCCCCTCGAGGTCGTCGAGGGGGTCGCGGAGCCCGAGCCGGACGACCTCCTGCCGCTGTACGAGTTCGAGCCGAACACCGAGCAGGTGCTGGACGCGCTGCTGCCGCGGTACATCGGCAGCCGCATCTACAACTGCATGCTGCAGGCCAACGCCTCCGAGCAGGCCGCTCGCCAGCGGGCCATGAAGACGGCGTCCGACAACGCCGAGGACCTGATCCGCGACTACACGCGGCTCGCGAACCAGGCACGCCAGGCCGAGATCACCCAGGAGATCAGCGAGATCGTCGGCGGCGTCGACGCGCTGGCGTCCTCGGGCGACACTGTCTGAGGGGCGACACGCGGTGAGGGGCAACACGGGTTGAGCGACGAGCAGGACGAGAGCCGAGAAGTGCAACCGACGAGGCAGCACCAGACCAAGGAAGAGAAGTCATGACCGCTACTGCCACCGAGAATGTCGCCACCACCGGCGCCGGTGCGGGCCGCATATCCCGGGTGATCGGGCCCGTCGTCGACATCGAGTTCCCTGCGGACGCGATGCCTGATATCTACAACGCGCTCCGGATCGACTACGAGCTGGGCGGCACGCCCATGCGCCTGATCCTCGAGGTGGCGCAGCACATCGGCGACAACATGGTGCGCGCCATCGCCATGAAGCCGACGGACGGCCTCGTCCGAGGGATGTCGGTGACCGATACCGGCAGCGGGATCACCGTGCCCGTCGGGGACGTCACGAAGGGCCACGTCTTCAACGCGGTGGGCGACTGCCTGAACCTGGAGGAGGGCGAGCACCTCGACGTCAAGGACCGCTGGGAGATCCACCGGCGAGCGCCGTCCTTCGACCAGCTGGAGTCGAAGACCGAGATGTTCGAGACGGGCATCAAGGTCATCGACCTGCTCACGCCGTACGTGCAGGGTGGCAAGATCGGCCTGTTCGGTGGCGCTGGCGTCGGCAAGACGGTGCTCATCCAGGAGATGATCTACCGGGTCGCCGAGAACTTCGGCGGTGTGTCGGTGTTCGCCGGGGTGGGGGAGCGCACGCGTGAGGGCAACGACCTCATCGCGGAGATGACGGAGACGGGCGTCATCGAGAAGACCGCGCTGGTGTTCGGGCAGATGGACGAGCCGCCGGGCACCCGGCTCCGGGTGGCCCTCTCCGCGCTGACGATGGCGGAGTACTTCCGCGACGTCCAGAAGCAGGACGTGCTGCTGTTCATCGACAACATCTTCCGGTTCACGCAGGCCGGCTCCGAGGTGTCGACACTGCTCGGCCGCATGCCGTCCGCCGTCGGCTACCAGCCCACGCTCGCGGACGAGATGGGGGTCCTGCAGGAGCGGATCACGTCGACCCGAGGCCACTCCATCACCTCGATGCAGGCGATCTACGTGCCCGCGGACGACTACACGGACCCGGCGCCGGCCACGACCTTCGCGCACCTGGACGCGACGACCGAGCTGTCGCGTGACATCGCGTCGCTCGGCATCTACCCGGCGGTGGACCCTCTGGCGTCGACGAGCCGGATCCTCGACCCGCGGTACATCTCCCAGGCGCACTACGACACTGCGATCCGGGTGAAGCAGATCCTCCAGCGCAACAAGGAGCTGCAGGACATCATCGCCATCCTCGGCATCGACGAGCTGTCCGAGGAGGACAAGATCGTCGTCAACCGGGCCCGGCGGATCCAGCGCTTCCTGTCGCAGAACACCTTCGTCGCCAAGACGTTCACCGGTCTGGACGGCTCGTTCGTCCCGCTGGCCGACACGGTCGAGGCCTTCACGAAGATCGCGGACGGCGAGTACGACCACGTCGCCGAGCAGGCGTTCTTCATGTGCGGCGGCCTGGACGACGTGGAGCGCAACTGGCAACGGATCCAGAAGGAGACCGGTCAGGGCTGACGCTTCCCGACCCGGAGGCTCATCGCGGTCATCAGCATCACCGGCCTCAGCAGTGGTCCTCAGCAGCGGGGCCCGAACCGGCAGCGGCCGGCACGGGCCCTGCTCGCATGCCCGGCCAGGCTCCGGCAGGAGAGTCCGCCAAATGCGCCCCCGCCAGGCTCCGGCACGAGAGTCCGCCATTGTGCCCCAGCCAGTCTCCGGCAGGAGCGTTCACGCACGCGCCCGGCCGGCTCGGGCAGGAGCGTTCGCGCATGCGCCCGGCGGGCTCCCGCAGGAGCGTGCGCAGGGGCGGGTATCCTGCCGGCGGCGGGCGTTCCGCAGACCCCGCCGGCACCCGGACAACCCGCCCGACCAGGCGTCGCTGGAGGATCTCGTGGCCCCACTGCAGGTAGAGCTCGTCGCCGCGGACCGCAAGGTCTGGTCGGGCGAGGCGTCGATGGTGCTGGCCCGGACCACCGACGGGGAGCTCGGTGTCATGCCGGGCCACACGCCGCTGCTCGGGGTGCTCGTGGCGGGCGAGGTCCGGGTGGACCCGGTCGAGGGCCAGACCATGTCGGCCGAGGTGGACGGGGGCTTCCTCTCGGTCGAGCACGACCGTGTGGTCGTCGTCGCCGAGTCGTTGACGGTGGGGGAGGGCTCTCCCTCGCGTCGCCAGGTCTGACGCGGGCACGCAGTGTCCGGCCTCGTCGTCCCGATCTGGGTCGTGGCGGGCCTGGCCGCTGCTCTCGTGCTCGTCGTCGTCTTCTTCGTCGTCCGCCGGGTCGCTCTGACCAGCGGCTTCGGCTCCTTCGACTGCTCGGTCCTGGGCAGGGGCCACGAAGGCCGCTGGACCACCGGGATCGCCAGCTACGGCAACGCCGAGCTCCGGTGGTTCCGCATGTTCTCCCTGTCACCGCGGCCCAGCCGCGTCTGGCCGCGAAATCAGATGCATGTGAAGCAGTTTCGTTCGCCCGAGGGGAGCGAGGTGTACGCCGTGATCCCGGGCGCGGTGGTCGTCACGTGCCTGGTCGGGGCCATGGAGCTGACGCTGGCCATGAGCCCAGACGCATACACCGGCCTCGCCTCGTGGATCGAGGCGGCACCTCCGGGCCAGCACGCAAGGGTCACCTAGCCCTCGCGTCAGACCTTCGTAGACTCACAGGGCACGAGGGTCTGACACGACGTTCCCCCCAGCGGTCTGTCAGGCCCTCGTAGACACACAGCGCACGAGGGTCTGACACGTCAGGGAGTGTCCTCGGCTCGGCCGCCCCCGGGCCGCCAGAGAACGTCGCCCACCTCTCGGTTCGCATACCGCGCCAGCACGAACAGCAGGTCCGAGAGCCGGTTCAGGTACTGCGCGGTGAGCGGGTTGACGCCGCCGTCCAGCTGGGTGCCGTACGTCTCGATCGCTGCCCACACCGCTCGCTCCGCCCTCCGGACGACGGTGCGTGCCACGTGCAGGTACGCCGCACCGGCCGTCCCGCCCGCGAGCACGAAGGTGGTGAGCTTCGACAGCTCGGCGTTGTAGTGGTCGATGGCGTGCTCGAGCTCGCGCACCCACGGCTCCTGCACCCGCAGCGGCTCGTACTTGTACGACTCGGCGAGCGGGAGGCACAGGTCCGCTCCGACGTCGAACAGGTCGTTCTGGACCCGCCGCAGCAGCGCCACGACCTCGTCGTCGAGGGCGCCGAGGGTGATCGCCAGGCCGATGGCAGCGCCGGCCTCGTCCGTGTCCGCGTAGGCGGCCAGCCTCGGGTCGGTCTTACGGGTACGTGAGAAGTCCCCGAGGCCCGTCGTGCCGTCGTCCCCGGTGCCGGTGTAGATGCGGTTGAGCCGAACGACCATGGCGGGAGCGTAGCCAGAGGGCGCCCACGGCGGCGCCGTCCCCACCGGCAACCGCTGTGCCCACGGCGGCGCCGTCCCCACCGGGAACCGCTTACGATCACCTCTCGTGGACCGCTTCCGGGTGGTGGGTGGTGCGAGCCTGCGGGGAGAGGTGACCGTCCACGGCGCCAAGAACAGTGCTCTCAAGCTGATGGCGGCGAGCCTGCTCGCTCCGGGGGCGACCACGCTGCTGGACGTGCCCGACATCCTCGACGTGCGGATCATGGCCGAGCTGCTGAGGCGACTCGGCTGCCGGGTGGAGCACGACCCGGCCGGGCGGACCGTCGAGATCGACGTCCCCGAGGTGCCCGGGCACCGCGCCGACTACGAGCTCGTCCGGGCGATGCGGGCGTCGATCAGCGTGCTCGGCCCGTTGGTGGCCAGGGTCGGCTCGGCGGACGTGGCCGTGCCCGGTGGTGACGCGATCGGCTCCCGAGGGCTGGACCTGCACATCGACGGGCTCCAGGCGTTCGGGGCCGAGGTCCACGTGGACCACGGGTACCTGGTCGCGGAGGCGCCTCGCGGTCTGCAGGGCGCGACCATCCCTCTGGCGTTCCCGTCGGTCGGGGCGACCGAGAACCTGCTGATGGCGGCCGTCCGCGCGCGAGGGCGCACCGTCCTGGACAACGCCGCCCGCGAGCCCGAGATCCAGGACTTGGGCTTGATGCTCCTCGACATGGGCGCCCGGATCGACGGTCTCGGCACCTCGCGGCTCGTGGTGGACGGCGTCGACTCCCTGCACCCGGTCACGCACCGCGTCGTCCCCGACCGCGTGGTGGCAGGCACGTGGTGCTTCGCGGCTGCCATGACGAGGGGCGACATCCTTGTCCGCGAGGCGCGGGCAGAGCACCTGCGGATGCCGCTCGAGAAGCTGCGGCTGGCGGGCGCACAGGTGGAGGAGACCGAGTCCGGCGTGCGGGTCAGCGGGAGCGGGCGGCCGCGCGCCGTGGACGTCGCGACCTTGCCCTACCCGGGGTTCGCGACGGACCTCCAGCCGTTCGCCATCGCCATGACCTGCGTCGCCGAGGGCTCGGCGGTGATCACCGAGAACCTGTTCGAGGCGCGGTTCCGGCTCGCCGACGAGCTGCTCCGCCTCGGCGCGCGGCTGACCGTCGACGGGCACCACGTGCTCGTCCGGGGGAGGCCCACGCTCTCAGGGGCGCCCGTCGAGGCGAGCGACATCCGCGCCGGCGCGGCCCTGGTGCTCGCCGGTCTCGTCGCGGACGGCGTGACCGAGGTCGCGGAGGTGGGCCACATCGACCGCGGCTACGAGGACCTGGCGGCCGACCTGCAGGCGCTCGGTGCCGACGTCCGCCGGGAGACGGTGCCTGACCACCTGTCGTTCGCGCGGGCGGCGGGGTGATCGACCGCTTGCACTAGGCTCCGCCGGGGCAGTCCGGACGAGAACGAGAGAGCCGGACGAGAACGAGAGGGCCGCGGAGTGGCGCAGCAAGGATCGACCGTGGGCGTTGTCGGCGCGGGTCTGATGGGCTCGGGCATCGCGCAGGTGGCCGCCCAGGCCGGCTGGGACGTCGTGCTCCGCGACGTCTCGGACGACGCAACGGCCCGTGGCGTGGCGGCGATCGAGAAGTCCCTCGACCGGTTCGTCTCGAAGGAGACCCTGAGCCGGGACGACGCGGACGCGGCGCTGGCGCGGATCACGACGACAACCGACCTGGACGCCGTCGCGGACGCCGAGCTGGTCATCGAGGCGGTCTTCGAGGACCTCGACGTGAAGACCGGCCTGTTCAGCGAGCTGGACCGGACCTGCGGCGACGGAACCGTCCTGGCGACGAACACGTCGGCGATCCCGATCACGAAGATCGCTGCTGCGACGAAGCGCCCCGAGTCCGTAGTGGGCACGCACTTCTTCTCGCCCGTCCCGATGATGCAGCTCTGCGAGCTGGTGCGCGGCTACAAGACGAGCGACGAGACCCTGGCGAGGGCCCGCTCGTTCGCCGAGGGCGTCGGTAAGACGTGCATCGTGGTGAACCGCGACGTAGCGGGCTTCGTCACCACTCGCCTGATCGCCGCGCTCATCGTGGAGGCCGTCAACCTCGTCGAGTCCGGCGTTGCCACCGCCGAGGACGTCGACACCGGCTGCAGGTTGGGGTTCGGGCACCCGATGGGGCCGCTCGCGAGCGCCGACCTGATCGGGATCGACGTCCTCCTCAAGGCGGCCGAGAACATCTACGGTGAGACGCGCGAGCACAAGTTTGCGCCGCCGGCGGTGGTCGCACGCATGGCGGCGGCTGGTGACCTCGGCCGCAAGACGGGGCAGGGCTTCTACACGTACTGACGGCTTCCCCGGAGCAACTTCCCGGGAGTCCGCGCGAGGAACCGGCTGACACACTTCTGCCGTGGAGACCGCTCTCGACCTGGTGGCTCTGGTCGCGGTCATCGGTGTCGTCAGCGCCCTCGCGGTCCGCGTGGGCGTCTCGGCGCCCCTGCTGCTCGCCGTCGTCGGTGTCGTCGGGTCGTACCTGCCGTTCGTCCCGAACGTCGCGCTGAACGCCGACCTCGTGCTCGTCGGCCTGCTGCCGCCGCTGCTCTACGCCGCGGCAGTCCGCACCTCGCTCGTCGACTTCCGGACCAACCGTCGCGCCATCGGCCTGCTGTCCGTGGGTCTCGTGGTCTTCACGGCGCTCGGTGTGGGGCTGGTCGCCTGGCTCCTGCTGCCGATCCCGCTCGGCGTGGCCGTCGCCCTGGGCGCGGTCGTGGCACCGCCGGACGCTGTCGCGACCACCGCGGTGGCCCGGCGGATCGGGATGCCTCGGCGCATCGTCACGATCCTCGAGGGCGAGTCGCTGGTCAACGACGCGACCGCCCTCGTGTGCCTGCGGACGGCGCTCGCGACGCTGGCGGGGCCGATCAGCGCGCCGATCGTCGCCCTCGACTTCGTCGTCGCTGCGGGCGGCGCCGTCCTCGTCGGGATCGTGGTCGCGTACCTGCTGGGCGAGATCCGACGGCGGGTGAGGACCGTCGTCCTCGACACGACGCTGTCGCTGGCGGCGCCCTTCGTCGCGTACCTGCCGGCCGAGGCCATGCACGCCTCCGGCGTCCTCGCCGTCGTCGTCACCGGCCTGCTGCTCGGGCACCGCGCGCCGGTGCTGCAGAGCGCCGCGTCCCGGATCAGCGAGCGCACGAACTGGACGACCGTCCAGTTCCTTCTCGAGAACGCCGTGTTCCTGCTGATCGGTCTGCAGGTGCGCACCATCGTGCTGGCGGCGGGCCGAAGCCCATTGGGGACGACGCGAATCTGGGTCGCGTGCGCGGCGATCCTGGCCGCCGTCCTCCTGCTCCGTCCGGTCTGGGTGTTCCCGGCGACGTACCTGCCACGGCGCATCCGGAGCGTCCGGGACGCCGACCCGTCGCCGCCCTGGCAGATGCCCGCCGTCGTCTCGTGGGCGGGGATGCGCGGGGTGGTGACCCTGGCGGCCGTCTTCATCATCCCGGCCCAGGTGCCGCACCGGGAGGTGCTCGTGCTCGCCGCACTCGTCGTCGTCGCCGGCACGCTGGGGCTGCAGGGGCTGACCTTGCCCTCGGTCGTGCACGCGCTCGGCCTGCACGGACCGGACCCGCGCGAGGACGCGCTGCAGCACGCCGTCGTCCTGCAGGAGGCCACCGAGGCCGGGCTGGAGGCGCTGGCCGCGCAGCCCGCCGACACCGTGCCCGACGTGGTCGCCGACAGCCTGCGCCGCCGCGTCGGGGAGCGCACCCACGCGGCGTGGGAACGGCTGGGCGCGCCCGAGTCCGACCTGGAGACGCCGAGCCACGCCTACACCCGGCTGCGGCTCGTCATGCTGCAGGCGGAGCGGCGCCGGCTGCTGGAGCTCCGAGACGGGGGGCAGGTGCCGGACGAGGTGCTGCGGTCCGTGATGGCGGCGCTGGACGTCGAGGAGTCGATGCTCGACCGCATCGAGGAGCAGGACGAGCGGGTCGCGCGGGTGCTGGCTCCCGAGGCCCTCACCGGCAGCTGCGCGCACCTGCTGGAGGCCGGGCGGTGCCACGTGCCGCAGACACCCGGCGAGTGCCCCGACTGCGTCCGGGAGGGCCTGATGTGGGTGCACCTGCGGATGTGCCTGGAGTGCGGGGTCGTCGGCTGCTGCGACTCCTCCCCGGGACAGCACGCAAGCCGCCACTACGAGACGACGAGCCATCCGGTGATGCGGAGCGTCGAGCCGGGCGAGGCGTGGCGCTGGTGCTTCGTGGACAAGGTGGTGGGCTGAGGCCGTTCACCGTGACGCCGAACCGGCCCGCGTGAGCACCGTCACCCTCGCGGCTCCTGCCGCGACGGGGCCCGCGGTGGGTACCGTCCGGCCATGACCGAGCCTCAGGCCGAGCGGGGCGCCGGCCGCGGCCACGTGCGCCGCGCCCGCCCGTGGGTGATGCGGACCTATGCGGGCCACTCCAGCGCCGCCGAGTCGAACGCCCTGTACCGGCGCAACCTGGCGACGGGCCAGACCGGGCTGTCCGTGGCCTTCGACCTGCCGACGCAGACCGGCTACGACCCCGACCACGTCCTCGCGCGCGGCGAGGTGGGCAAGGTCGGCGTCCCGGTGTCGCACATCGGAGACATGCGCCGGCTGTTCGCCGACATCCCCCTCGGCGAGATGAACACCTCGATGACCATCAACGCGACGGCGATGTGGCTGCTCGCGCTCTACCAGGTGGCCGCCGAGGAACAGGGCGTCGAGCCGTCCGCCCTCGCGGGGACGACCCAGAACGACATCGTCAAGGAGTACCTCTCCCGCGGCACCTACGTCTTCCCGCCCGCCCCCAGCCTGCGGCTGATCACCGACATGATCGCCTACACCGTGGCGGCGATGCCGAAGTGGAACCCCATCAACATCTGCAGCTACCACCTCCAGGAGGCGGGAGCGACCCCGGTGCAGGAGGTGGCGTACTCGCTCTCGACCGCCGTCGCCGTCCTCGACGCGGTGCGCGACAGCGGCCAGGTGCCGCCGGAGCGGTTCGGGGACGTCGTGGGGCGCATCTCCTTCTTCGTCGACGCCGGCGTCCGGTTCGTCGAGGAGATGTGCAAGATGCGCGCCTTCGTCGAGCTGTGGGACGAGCTGACCCGCGACCGCTACGGCGTGGACGACGAGAAGCAGCGCCGCTTCCGGTACGGGGTGCAGGTCAACTCGCTCGGGCTGACGGAGGCGCAGCCGGAGAACAACGTCCAGCGCATCGTCCTGGAGATGCTCGCGGTGACGCTGTCGAAGAAGGCCCGCGCACGCGCCGTCCAGCTGCCCGCCTGGAACGAGGCGCTGGGCCTGCCACGGCCCTGGGACCAGCAGTGGAGCCTGCGGATCCAGCAGGTGCTGGCCTACGAGTCGGACCTGCTCGAGTACGAGGACCTGTTCGACGGGTCGCCGGTCGTGGAGGCGAAGGTGGCCTCCATCGTCGAGGGCGCGCGGGCCGAGATGGCGCGCATCGCCGAGATGGGCGGCGTCGTCGCCGCGGTCGAGACCGGCTACCTCAAGCAGGAGCTCGTCGCCTCGCACGCGCGGCGGCGTCAGCGCATCGAGAGCGGCGAGGACGTCGTCGTGGGCGTCAACCGCTTCACCAGCACCGAGCCGAGCCCGCTGACCGCCGACCTCGACAGCGCCATCCAGACCGTCGACCCCGCGGTCGAGCGGAACGCGGCGGAGGCGGTGCGCGAGTGGCGCCGGCAGCGGGACGACGACACGCAGGGCCGGTCGCGAGCTGCGGCCGCGCTCGACGCCCTGAAGCAGGCCGCCGCGTCGTCCGCCAACCTCGTGCCGCCCACCGTGGAGTGTGCGCGCGCCGGCGTCACGACCGGCGAGTGGGCGCAGACGCTGCGGGACGTGTTCGGCGAGTACCGGGCGCCGACCGGTGTCGGGGGCGCGGCGGTGCCGGCGGCCCTCGAGGGTCCGGCGGCCGAGTCCCTGGCACGCGTCCGCGAGCTCGTGCGGACGACGGAGGCGGAGCTGGGCAGGAAGCTGCGGTTCCTCGTCGGCAAGCCCGGGCTGGACGGGCACTCCAACGGCGCCGAGCAGGTCGCCGTCCGCGCGCGGGACGTCGGCTTCGAGGTGGTCTACCAGGGGATTCGGCTCACCCCTGAGCAGATCGTCGCGGCCGCCGTGGCGGAGGACGTGCACTGCGTCGGGCTGTCCGTGCTGTCGGGGTCGCACATGGACGTCGTCCCCGAGGTGCTCGAGGGGCTGCGCACGGCGGGCATGACCGACGTCCCCCTCGTCGTGGGCGGCATCATCCCCGAGGCCGACGCGAAGGCCCTGCGCCGGCGCGGGGTGGCCGCGGTCTTCACGCCCAAGGACTTCGGGCTGAACGAGATCATGGCCGAGGTGGTCGGGGAGATCCGGACGGCGCACGGGCTCACCCCCACCCACGTTCGCTGACGAAGTGGCGGTTGGAGCCGGGCATTCCGGGCGCCTCAGCAGCCATTTCGTCAGCGAACCTCAGGTGCCTTGCCGTTTACAGCGGCCGGCCGTGCGTCATGCAGTGGGGTCCAGGCAGCGGCCAGCCGCGCGCCGTGGTCCAGGTTCGCTGATGAAGTGGCGGTTGGAGCCCGGCATTTCGGGCGCCCCAGCAACCACTCTGTCAGCGAACGTGGGGGGTGGTCCACGCAGCCGCCAGCCGACGGACCACCTCCTCCAGCCGCTCCGCGGAGGTGGCGATGTTCACCCTGACGTGGCCGGCGCCGCCCTCCCCGAACGTCGTCCCCTCGTTCACCATCACGTGACCGCGCTCGAGCGCCACGGCCGCCGGGTGCTCGAGGCCGTACGCACGGGCGTCGACCCAGGTGAGGTAGGTCGCCTCCAGCGGCCGCATCCGGGCGTCCGGGAGCAGCGCCGCGAGACACCGGGTGAGCAGGGCGCGCTGGGCGTCGAGCCGCTCCACGAGGGCCTCGAGCCACCGCCCCCCGCTCGTGTACGCCGCCGTGTTCGCCACGATCCCCAGGGACGACACGCCATGGTTGGCGACGAGCGGCACCGCGGTGAGCGCTGCCGCGTCCGCCGCCGTCCCCGTCACGACCTGCGCGCACTTCAGCCCCGGGACGTTCCACGCCTTGCTCGCCGACAGGACGGCGACGGCGTGCTCCGCGGTGCCGTCCAGCGTCAGGTAGGGGACGTGCTCGGCGCCCGGGAGCACCAGCGGCGCATGGATCTCGTCGCTGACCACCCGCGCGCCGTGCCGCGTGACGACGTCCCGCAGGCCCTCCAGCTCGAAGCGCGAGAACGTGCGGCCCCAGGGGTTGTGGGGGTTGCAGAGCAGGACCGTGCGTGCCCCGGCCCCCAGGGCGGCGTCCACGCGCTCGAGGTCGAGCACGGCCACCGGCGAGTCCGGGTCGAGCGGCACCGGCACCATCTGCCGGCCGGTCAGCTGGGCGACGTCCAGGAACGGCGGGTACGCGGGCGTAGGGACGACGACAGGAGCCTTCTCGCACAGCGTCTCGAGCACGAGGCGGATGCCGGCCATCACGTCCCCGACGAGAATGGTCCGGGCAGGGTCGGCCTCCCAGCCCCAGGCCTGGGTCGCGAACGAGGCGAGGGCCTCGGGCAGCCCCGGGAAGCCCGCCTCCGAGGCGGACCCGGTCGCCGGGTACCCGAGCACGCCGTCGCGCACGGCGCGCTGCAGCGCCTCCCCGATCTCCGGGCAGAGCGCGTAGTCCGTCTCGGCGACCCATGCCGGCAGCACGCCGTCGGGGGCCACCTCCCACTTCACGCTCCGACGGGCCCGCAGCTGCGGCTCGGTCAGGTCCTCGATCAGGCTCACGCGCACAATCGTGCCAACCGGGATCGGGCGCGCAGGCGCGGTTATGGTCGGAGGCGTGAGCGACCTGCAGTGCCCGGCGACCCTGCTCCTCGTCGACACCGACCACGCTGCTCGCGAGAAGCTGGAGCAGGACCTCGCCGACCTCAACGTCGCCGCCGTCTACGCAGGCAGCGCTGCCCTGCACGCGGCGGCCCAGTCGCTCGCCACCGAGCTGAGCGCAGCCTGCAGCCGGTTGCCCCGGGACTCCGGCCCGCAGGCGCTGGAGGAGATCTCGGACCTGCACCGGGGCGAGACGGTGGTGGTCGTCGCGAACGATGAGCTGCTGCGGGTCGTGTCCGGCCGGGAGGACCCCACGCAGCCCGTCCGGGTGCTCGTCGACGCCGACGGCTGGCTGGTCCGCTGACCCTGCTGGTCGGGCTGACCCGGGTGGGCTGACGCCGCTGGACTGACCCTGCCGCGCCGGCCCGGGAGCGCTCAGCCGGCGAGCACGCGGACCTGGTCGAGCACGTCGCCCGCACAGCCCCAGCCGACGGTGATCCCGCTGCCTCCGTGCCCGTAGCAGTGGACGACCGCGCCGTCGGGGAGGAGCTCCGTGTCGAGCCGGACCGACGGGCGTGCGGGGCGCAGGCCGACGACGTGGCGCCGCACCCGTGCCTCGCGAAGCCGCGGGACGACGGCAGCCGCCTTGTCGAGCAGGCGCTCGCCCTCCGCGGGGTCCGGTGTGGTGTCCCAGCTTCCCTCCTCTGCCGTCCCGCCGACGATCACGTCGTCGGTCCGGGGGATCACGTACATCATCCCGGGGTCGTCGTCCAGCCACTGCGTGAGCCCGGGGTTGTCGAGGACGACGACCTGGCCGCGGATCGGGTAGACGCTCGGATCCGATGCGAGGGCTCGCGCCGCGATGCCCGTGGCGTTGACGACGATGCCCCGGTTCGGCAGGGCGGGTACCGGCATCCGCGTGAGGGTGCCGGCCGCGGCCTCGAGCCGCTGGGCCAGCCACCGCAGATAGACGGGGGTGTCGACGACCGGGACGCGCGCCGCGAACCCGCCGGGGTACCCGGGCGCCGGGTCACGCACGGGGGTCAGCGGGACGAAGTCCGCCGCCCTGCGTGCCCAGTCCGGCTTGTCGGCCTCCGTCGGCAGGCCGCGCAGCAGCATCACCCCGTCGCGGATCAGCACGCCGGCCTCCGGGTGCTCGTCGTTGACGCGCACGAGCTCGGCGTGCGTCGCGCGGGCCCAGCGGACGACGTCGTCCACCGGCTCGCAGAGGTAGGGCTGCCAGATGCCGCCGGCGAGGGCGGACGTGGTCTCGCCCGGCAGGTCCCGGGCGAGGACGTGGGTGTCGTACCCGGCCTCCGCGAGGCGGACGGCGCAGGAGAGGCCCACGACCCCGGCGCCGACGACGATCACGCGCTGGCTCATCGGCACATCCTGGCAGCAGTGTCCTCGAGCGCGAGGAGTCCGAGCGCCTCGTGCTGCTCGGAGGACGATGGAACGAGCAACACCTGCCCGACCTACCGGAAGGCCCGCCATGAACGCCGACGACCTGCTGCAGGTGCTAGGGGCCGAGCTCGCGGCCGAGGAGCACGACAACCAGGTGGTCCGCGCCGTCGAGGAGGGACGGGCAACGCTCGGGGTGGTCGCGGCGCTGGCCGCGGAGGAGACGCGGACCGTGGCCAGCGACCGGCGCAGCTTCCTCCTCCTCGCCGCCCGGTCGGCCGACCCCGACGCGGTCCGGTTCTTCGCCGGGCTGGCCCAAGGCGAATGCACCGCGCTCGACACGCTGCCCGCCCTGGCCCGAGCGGCTGGGCTGGACGATGCGGGGGTGCAGGCCTATCGCGTGCAGCCCGGCTGCCAGGCGTACCCGGCCTACACGGCGTGGCTGGCCGTGAACGGCGACCCGGTGGACGTCAGCGTCGCCGTCCTCGCCAACTTCGCGGCGTGGGGCGGTTACTGCGCGACGATGGCACGCGCCCTGCGCGACCACTACGGCTTCGACGACGAGGCCTGCGCGTTCTTCGACCTCTTCGCCACCTCGAAGGACGACGCCGGCGCCTCACCGCTGGAGGCGCACGCACTGCGCGCGGTCGACGCCCGGCTCGGCGCCGGGGACAGCCTGCACGGCGGCCGCGAGTACGCCCGAATGCTGCAGGGGTACGAGCTAATGTTCTGGGACTGCCTTGCCGCGGCACTGTAGGCGTCGATGACGACGCCGGCGCAGATCTGGGTCAGTCGACCAGCCCCTGGACGAGCCCTAGACGACCATGTTGACCAGCAGCACGAGCACGAACCCGACGACCGAGATCACGGTCTCCATGATCGACCACGACTTGATCGTCTCGCCCACGCTGAGCCCGAAGTACTCCTTCACCAGCCAGAACCCGGCGTCGTTCACGTGGCTGAAGAACAGCGAGCCGCAGCCCACGGCCAGCACGAGCAGCGCCAGCTCGTTCGTGGAGAGGGTGGCGGCGAGCGGCCCGACGATGCCGGCGGCGGTGATCGTGGCGACGGTTGCAGAGCCCGTGCCCAGGCGGATGAGGACCGCCACCATCCAGCCGAGGAGCAGCACGGAGATGTGCGCGCCGGTCGCCCAGTCGGCGATGACGTTGCCCACGCCGGCGTCGACGAGCGTCTGCTTGAACCCGCCGCCCGCGGCGACGATGAGGATGATGCTCGCCACTCCGGGCAGGGCGGCGCCGAGGGAGTCGCTGACCGTCCCGCGTCTCATCCCGCTGCCCAGCCCGAGGGCGAAGTAGCAGTACAGGACGGCGACCAGGAGCGCGACCGTCGGCGTACCGATCACGTCGACGACCTTGCGGATCCCTGAGCCCTGGTCGGGAACGCTGATCTTCGTGACCGCGTCGACCAGCATCAGCAGCACCGGGAGGGTGATGCCGATGATCGCGGTGCCGAAGCCGACGGGCTTTCGACCCTCCGGCAGCGGGGACCCGACGACGTCCCCCGGCTCACCGCCCGTCTCGGCGCGGCCGCGCCTGGATAGGTGACGGCGCTCGGCCAGGTGACGTGGCTCGGCCAGGTCGGTGTCGGTGAGTCCCGACTCGGTCAGCCCGGCCGCCGTTGCCGCCCCCGTCCGGTCCGCGCCTGAGCCCGCACCACCGACCGTCGCCGGTACCAGCTCCGGGGCGTGCTTGGGCACCCAGACGTCGACGAACCGCGCGAGGAGCGGCCCGGAGACGATGACGGTCGGGATGGCGATGAGGATGCCGAAGATGAGCGTCCGGCCGAGGTCGGCCTTGAGCAGGCCGATAGCCGTGAGGGGCCCCGGGTGCGGGGGCACGAGGCCGTGCAGCACGGACAGGCCGGCGAGCGTGGGGATGCCGACCTTCATGAGCGACAGCCCGGTGCGCCGGGCGACCAGGAGGACGACGGGGACGAGGAGGACGACGCCGACCTCGAAGAAGAGCGGCAGCCCGAGGATCGCGGCGATCAGCGCCATCATCCAGGGCAGGCCACCGGGCCCCACCTTGCCGACGAGCGTCGAGACGATCTTGGTGGCGCCGCCGGAGTCCTCGAGGATCTTCCCGATCATCGCTCCGAGGGCGATGAGGAGCCCGACGGACCCGGTCGTCGCGCCGAAGCCCGTGACGAAGCTGTTGACGATGTCAAGCGCCGGCATCGTGGCGATGGCGCCCAGCACCACAGAGCCGAGCATGAGGGACAGGAACGGGTGGAGCTTGGCCAGGGTGATGAGGACGACGACGGCGATGATGCCGATGATGCACGCCGCCACCAGCTGGCCGTTGCCGGCGTAACGGGGCTTGGCGGCGTCCGCTGCCAGGATCGTCGTGAGCGACCCGGCCGAGACTGTGAGTGTGGCGATCACTGCATCACCTCCGAAGGTGGAGTGGGCAGGAGGATTGTCGATCTTCTCCGGCCGGACCACACCCCGAGATCACACCGGCGCTGTCAGAAGAGCCGCGACTCCACGTCGTCCACCCCACGCAGGGCCGCGTAGTCGAGGGTGAGGCACCGGATCCCGCGGTCCTCGGCCAGGACTCTCGCCTGCGGCCGGATCTCCTGCGCGGCGAACACGCCCTTGACCGGTGCCAGCAGCGGGTCCCGGTTCAGCAGGTCGAGGTACCGGGTGAGCTGCTCCACGCCGTCGATCTCGCCGCGCCGCTTGATCTCGACGGCGATCGTGACGCCGTCCGGGCCCCTGGCGAGGATGTCGACCGGGCCGATGGCGGTGGGGTACTCGCGCCGCACGAGGACGTGACCCGCCCCCAGCTCGTCGATCTGCTCGGCAAGGAGCCGCTGCAGGTGCGCCTCGACGCCGTCCTTCACTAGACCGGGGTCGACGCCGAGGTCGTGCGAGGAGTCGTGCAGCAGCTCGTGCACGAGCACGACGAGGCTGTCGCCGGACTTCGCGTGCTGCACCGTCCAGACCTCGCCGACGCCGGATGCCGCCTGGTCGTCGTCCGGCTCGCTGATCCGCAGGGCGCAGGGCGGGCTCATCCAGTTGAGCGGTTTGTACGAGCCGCCGTCCGAGTGGACGAGCACGCTGCCGTCGGCCTTCACGAGCAGGAGCCGGGTGGCGAGCGGCAGGTGTGCGGTGAGGCGTCCGTCGTAGTCGACCGAGCAGCGGGCGATGACGAGGCGCACGAGCGGCGAGCGTAGCCGGGGGAGTCGCCGGCATCGGAACGGCCGAGGTGACGGGCGTCGCAGCCGGAGACGGTGTCGCCTGCCGTCGCGCGGATGCGAGGATGCCGGAGACCAGGAGCGGGGCACGACGGCACATCCGGAGGAAGAGCGCATGGCGCGAGAGTTCGCCGAGGTCGGCGTCGTCGGTCTCGGCACGATGGGAGCCGGCATCGTCGAGGTCCTTGCCCGCAACGGGATCTCCGTGACCGGCGTGGAGCAAACCCCGGAGGCCTGCCAGGTCGGCCGCGCGCACGTCGAGCAGTCGACCGGGCGCGCCGTCAAGCGAGGCAAGCTGACCGAGGAGCAGCAGGGCGAGATCCTCGACCGGATCACCTTCGCGACCAGCCTCGAGGACCTCGCCGGGTGCGACCTGGTGGTCGAGGCCGTCCCCGAGCGGCTCGACCTCAAGCGCGAGATCTTCGGCAAGCTCGACACGATCGTCCGGCCGGACGCCGTTCTCGCGACCAACACCTCCAGCCTGTCCGTCACGGAGATCTCGGTCGCGACGCACAACCCGCGCCGGGTCGTCGGCATGCACTTCTTCAACCCCGCGCCCGTGCTGAAGTTCGTCGAGGTGGTGCGTACCGTCGTCACCGAGGACGACGTCGTCGCGGACGTCGAGGCTCTCGCCGAGCGCCTGGGCAAGCTGCCCGTGGTCGTCGGCGACAAGGCCGGCTTCATCGCCAACGCGCTGCTGTTCGGCTACCTCAACCACGCCGTGTCGATGTTCGAGAACAGGTACGCCAGCCGCGAGGACATCGACGCGGCGATGCAGCTCGGCTGCGGGCTGCCGATGGGCCCGCTCGCCCTCATGGACCTCATCGGCCTCGACACCGCATACGAGATCCTCGACACGATGTACAAGCAGGGGCGCGACCGCCTGCACGCGCCCGTGCCCCTGATCAAGCAGATGGTCACGGCGGGCATGAACGGCCGCAAGAGCGGACGCGGGTTCTACACCTACGACGAGCCGGGGTCCTCGACCGTCGTCGCGGACCACCTCACGCCGTCCGGCTCGCGCCCGGAGGCCGCGCAGCCGCGCTCCGTCACCTCGGTCGGCGTGGTCGGCACCGGGACGATGGCCGCCGGCATCGCCGAGGTCTTCGCGAAGTCCGGTTTCGACGTCACGCTCGTCGGCCGGTCCCAGACCAAGGTGGACGACGCGCTCGCGGCTCTGGCGAAGAGCCTCGAGAAGGCGGTGCAGCGGGGCAAGCTGGACGAGGCCGCGCGCGACCAGGCCGTCGCCCGCGTGCGAGGGACCAGCCGGCTCGAGGACCTCTCCGACGTCGACCTCGTCGTCGAGGCCGTCGTCGAGGACCTGACGGTCAAGCAGGCCCTGTTCGAGAACCTCGACGAGATCTGCAAGCCGGGCGCCGTGCTGGCGACCACGACGTCGTCCCTGCCGGTCGTGGCGTGCGCGGCGGCGACGTCGCGGCCCGAGGACGTCGTCGGGCTGCACTTCTTCAACCCCGCGCCGGTGATGCGGCTCGTCGAGGTCGTGCACACCGTGTCGACGGACGACGCCGTGGTCGCCACCGCCCTGGACGTCTGCCAGCGGCTCGGCAAGCAGCCCGTCAGCTGCGGCGACCGGGCCGGCTTCATCGTCAACGCCCTGCTGTTCCCGTACCTCAACGACGCCGTGAAGATGCTCGAGGCCCAGTACGCGAGCACCGACGCGATCGACACGGCGATGAAGACGGGGTGCGGCTACCCGATGGGTCCGTTCGAGCTGCTCGACGTGGTCGGCCTCGACGTCGCCTTGGCGATCCAGCGGCAGTTCTACCTGGAGTTCCGCGAGCGCGGCTACGCACCCGCTCCGCTGCTCGAGCAGCTCGTGACGGCCGGGTACCTGGGGCGGAAGGCGGGACGAGGGTTCCGGACGTACGACTGACCGGTCGGTCCCCGGCGCGCTCTCGCGCCGAAGCGCGGCGGCGGGTGGACGACGGGGCCCGGTGGTAGCGTCCCCCGCAGCTTCGGAGGTGCCCCCGCCCGCGGCTGTCGTGGACGTGGACGTCTGTCCTCCGTGCACAGGGAGGCCGCGATGCCCTCGGCTGCGTGATCTCTGCTCTCGCACCGAACATCCAGGTGCTGTTCGTCGGACGGGTCGTGCAGGGCGTCTCCGGGCCGGTGGTGCCGCTCTGCCTGCTCATGCTGCGGCACGAGGTCCCGGAGCCGAAGGCATACGGGACGCTGATGGGCGTCCTGACCGCGTTCAACGGCGGAGTCGCCGGCGTCGACGCGTTGGCCGGCGGGTTCCTCGCACAGCACTACGGGTTCCACTCCCCGTCTTCTGGGCGATGGCCGTGGTCGCGGCTGTGGCGACCGGCCTGCTCGTCCTGCTGGCACCGGAGTCGATGGCGCGGACGACCAGCCGGATGGACTGGCTCGGCGTGGGCTGCCTCGTCGTCTCCGTCGGCGCCATGCTCATCGCGCTGAACGAGGCGGGCAAGCTGGCCGGGGCGAGCTGGGTGCTCGTCGCCGTCCTCGGCGCCGTCTCGGTCGTGATGTTCGTGGCCTTCCGGCGGGTCGAGGACCGGGGGGTCGCACCCGCTCGTCGAGACGAGGCACCTGCGGCAGCGCTCGACCTGGGCCCTGCTGCTCACGACGCTGCTCACCATGACCGGCGTCTTCGCGGTGATGGAACGGCCTGCTGCCCACGCTGGTCCAGGACCCCAAGGCCAGCCTCGGGCTCACCGCCGAGCAGGCCGCGTGGTGGACGCTGACCCCCTACGCCCTGGCCGGCCTGGCCATGGGTCCGCTGGCCGGTCGGCTGGCGAGCACCGTCGGCTACTCCACGATCCTACGGCTGGGGATGGTCGGCACGGTCGCGGGCGTCCTGGCGCTGGCTCTCACGGCGGGCGCGCCGAGCCGCGTGCTCGTCCTGCTGCTGTCGGTCGCCGTGGGCATCAGCACGCGAGAACCGTCAACATCGTGCCGACCTCTCCTCGCTCCTCATCCCGCACCCGGTGGACGCCGAGGCGCGGGACAGCCGACCTCGAACCCCGCACCGCATCGGCCGTGGCTGAGAACGTCCGGCGACGGGTCCTCGTCGTCGGTTCCCTCAACGCCGACCTCACGGTGCGGACCCGGCGCCTGCCCGCCCCCGGCGAGACGGTCACGGGCTCCGACCTCGTCGTCTCGCCCGGAGGAAAGAGCTCCAACCAGGCGGTGGCCGCGGCCCTGCTCGGCGCCGACGTCGCACTCCTCGGCCGGGTCGGGGACGACGCCAACGGTGCCTTCCTGCTGGAGCGCGCGGGGGCGGCGGGCGTGGACACGAGCTACGTGCAGCGGCTCGAGGCCGTCGCGAGCGGCACCGCGGTCATCACGGTCGACGACCGGGGCGAGAACTCCATCATCGTGTCGCCCGGCGCCAACGGCCGCCTGACCGCCGCGGACGTGCAGGCCGCACCGGGGTTCTTCGCGGCCGGCTCGGTGCTCTGCCTGTGCCTCGAGGTGGCTCTGCCCGCGGTCCGGGCGGCCGCCGAGGCGGGCGCCAAGGCCGGGATCCGCGTCATCCTCAACCCGTCGCCGTTCGCCGACGTGGGTGCGGACCTCCTGCGGGTCGTCGACGTCCTCGTCGTCAACCGGCACGAGCTGGCGGACCTCGTCGGCGCGGACGTGGTGGGGGAGGGGGACGAACCGGCATGGGACCGCGTCGCCGACGCGCTCGCCGGCCTCGGTCCGGAGCACGTCCTGGTGACCCTCGGCGCGGCCGGCGCCGCGGTGGTCAGCGTCGGAGCGGGCGTCCAGCATGACGTGCAGCGGGTGCCGGCGACCGTGGTGGACGCCGTCGACACGACGGGGTCGGGCGACGCGTTCCTCGGTTCCCTGGCCTACCGTCTGGCGCTCGGCGACGACCCGACCACCGCGTGCCGCTTCGCCGTGCACGTCGGCGCCTTCGCGGCCACCCGCCCCGGCGCCCAGTCCTCGTACCCGACGGCGGTCGAGCTCGACGCGTTCGTGCGGGGGCGCAGGACCGGCACGGCGTGACGCAGCCAGGGCGAGCCGGACGACGAGCCGGCCTGCCGCTGCGAGGTCGGGAAAGGTGCCTATGCCCCCGAGGTGTCAGATGCTGTAGAGGGGATGGACTGGGGCAGTCGAGGGACCACCACGATGACGACGACCGGGAACGACTCGCACGCTGAAGGCGGTCTCCCCCTCACCTCGGCAGAGCCGTCGCCGACCGACGTGGTGGGGCTGAGCGGCCCGCCGCAGCTGCCGTTCCCGCGACCCGACGTGCTCGACGTCGCGCCGCTGTACCGCACCCTTCAGGAGCGCTCCCCGGTCACCCTGGTACGCACCCCGGCCGGGGACCTCGCCTGGCTGGTCACCGGCTACCTCGAAGCAAAGGCCCTGTTCGCCGACCCGCGGCTGGCTCGCTCCGCACCCGACCCGAGCCAGGCGGCCCGGATCTCCGACTCGGCCCTGCTGGGCGGGTCCATGGGCGACCCGGCGACGGAGGCCACCAGGCACGCGCAGCTGCGACGGCTGCTCACGCCCGCGTTCTCCGCCCGCCGGATGCAGCAGCTCCGCGAGCACGTCGGCGACCTCGTGGCCGACCTGCTCGACCGACTGGCCGTGCAGGGCCGACCCGCAGACCTCCACGAGGCGCTGTCCTTCCCGCTGCCGGTACTGGTGATCTGCGAGCTGCTCGGCGTCCCCTCCGACGACCGCGACCGGTTCCGCTCCTGGTCCGAAGGCGCCTCCCGGCTCGACGACCGCGCCGCCGCCACCGACAGCCTGGCCCACCTGACGGGCTACATGCGCCAGCTCGTCAGCGCCAAGCGCGCCTCCCCGGGCGAGGACGTCATCTCCGACCTGCTCGCCGCCGTCGAAGGCCCCTCCGACGACGTCGACGAGCAGGTCGCCGGGCTGGCCGCGATGCTGCTGTTCGCCGGCCACGAGACGACCGTCACCCGCATCGACTTCGGCACGCTGTGGCTGCTCACGAACCCCGAACAGGCCGCGGCGCTCCGCGCGGACCCCGACCGCCTCGCGCCGTTCGCCGTCGAGGAGATCCTGCGCGTGTCCGCCCCGTCCAACGGGGGCGAGCTACCCCGCTACGCCCACGCCGACATCGACATCGCCGGGATCACGATCCGCACCGGCGACGCCGTCCTGCTGGCCTGCAGCGCCGCCAACCGCGACCCCGCCCTCTGCGACGACCCCGACGCCTTCCACGTCACCCGCCTCCCCACCCAGCACCTGGCCTTCGGCCACGGCCCCCGCTACTGCCTCGGGGCCAGCCTCGCTCGCGTCGAGCTGCGGGCCGTCTTCACCGCGCTGCCCCTGCGTCTCCCCACCCTCCGGCTCGCCGTCCCGATCCACCGGCTGCGGCTGCGCGCGGACCTGCTCACCGGAGGACTGACGGAGCTCCCGGTCACCTGGTGACCGTCACGCACGGGCTCGGCAGCTCGAGCCGCGTCGTGACGTGCGTCAGAGACACTGGACGGCGTGCCGCGTCGTAACCGTCCCGTCCGCCGCGGCCGTCCTGCGTCCCCCGGCCCTCGGGACGGCGCCGACGTCGACGCGCTGGAGCTCGCGGCCAACCGCGGGGCTCGGCGCGAGTCGGGGGACGACGGCGAGTGGCTGGTGCGAGAGGTGACGGGCGCGAGCGCCACCAAGACGTACCGCTGCCCGGGCTGCGACCACGAGATCCTTCCGGGCCGGCCGCACCTCGTGGCCTGGCCGGCGGAGTCGCTGCTGGGCGCCGACTCGGCGGCCCGCGAGCGCCGCCACTGGCACATGGCCTGCTGGAGGGCGCGAACGCGTCGGCGTCCGACATCGGCTCGTCCGCGGTACTAGTCCCGTCCCCCATTCGGCATTC
>JBKHWX010000119.1:0-3876 GCA_046566325.1 Actinomycetes bacterium | reverse complement strand
CCACACGATCAACTACCGGCAGACAGACGAGCAGGGCCGCCTCGGCACGACGGCGGCCGCGAACCTCGGGAGCGTCTGCGAGCGCCTCCACAACGAGAAGACGCACGGCGGGTGGAGACTCGTCCAGCCCAGCCCGGGCAGCTTCGTCTGGACCAGCCCCACCGGCCTCACCTACCAGCGCACCGCCAGCCCCGTCGTCCCCGGCTGGCTGACCTGACGGACGGTTGTGCCCGTACGTGGCCGAGGTCAGCGGCTTCGCGGCTAGCTCTCAGCCATCTCGCGGAGAGCGCGCCCGCACAGCTCGCTGCGGACGTCGGCCTTGTCTGGCTCTCGCCACCACAATCGATGTCCTGCGCCGGGCCCGGTTCTGACCTGCTTCAGCCTGACGTGCTTCAGCCCGGGCTCTGCGGCATCCCTAGACCCGACATCACCGCGCCGGCAGGATCCGCCCCGTCACCTCTCCGAGCCCGATCCGAACCCCGCCCCGACCGGGAGCGGTCGCGCCCAGGGTCACGGTGTCGCCGTCCTCGAGGAAGGTGCGGAGGGCGCCGTCGGCGAGCCGCACCGGTTGCGAGCCGTTCCAGCTGAGCTCCAGGAAGGATCCGCGCTCGTCCCGCTCGGGCCCGGACACGGTTCCGGAGGCGAACAGGTCCCCCGTCCGCAGGCTGGCCCCGTTCACCGTCATGTGCGCGAGCTGCTGGGCCACCGTCCAGTAGACGGTCGCCAGCCGAGGCCTCGACACCGTGGTGCCGTTCCAGTCGACCCGCAGCTCCAGGTCGAGCCCCCACGGCTCCGCAGGGTCGTCGGCGAGGTAGTCGAGCAGGGGGGCCGTCCTTCGCGGCGGGGGGACCCGCGCCGCCTCCAGCGCCGCCAGCGGTGTCACCCAGGCAGAGATCGACGTCGCGAACGACTTGCCCAGGAACGGCCCGAGGGGCCGGTACTCCCAGTTCTGGATGTCCCGGGCGCTCCAGTCGTTGAGGAGCACGACCCCGAACACGTGCCCCGCGACCGACGACGCCGGGACACGGCTGCCGAGCGGGCTGCCCACACCGACCACGAAGCCGATCTCGGCCTCGATGTCGAGCCGACGGCTCGGCCCGAACGTGGGCGCCGTCTCGTCCGCTGCCTTGCGCTGTCCGCAGGGCCGGACGACGTCGGTCCCGCTGACCACCACGGTGCCCGCGCGGCCGTGGTAGCCCACCGGCAGGTGCTTCCAGTTCGGCAGCAGAGGCTGGTCGTCGGGGCGGAACATCCGGCCGACGTTCGTCGCGTGCTGCTCGCTCGCGTAGAAGTCGACGTAGTCCGCCACCTCGAACGGCAGTTGCAAGGAGACGTCGGCCAGCGGGTGCAGGTGACGCGACCCGACGTCCTGCTGCGTGGGGTCGCTGAGCAGGCGCCGGATCCAGGCACGAGCGGCTGCCCACGCCTGCGGTCCACGCGCCATGAACCGGTTCAGCGAGGGCTGGGCGAAGCCGTCGCGCGCGCTCGCCCCCACGCCGTCGTCCGGACCGCTCATGGCGGCGACGCCGGCCAGGTCGAGCACGAAGTCCCCGATCCGGACGCCGACGCGCGGCTCCGCCCCGGGAGTGGAGAACACCCCGTACGGAAGGTTCTCGGGGCCGAACAGCGAGTCCTCCCGCACCGGCGCCCATGTGGTGCTCACGCCACCTCCTCGCCCTGCCGACTCCCAGCGATGCCCGCTGTCGCCTCGACAGCCGGCACCTGCAGCATCCCGAGCCGGACCAGGTCGTCCACCGGGTCCCTGACCCCACAGCACCCGAACGAGCGGAGGACCGACCGAACGGCCGCGCAGCCGTCCTCCTCCAGCGCCTCGAGAGCGCCCGTCACGACAGACGCGTCGCGCGCCTGCAGGACGGCGACGACGTCGGCCTGCGACGCGCCGTCCTGTGCGGCCGCGACCGCCGCGAGCACGGTCAGGAAGCCGTGGTGGGCGAACCCCGTTGCCGGGTCGGTTCCTGGCATCGCGGAATGGAGGCCCGCCGTGAGCTTGAGCGGCAGCGACAGGTCCACTGCCGCGCCGAGCACCCGGCCGAGCAGCTCCGCGGACGGGAAGGCCGCGGCGTCAGTGCCCCCGGTGCGAAACTTGGCCCTCACCTGGGAGGGCGACGCCGCCAGCGCCGCGAGCGCCTGCTCCACGTCGTCCTCGCGGTTCACCTCGACCCAGGCCTGGACGCCGTCCGGCAGGTCCTCGTCGAGGGCGGCGGCGAGCCGTTGGGCACGCTGCGGCTGAGCCGGACCGGGTGAGAGGGCGACCTCGACCGCCGCGACGTCGACGTCCCGGCGTCGCCCCAGGCGGTGGACGGCGGCCAGCAGGCCGGGCAGCGGATCGGCCGCCTTCCGGTCGGCCACGAGGCTGACCTGCAGTGCCTCGCGGTCGTCTGCCACCTCGCCCAGCGCGCCCTCGAACGACGGCAGCTGCAGCACCGGGACGAGGAAGGGGCCGATCACCTCTCCGTACCAGGCACCGCGGTGCTCGCCGTGGGCGGCCACTGCGACGCGCATCGGGGCGAGCCCGGGAGGGAAGACGGCCGCGTCGTCCACCAGGCGCGCGAGCAGCGGCGGGGGGTCGAGGCTTGACACGTACGCGACTCTAGCCCAGCGTATCGGGAGAGATACAAGCATGTCCGATAATCGGACGTAGCAGGGAAGGGCGGAATGGTCTACTACCGCAGAGTGGGTGAGGTGCCGCCGAAGCGGCACACGCAGTTCCGGCGGCCGGAGGGGTCGCTCTACGCCGAGGAGCTGATGGGGGAGGAGGGCTTCTCCTCCGACTCCTCGCTGCTGTACCACGCCGGGCTGCCCTCGGCGCTGGTCGACGCCCGGCCGTGGGCACTGCCGGACCTGAGCACGCGGCCGAACGAGCCGCTGCTGCCCCGGCACTTCCGGCTGCCCGAGCTGTTCCCCGAGCCGGCGGGCGACGTGGTGACCGGGCGCCGGCTGGTCCTCGGCAACGCCGACGTCCGGATCAGCTACGCGGTGGTGGGGGAGACCTCGCCGCTCTACCGCAACGCCACCGGCGACGAGTGCGTGTTCGTCGAGGCCGGCACTGCCACCGTGGAGACGGTCTTCGGCGACCTCGAGGTCGGGGCCGGTGACTACGTCGTGCTGCCGCGCTCGACGACGCACCGGTGGGTCGTCGGCGAGGCGCCGCTGCGGCTCTACGCCATCGAGGCCAATGGCCACGTCGCGCCGCCGAAGCGGTACCTGTCCCGCTACGGCCAGCTCCTGGAGCACGCGCCCTACTGCGAACGCGACCTGCGGGTCCCGACGCCGCCACGGGGCGTCGACGAGACCGATGTGGAGGTCCTCGTCAAGCACCGCGGCCGCGGGGCCGGCGGCCTCACCGGGTCGGTCCACGTGCTGCCGGAGCACCCTTTCGACGTCGTCGGCTGGGACGGCTGCCTCTACCCCTACGTCTTCAACGTGGCCGACTTCGAGCCGATCACCGGCCGGGTTCACCAGCCGCCGCCGGTGCACCAGGTCTTCGAGGGGCAGAACTTCGTTATCTGCAACTTCGTGCCGCGCAAGGTCGACTACCACCCGCTGGCCGTGCCGGTGCCCTACTACCACTCGAACGTCGACTCCGACGAGGTCATGTTCTACGTCGACGGCGACTACGAGGCCCGCAAGGGCTCCGGCATCGGCAAGGGCTCCATCTCCCTGCACCCGGGCGGGCACTCGCACGGCCCGCAGCCGGGCGCCGTCGAGCGCAGCCTCGGCGCCGAGTTCTTCGACGAGCTCGCCGTCATGGTGGACACCTTCCGCCCGCTCGACCTGTGCGACGCCGGGCTCGCGGTCGAGGACACCGGGTACGCGTGGACCTGGAACCGCTGATCGGGCACGGCCGGGCCGTCG
>JBKHWX010000118.1:0-7807 GCA_046566325.1 Actinomycetes bacterium | reverse complement strand
CCATCGGGGCCCTGCGCGCCGCTCACGAGCTCGGCGTGAAAGTGCCCGACGACCTCTCCGTCGTCGGCTTCGACGACGCGCCCCCGGCTGCCACCGCCCAGCCCCCGCTGACGACCGTCGCCCAGCCGCTGGGCGAGATCGGGGAGACGGCGGGACGGCTCGTCAGGGCGATGGTGGACGGCGAGACCGCGGCCAGCCCTCGGCGGTTCCCCGTCGAGCTCGTCGTCCGGGAGAGCACCGGCCCGGCGTGAGGGAGGTGGCACCCCTACGCGCCGCGCTTTGCGTGACCGGACCCGCGCTCACCGTGCCCGCCCCCGCGACACGGCCTTGCGCACCTCTTCCACCCACAGCACCGACGAGGCGACGGCGACCGCGCTCCAGAGCGCCCCGTTCGTGAACGTCTGGCGCGAGAACACGGACGTCTCGCGGCTCCGCACGTTGAGCAGGTTGAAGACCTCGTACAGCACGAAGGTCGTGAAGGCCAGCGTCCGTGCCCGCTCGTCTCGTTCGTGGGGACGGCGGCCGACTCCTCGGTCGGCGCCGACTCCTGCACCTCCATGCCGGCGGTCTGCACCAGCCGGCCGTCGGCGGGGACGACGTCCCCGGCCTCGAGGAGCAGCACGTCACCGCGGACCAGCTTCTCGGCGTCGACCTCGACCACGTGACCGCCACGGCGTGCACGAGCCCTCGTGACGGTCATGTCCCGGAGCGCCTGGAGGCTGTGCTCCGCCCGCTGCTCGCTCGGCGCGCGGCCGAGCCGACCTCCCCGCCGCGCGACGGGCGAACGCACCTTGTCAGCCGCTCGGGACGTCCTCGGGGGCGAGCCGGGCGTCGTCCGGCTGAGGCTGCTCGTCGAGCGCGTCGAAGAGCAGGTTCAGCCCCTCGGCCATCGTGGGGTGGGTGAGCACGGCGTCGCGGACCTGCTCGTAGCGCAGGCCGCCCAGCATGGCCAGCTGCAGCGCGGCGACGACCTCGCCGGAGCCGCGGCCGAGCAGAGCGGCACCGAGGATCTCATGGCTGTCCGCATTGACCACGGCCTTCCAGGTCCCGACCTTGTCGTGCAGCGTCTTGGCCCTGGGGATCGCAGCGACGGGGATCCTCGCGACCTGGATCCGCCTGCCCTGTGCCCGCGCCTGGCGCTCGCTGAGCCCGACGCGGGCCAGCTCGGGAGTGGTGAACACCGTGTACGGGACGAGCCTGCCGGTCCGGACGGCGTCCCCGCCGGTGAGGTTCACCCTCAGGATGCGGAAGTCGTGCCAGGAGGCGTGGGTGAACTGGGGGCTGCCGGCAACGTCTCCGGCCGCCCACACGTGCTCGGCCGTCGTGCGCAGGTGGTCGTCGGTGACGACGAACCCTCGGTCGTCGAGCTCGACCCCTGCGGCGTCGAGCCCCAGGTCGGCGGTCACCGGGCTTCGTCCGGTGGCCACGAGCAGCTCCTGTCCTCGCACCGTCGAGCCGTCGTCGAGCGAGACGACCACGTCCCCGTTCCCGTGGTCACGCCGGGCGGCGCTCGCCCGCGCCCCAACGCGAATGTCCACGCCCTGGCCGGTGAGGACGTCGGCGACCTCCCGGGCGATATCCGGGTCCTCCCGAGGCAGCAGCTGGCCCGGGCCCTGCAGCATGGTGACGCGGCTGCCGAAGATCGCGAACATCGAGGCGAACTCGCAGCCGACGTAGCCGCCACCCAGCACCAGCAGGGTGCCCGGCAGGCGCTCCAGGTGCAGGATCGTCTCGGAGGTCAAGACCTGCGCCTCCGTGATGCCGGCGAGGTCCGGGACGGCCGGGGTCGTGCCGGTGTTGACCACCACGTCCCGGCCTCGAACAGTGCGCGTGCCGGCGCCCCGGGTCGTGATCTCGACAGTGCGCCGGTCGACGAACCTGGCGGTGCCCAGGACGAAGTCCATCCCGGAGTCGGCGAACAGCTTCTCGTGGGCGGCGACCATGCCGCCCACGACCGACTCCTTGTGCCGCCGCAGCCTTTGCAGGGAGATCGCAGCGCCGTCCACCTCGACGCCCATCTCGGAGGCGTGCCGCACGGCCAGCAGGCTGCGGGCCGACCCGACGAGGGCCTTGGTCGGGATGCACGCCACGTTGATGCACGTGCCGCCGATCTTGTCTCGCTCGACCATGACGACGTTCCAGCCTGCCTTGGCACGGTCCATCGCCAGCGACTTGCCTGCCTTGCCGCCCCCGACCACCAGCAGGTCGACGTCCTCCACCTGGTTCGTCACGCCCCAACCGTCCCTCCGGTATGCCGGTCGCTTCCGTTCACGGTCTCGCCTCACCGCGACGTCCGCCACTATGCCGAGGGTGCCGCCGTCCTCAGCGCGATGCAGGGCGGTCGGTCCGCAGTCGCTGGTCGCAGATGCTTGGCGGCGTGCCCGCGCGACGCCACGTCCACGACAGCGGACGCCGAGGACGGGACCCGGGTCAGCAGCGTCTACTCCTCGCTCCAGATGCGGCGGGCGTCAGCGCAGGGTCACGGTCATCGGCATCGTGAGGACGCCGTACGGCGGTAGGCCGGCCGCCACCAGTGCCTGCTGGAGGAGAGGTCCGGCCTCTGCAGATGCCGCAGCGGGGGACTCGCTGTTCGCCGGTCTGACCAGGCGAGCGAGCGGGCCGACCCGCGGAAGAGCCCGCACCTCGACCCGGTCCCGCGCGAGCCCGGCCCGGTCGCAGGCCCGGTCGATCGCCACCTCGAGCCCACCCAGCTCGTCGACCAAGCCGACGCGCAGGGCGTCCACGCCGGTCCAGACGCGGCCCCGCGCGACGTCCCGCAGCTGCTCGAGGGGCATCCCCCGGTCGTCGGCGGCCTTGGCGGTGAAGTCGTCGTAGACCCGGTCGAGCCACGACTCGAGCCGTTGCCACTCCTCGTCGTCGAAGCGCTGCCAGGAGGAGAACATCTCGGCGTGCCGGGCGGCAGAGACGCTGTCCCTGCGCACGCCGACGCGTTGCAGGGCGTCGCGGACCACCTGCTTGCCGGCCAGGACCCCGATCGAGCCGGTGAGGGTCACCGGTGCCGCCACGACGACGTCCGCTGGCATCGAGATGAAGTAGCCGCCGGACGCCGCCACGCTCGCCATCGAGGCCACGACGGGCTTGCCGGCCTGGCGCAGCACGTGCACCTCCCGGCGGATCGCGTCCGAGGCCACGTACGAGCCGCCGGGGCTGTCCACGCGCAGGACGACGGCCTTCACGCGCTCGTCCGTGGCCGCCGTCCGGAGCGTGGCACCGATCGTCTCCGAACCGACGGACCGCCCGACCAGCGGTGTGCGCCGGCTCCGTCCGGGGTGGATCGCCCCGGCCGCCTGGACCACCCCGATCACCGGCTTGTGGCGGCGCAGCAGCGCGGCGGCACCCCGACGGTGCCGCGTCCTGCCGTAGCGCTCCAGGTACCGGAGCCGCACGTCACCGAGTCGTCGCCGGACGTCCGCGTAGGCCTCGTCCCGGTAGCCGATCCGGTCGACGAGTCCTCGGCGGAGAGCCTCTGCGGCGGACAGCGGTGCCGCGTCGACGGCGTCCCGCACCGCCTGCTCCTCCATGTTCCTGGCTGCCGCGACATCGCGGAGGACGACGGAGGTGGCCGAGCCGGCGATGGCGGTCAGCATCTCCCGGTTCGCCTCGGTCATCCCCCGCTCGACGAAGGTGTCAGCGGCCGTCTTGTACTCCCGCCGCTTCGAGATCTGCGGCTCGATGCCGAGCTTGTCCAGGGCGTCACGGACGAACAAGGCCGACGCAGTGACCCCGACGAACCCGAGCGTCCCGCTCGGCTGGATCCAGATCTCGCGAAACGCGGTGGCGAGGTGGTAGCCGACGTTGCCGGGACCCAGCTCCGGTCCGTACGACTCCGACCAGCACACCGTCGCCCTGCCCTCCTCGCCGAACGCCGCGACGGCGTCCCGCAGCTCGGTCGACTGGGCAAGTGTTGGTTGCCCGGTGCCGATGTGCGCGATCAGCCCGGCGACCCTGTCGTCCCGCGCAGCCTTCGCCAGTGCGTCCACCACATGCCGCAGGACGGTGGCCTGCCGCGCCGCCAGCATCTCCACCGGAGTCGACGGGGCGACCTCGAGCACACGGCGCGTCAGGTCCAGCTCGAGCAGCAGACGCGGGGCGCGGCGGCCTGGAAGCTCCACGGCGCCCACCCTACAAACCGACGCGACCCGACCGGACGGCCTCGACGCGGTGCTCGACATCGCGGCCGAAGCGCGGGCTCGCGATCCTCGCGACGGGCGACGAGCGAGCGCAGGAACAGCACGAGGACGACGAGGGTCCGCGAGAGGAGCACGCCAAGAGGCTCACCGGGCGACTGCCCGCCGGGGCCGACCACGCCGCGACGCCCGGCTGCCCCGCGATCGCGGCGCTGCTCTCCGGCAGGATCCCGCTGATCCCGCCGGACCCGCCCGAGCCGGCGGGGAACCTCACGGGGGCGCCGACGCCGACGGCCACCCACCCCAGGACGACGACCCAGCGCAGCGTCACGAGCAGGTCGGCGAAGCGCTGCCACAACGTCCGTCGGGGGTGCTCGGGCGGCTCACTCGCTCTCCGGGTTCCGGGTTCCGCGGCTACCGAGTAGCCCAGGAGGGTGCGAAACCCATGTGGGGCGGCACCACACCGTCGAAGAGCCCGCAGAGGAACGGCCGGCTCGCTGCTCGGCGCAGGTCTGCCGGGGACCCGCGCCGACAGCCCCTCCGTCCCGCGCGCCGTCCCGAGACGTTGCGGTACAACCTGTGGGCATGTCAGCCCGACGGCACGTCCACGACAACGAGCGCCGCGCGCGGCTGGCGCGGCGGCACGGCGTGGCCCCGGCACTGCGGCTGCCGGACGTCGAGTCCGCGGTCCGCGCGATGACGGCCCTGCACGCGACGGAGACCGCGACCATCCACCTGTCCGCCTTCGCCAGGGTCGAGAACCTCACGGTCGCGGACGTCGAACGCGCGCTGTTCGTCGATCGCACGCTCGTCAAGCAGCTCGCCATGCGCCGGACGATGTTCGTGCTGTCGCGCGACCTGCTGCCCGCCGTGCTCGGCAGCGCGAGCGCGCGCGTGGCCGAGCGGGAGCGACGGCGCGTCGCCAAGGACGTGGTCGCCGGCGGGCTCGCCGACGACGGCGAGGCGTGGCTCGAACGCGCCTGCGCCGCCGTCCTCGAACGCCTCGCCGCCGAGCCGGGCGACGAAGGCCTCAGCGCGCAGGAGATCCGCGAGCAGGTGCCCGAGGTGAAGGGCTCGGTGACGATGGCGCCCGGCAAGACGTGGGGCGGGGACGTGAACGTCGCCCCGTGGGTGCTCACGCAGCTCGGGGCCCGCGGGCAGGTCGTCCGCGGCGTCCACGACGGCCACTGGCGGACGGCGCGACCGCGCTGGACGTTGATGTCCCACTGGCTGGGCGAGCAGCCCGAGCCGTGGTCACCCGTGGACGGCTACGCCGAGCTGGTGCGGCGATGGCTGTGGACGTTCGGGCCGGGGACGACGGACGATCTGCAGTGGTGGCTCGGCTCTACCAAGTCGGCGGTCACCCAGGCGCTGCACCACCTCGGCGCGGTCGAGGTGACCCTGGACGGCGGGCGCAGCGGCTGGCTGCTGCCCGACGACCTCGACCGGGTTCCGGACGTCGAGCCGTGGGCGGCGCTGCTGCCCGTGCTGGACCCGACGACGATGGGGTGGAAGGACCGCGGCTTCTACCTCCACCCCGCCCACGTGCCGCACCTGTTCGACGGCAACGGCAACGCCGGGACGACGGCATGGTGGGAGGGGCGGGTCGTCGGCTGCTGGGTCCAAGACTCCGGCGGCGTCGTCCGCGTCGTTCTGCGCGAGGACGTCGGGGCGCAGGGCCGGACGGCGCTGGACGCCGAGGCGGAGCGGCTGACGCGGTGGCTCGACGGAACCCGCATCCGCAGCGTCTACTCCTCGCGGCAGATGCGGCTCATGACGCGCCCTTGACCGCCGTCATTCTCCATCTAGTCTACAGAAAAGGTAGACTTTTCGAGACGGTTTGCCTACCCTTGGCGCTGTATCCGGCAAGGGAAGGCATTCATGGAGCTGATCGCGGTGGTGGCACTCGCGTGGCTGCTGCTCTGCTTCCCGGCCGCGGTAGTCGTGGGGAAGGTCATCCGCGCCCGTTCGAGCGAGGGGCACGCTCCGGACCCCGCCGCCACGACAGGAAGAATGCCGAGGCATGCGGATCTCAGCGAGGGCGGACTATGCGGTTCGGGCGGCGATCGAGCTGGCCGCGTCGGGGCGCGACGGGCCAGTTAAGGCCGAGCGGCTGGCCACGGCCCAGGACATCCCCCTGAAGTTCCTCGAAGCCATCCTCAACGACATGCGTCGAGGTGGCCTCGTCTCGAGCGTGCGCGGCATCAACGGCGGGTACCGTCTCGCGCTTCCGGCGCAGCAGATCTCGGTGGCGGACATCATCCGCGCGGTCGACGGCCCCCTCGTGTCCGTGCGCGACGCACGCCCTCCGGACCTCACCTACTCGGGGAACGCCGAGTCGCTGCTGCCGCTGTGGGTCGCCCTGCGTGCGAGCGTCCGCTCCGTCCTCGACACCGTGTCGCTCTCGGACCTGGCCGCCGGCCGGCTGCCGGCTCGCGTCCGCCGGCTCGTGGCGACGGCCGACGCCTGGGAGAACCCCTGAGCGGACGACGTCCCCGCTGCAGACGCCTGCCCGCCGGCGCGCGCGTCCGGCGGGCAGGCGTCCGAGGAGAGCGTCAGTCCACGACACCCCACCGCCGTCGGATCGCGAGGTTCGCGCGGCTGAACGCGATGTCGACGACGATCCCGATGAGCAGGATCACGATCATCCAGGCCAGCAGGCTCGTCGACTGGTTGAGCTGGCGAGCCGTGTCGAGCTTGACCCCGATCGACGGTGTGGCGGCGATGATGACGAGCAGCTCGCCCGCCATCAGGCTGCGCCACGCGAAGGCCCAGCCCTGTTTCAGTCCGCCCACGATGCTCGGCAGCGACGCGGGCATGATCACGTAGCGGTAGAGCTGGAGTCCGCTCGCGCCGAGGTTGCGGCCGACCCGCTGCAGCAGCGGCGGCACGAAGTCCACGCCGTTGATGACGCCGTTCGCGATCGACGGTGCCGCGCCGAGGATCACGACGAAGTACATGGCCGACTCGCTGAGCTTGAACAGCAGGATCGCCAGGGGGAACCAGGCGATCGACGGCATCGTCTGCAGTCCGGTGATCAGCGACCCGATCGCGACCCGCAGGGGACGGATCCTCGCCGTCGCGACCCCGACGACGAGACCGATCACGGTCGCGGCGGCGAACCCGACGGCCGCGCGCCGCATCGTCGTCGCGATGGAGTGCCAGAAGTCCGTCTGGCCGACGAGGCGGGCGAGCTCCGGAAGCACCTGCGCGGGGCCTGGGAGGGCGTACGACGGGCGCCAGCCCGTCCAGACGACCGCCTGCCAGGCCAGCAGGGCGAGGACGACGGCCGCGAGCTTCGGCCAGGTCGCATGCCATACCGCGGCGGTCCGTGAGGTCTTCGCCGAGGCGGCGAGCTCCAGGGCGTCCAGGCCCGACACCTCGGCGGCGCTGTCGGCCGCCGGGCGGCGAGGAAGCACGGTGAGGGACTGTTCACGAGGCATGGCGGCGCACCTCCGCGCGAAGCCGGTCGGTGACCGCGGCGGAGAGCTCGGCGATCTCCGGCGAGTCGATGCGGCGGGGACGAGGAATCTCCACGCGGTACTCCTCGACGACCCGACCGGGCCGGCTCGACAGCAGGATGATCCGGTCGCCGAGCCGCGCCGCCTCCCGCACGTTGTGCGTGACGAACAGGACCGTGAGGCCCCGCTCCCGCCAGA
>JBKHWX010000117.1:0-8613 GCA_046566325.1 Actinomycetes bacterium | reverse complement strand
CCCTCCGCGAACGCCTGCAGGATGCGCTCGATCAGCGCGTCCATCTGCCCGGCCGCGACTCCGGCCAGCTGGTCCGCTGCCGCACGCAGGTGTTCGGCGCGGAGCGCGCCTCGAAGGTTCAGGTCGTTCACGATGGCCTGCTCGATGTACTCGTTCTGGCTGATGTGCTCATGCTTGGCGATCTGACGTACGGCATCGCGCAGCTGGGGCACGTGAAGCGGAGCGGAAACGTCGACCTAGCCATGTCATTCATGATTCTCCCGCGCGGGCATGATGTCGATCCTCGCGTTGTGACATCAACTCGAGCCGTGCACTGCCCGCTCCGACAGACCTCCGCAGACAGGGCCCGACCCCCGGGTACACGAGGTGCTTGGCCGCGGGCACCTCGACCCGAAGCGTTCGGCAGCGGGGCCCGTGCCGAAGGACGGCGCGCGCGCCGTCCGCAACGGCTCAGCACTCGATGACGTTGACCGCCAGTCCTCCGCGCGCCGTCTCCTTGTACGTGACCTTCATGTCGGCGCCGGTCTCGCGCATCGTCTTGATGACCTTGTCGAGCGAGACGATGTGGGAGCCGTCCCCCCGCAGCGCGGTCCGCGCCGCGGTGATGGCCTTGACCGCGGCGACGGCGTTCCGCTCGATGCAGGGGATCTGCACGAGCCCGCCGACCGGGTCGCACGTGAGGCCGAGGTTGTGCTCCATCCCGATCTCGGCGGCGTTCTCGACCTGTCGGGGCGTCCCACCGAGGACCGCCGCGAAGGCGCCTGCCGCCATGGAGCAGGCAGACCCGACCTCGCCCTGGCAGCCCACCTCGGCGCCCGAGATCGAGGCCGTCTCCTTGTACACGACGCCGATCGCGCCCGCCGTGAGCAGGAACCGGCACACGCCGTCCTCGTCGGCCCCCGGCACGAAGCGGGTGTAGTAGTGCAGGACCGCCGGGATGATGCCGGCAGCCCCGTTCGTCGGAGCCGTCACCACCCGTCCGCCGGCGGCGTTCTCCTCGTTGACCGCGAGGGCGTAGAGCGTGATCCAGTCTATCCCGCGCAGCGGGTCCACGCTCTGGGACTCCAGCGAGAGCTTCCGGGCGAGCTCTGGCGCGCGGCGCCGCACGCGCAGGCCCCCGGGAAGGGTCCCTTCGGTGCGGATCCCGCCCGCGACGCACTCCTGCATCACGTCCCAGATGTGCAGCAGCCCGGCGCGGACCTCGTCCTCCGCGCGCCAGGTCAGCTCGTTCTCCAGCATGATCCGGGAGATCGACTTGCCCGTGGCGTCACAGAGGGCGAGCAGCTCGTCGGCGGTGCGGTAGGGAGGAGGCACCGACGTGGTGTCGGGCACGATGCTCGCCTCGCCGTCCGCGCTCTCGCCGACGACGAAGCCGCCGCCGACCGAGTAGAACGTGCGCTCGGCGAGCACCTCCCCGTCAGCGCCGTAGGCGGTGAACGTCATCCCGTTCGGGTGCAGCGGCAGCGACCGACGTCGGTGCAGCACGAGGTCGCGGTCCTCGTCGAACGCGATCTCGTGCTCTCCCAGCAGGGACAGCCGGCCGCTGCTGCGGATCTCGGCCAAGGTGGGTTCCACGGCCTTCGGGTCGCACAGCTCCGGCCGCTCGCCGTAGAGGCCGAGGAGCACGGCCTTGTCCGAGCCGTGCCCGTGCCCGGTGGCGCCCAGCGAGCCGAAGAGCTGGGCGAGCACCCGCGTCGTCCTCGGCAGCTGCCCGCTCTCCCGCAGTCCCTCGGCGAACAGGACGGCGGCACGCATCGGCCCGACCGTGTGCGAGCTGGACGGGCCGATGCCGACCGAGAACAGGTCGAAGACGCTCAGCGCCATGGGGCGGCAGGCTCCTCGCTGACCGAGTGGTTGTTGGAACCTGGCATTTCCGGCACGCTCACAACCGAAACGTCAGCGGACCGGTCCCGGGGGGTGCGCACCGTCACGAGCAGAACTTCGCGACCGAGGGGTAGAGCGGGTGCTTGGCGGCCAGCGCCTCGACCCTCGAACGCAGCGCGGTGGCGTCGTCGTCCGCCAGGTTCGGCTGCAGTGCGGCGGCGATGATGTCGGCCACCTCCTCGAAGTCCCGCGCCTCGAAGCCGCGGGTCGCGAGGGCCGGCGTGCCGATCCGCAGCCCGGACGTGACCATCGGCGGGCGAGGGTCGTTCGGGACGGCGTTGCGGTTCACCGTGATGCCGATGCGGTGCAGCCGGTCCTCCGCCTGCTTGCCGTCGAGCTCGGACTCGACGAGGTCGACGAGGACGAGGTGCACGTCGGTCCCGCCGCTCAGCACCTTGATGCCGGCCTGACGGGCGTCGTCGCGGGTGAGCCTCTCGGCGAGGATCCGTGCGCCCTCCAGCGTGCGACGCTGCCGGTCCTTGAACTCGTCGCTCGCCGCCACGAGGAAGGCGACCGCCTTCGCCGCGATGACGTGCTCGAGCGGACCGCCCTGCAGCCCCGGGAACACCGACGAGTTGATTTTCTTGGCGATGGCCTCGTCGTTGGTCAGGATGAACCCGCCGCGCGGACCGCCCAGCGTCTTGTGCGTCGTCGAGGCCGTCACGTGCGCGTGCGGCACGGGGTTGGGATGCAGCCCCGCCGCCACGAGCCCCGCGAAGTGCGCCATGTCGACGAACAGGTACGCCCCGACCTCGTCGGCGATCTGGCGGAACCGGGCGAAGTCCAGCTGGCGCGGGTAGGCCGACCACCCGGCGATGATCATCTGAGGACGGCGCTCCCGGGCCAGCCTCTCGACCTCGTCCATGTCGACCCGGCCGTCGGCGTCGACGTGGTAGGGCACCACGTCGAAGGTCTTGCCGCTGTAGTTGAGCCTCATCCCGTGCGTGAGGTGTCCCCCGTGAGCGAGGTCGAGGCCAAGAATGGTGTCGCCGTGCTTCAGCAGGGCGAAGTAGACCGCCGTGTTCGCCTGGGCGCCCGAGTGCGGCTGCACGTTGGCGTACCCGGCGCCGAAGAGCGACTTGAGCCGGTCGATGGCCAGCTGCTCGGTGACGTCGACGTTCTCGCAGCCGCCGTAGTACCGGCGCCCGGGGTAGCCCTCGGCGTACTTGTTGGTGGCCACCGAGCCCTGCGCCTGCATCACGGCGAGCGGCGCGAAGTTCTCGGAGGCGATCATCTCCAGCGTCGACTCCTGGCGGTGCAGCTCGGCGTCCAGCGCCGCAGCCACCTCGGGGTCGACCTGGGCCAGGGACGTGTTCAGCAAGTTGCGCTCGGTCATCGCTTTCCCCTCAGCTCTGTCTCCTCGGTCCAGTCTGTCGCGTCAGCTCTGCTCGACCAGAGCCTTGTAGGCCTCGGCGTCGAGCAGGCCCTCCGTGGAGGACACCCGGATCCGCAGCAGCCAGCCGTCGCCGAAGGGGTCGGAGTTGACGAGGGCGGGGTCCTGGACGACCGCGTCGTTGGCCTCCAGGACCTCCCCGTCCGTCGGGGCGTAGAGGTCGCTCACGGACTTCGTCGACTCGATCTCGCCGCAGGACTCGCCTGAGGTGAGGGCAGCGCCGGCCTCCGGCAGGTCGACGTAGACGACGTCGCCGAGCGACTCGGCAGCGAAGGCGGTGACCCCGACGGTGGCGGTGTCGCCGTCCACGCGCAGCCACTCGTGGCCGGAGGTGTACAGGAGGTCATCGGGAACGTTCATCTCGGTTCTCCTTCGGGTGGGCGTGCGGAGGGGGTCAGCTCTTGCGGGAGTAGAAGGGCAGGGGGACGACCTCGGCGTCGACCCGGGTCCCTCGGACGTCGACCGCGAGCCGCGTCCCAGGTTCTGCGTGGGCCTTGTCCACATAGGCCATCGCGATGGGGTAGCCGAGAGTCGGGGACGGCGCCCCGCTCGTCACCTCACCGACCTGGTCGCCGCTCTCGGGGTCGAGGACGGCGTAGCCGGCTCGGGGTGCCCGGCGGCCCTCGGGACGCAGGCCGACACGCACCCGCTGGACCTCGTGGCCGGCACGCTCCTCGAGAGCGGCGCGGCCGACGAAGTCACCCGACTTCTGCAGCCGGACGACGCGGCCCAGCCCGGCCTCGTACGGCGTCAGCTCCTCGCTGAGCTCGTTGCCGTAGAGCGGCATGCCGGCCTCGAGGCGCTGGGAGTCCCGGCAGGCGAGGCCTGCCGGGACGAGGCCCTCGTCGGCGCCGGCCGCCGCGAGCGCCCGCCAGATGTCGACCGCGTCGGAGGGTGCGCAGAAGATCTCGAAGCCGTCCTCCCCGGTGTAGCCGGTGCGTGCGAGGCGGACGGGGTGACCGGCCACCGTCGACTCCTCGATCGTGTAGTAGCGCAGCCCCTCGAGGTCCGCGTCGGTGAGCCCGCTGAGGATCTTCGCCGAGTTCGGACCCTGGATGGCGATCAGGGACCACTCGTCGCACGCGTCCTGCACCTCGGCGTCGAAGCCGCCGGAGCGCTCCTGGAGCGCGGCCAGCACGACCCCCGCGTTCGACGCGTTCGCCACGACCATGTACCGCTCGGGGCCGAGGCGGTAGACGATCAGGTCGTCGAGGATTCCGCCCTCGGGGTTGCACACCATCGTGTACTTCGCCTTGCCCTCGGCGATGGCGCTGACGTCGCCGACGAGGGCGTAGTCGAGCAGCGCCGCCGCCTGCGGGCCCACGACCTCGATCTCCCCCCTGTGGGACAGGTCGAACAGTCCCGCCGCGTTGCGCACGGCGTGGTGCTCGGCCAGCTCGCTGCCGTACCGCAGCGGCATCTGCCAGCCGGCGAAGTCGGTGAAGGTGGCACCGGCCTCTTCGTGGACGTCGTGGAGAGCAGTCTGCTTGGGCATGAGTCTGCCTGCCTTCTCGTTCGTCGGTGGACGATCAGGACTCGAAAGCCTCGGGCGGCGGGCAGGAGCAGACGAGGTTCCTGTCCCCGTAGCTCTGGTCGACCCGGCGAACCGGCGGCCAGTACTTGTCCGCCGAGGTGCCCGCGGGGTAGACCGCCTCCCCACGGGTGTACGCCTGCTCCCACTCCCCGACCAGCATCTCCGCGGTGTGGGGTGCGCTGCGAAGCGGGCTCGACTCGGCCGAGTAGATCCCGTTCACCACGGCCTCGATCTCGGCCCTGATCGAGATCATCGCCTCGATGAACCGCTCGATCTCGCGCAGGTCCTCGGACTCCGTGGGCTCGACCATCAGGGTGCCCGCGACCGGGAACGACATCGTCGGCGCGTGGAAGCCGTAGTCGATGAGCCGCTTCGCCACGTCGTCGACGGTGACGCCGGTCTCCTTGGTCAGCGTCCGCAGGTCGACGATGCACTCGTGGGCCACCAGGCCCGACGCACCCGTGAACAGCGTCGGGTAGTACGGCGCCAGCCGGTTGGCGATGTAGTTGGCGGCGAGCACCGCGACCTTGGTGGCCTGCGTCAGCCCCGAGGCGCCCATCAGCCGGATGTACGCCCAGCTGATCGGCAGGATCCCTGCCGAGCCGAACGGCGCGGCGCTCACCGGCCCGACGCCTTCGCGGCGCTCCGGGTCGGGGTGCATCGGGTGGGAGGGCAGGAACGGCACGAGGTGGGCCGCCACACCGACGGGCCCGACACCGGGTCCGCCCCCGCCGTGGGGGATGCAGAAGGTCTTGTGCAGGTTGAGGTGCGAGACGTCGCCCCCGAACTTGCCGGGAGCGGCGATGCCGAGCAGAGCGTTGAGGTTCGCGCCGTCGACGTAGACCTGACCGCCGTGCTCGTGCACCAGGTCGCAGAGCTCGGTGATGCCCTCCTCGTAGACGCCGTGGGTCGAGGGGTAGGTCACCATGATCGCGGCCAGCCGCTCGGAGTGCTGCGCGCACTTGGCGCGCAGGTCCTCGAGGTCGATCTCCCCGCCCTCGAGGCTCTTGATGACCACGACCCGCATGCCGGCCATCGCCGCGGACGCGGCGTTGGTGCCGTGGGCGGACGACGGGATGAGGCAGACGTTGCGGTCCCCGTCCCCGCGGGACGCGTGGTAGGCCTGGATGGCCAGGAGCCCCGCCAGCTCGCCCTGGCTTCCGGCGTTGGGCTGGATGGACACCTTCGCGTACCCCGTCACCTCGGCCAGCCACGACTCGAGCTGGTCGATGAGGGTCATGTAGCCCCTGGCGCACTCGGCCGGCGCGAACGGGTGCACGTCGGCGAAGCCCGGGAAGCTGATCGGCTCCATCTCCGTGGTGGCGTTCAGCTTCATGGTGCAGGAGCCGAGCGGGATCATCCCCCGGTCCAGCGCGTAGTCCTTGTCCGACAGCGACCGCAGGTAGCGCAGCATCGCCGTCTCGGAGTGGTGCGAGTTGAACACGGGGTGCGTCAGGTACTGCGAGGTCCGCACCAGGTCCGCCGGCACGCGGCTCTCACCCTTCGAGCTGGACGCGTCGCCGGTCACCCCGCACGCCGTCAGGACGACGTCCAGGTGGTCCGCGGTCGTGGTCTCGGCGCAGGCGACACCGACGAGGTCCGCGTCGACCCGCCGCAGCTGCACGCCGCCGGTGGCCGCCTTCGCCACGACCTCGTCCGCGCGGCCCGGGACACGGACCAGCAGCGTGTCGAAGAAGGCGTCGTGCACGACCTCGACGCCGCCGTCCGAGAGCCGCTTCGCCAGGCTGGTGGCGTCCTCGTGCACGCGGGTCGCGATCTCCCGGAGGCCCTCCGGACCGTGGTACACGGCGTACATCGAGGCGATGACCGCGAGCAGCACCTGAGCCGTGCAGATGTTGGACGTGGCCTTGTCGCGGCGGATGTGCTGCTCACGGGTCTGGAGCGCGAGCCGGTACGCCAGGCGACCGGCGGCGTCGACGCTCACACCCACGAGCCGGCCCGGAAGGGAACGCTCCAGCCCGTCCCGCACCGCGATGTAGCCCGCGTGCGGCCCGCCGTAG
The DNA here is from genome assembly GCA_046566325.1 of Actinomycetes bacterium. GTDB lineage: Bacteria > Actinomycetota > Actinomycetes > Actinomycetales > BWSM-131 > BWSM-131. The sequence continues at coordinate 1,781 of JBKHWX010000117.1, read as the reverse complement.
CCCAGCGAGACGCCGAAGCGCTGCGACGTCCCGACGACGACGTCGGCGCCCCACTCGCCGGGCGGGGACAGCAGCGTCAGCGCGAGCAGGTCGGCGGCGACGGTGACGAGGGCGCCCTTCTCCTGGGCCTGCCGAACGATGTGGCGCTGGTCGACCACGGCGCCGGACGCGCCGGGGTACTGCAGGACGACGCCGAAGAAGTCTCCGTCCGGCAGTCCCTGCGTGAGGTCCGCGACAACGACGTCGACACCGATCGGGCGGCACCGCGTCTGCAGGACGGCGATGCTCTGCGGGAACACGTCGGCGTCGACGACGATCCGGTCCGCCTTGACCCGGCTCGAGCGGCGCATGATCGCCATGGCCTCGGCGACCGCCGTCCCCTCGTCGAGCAGCGAGGCGTTCGAGGTGGGCAGGCCGGTGAGGTCCGCGACCATCGTCTGGAAGTTGAGCAGCGCCTCGAGGCGGCCCTGGCTGATCTCCGGCTGGTACGGGGTGTAGGCCGTGTACCACGCGGGGCTCTCCAGCACCCGGCGGCGGATGACCCCCGGCATGACGGTGCCGTAGTAGCCGAGGCCGATCATCGGCTCGGCAGGGTCGTTCTGGGCCGCGAGGTCGCGCGCCTCGTCGAGCACGCCGAGCTCGGTGGCGGGAGGCGGCAGCGACAGCGGCTGCTGGCTGCGGACGCTCTGCGGGACGGCCGCGTCCATGAGCGCGTCGAGGGAGTCGAAGCCGAGGTGGGCCAGCATCGTGGCCTGCTCCTCGGGGGTGAAGCCGATGTGACGGGCGACGAAGTCGCCGAGGACGTTCTGCTCCTGCGGGTCGACAGTCATGTGGGAGGCTCCCTCGGTCGGGTGGCGCGGGGGGCGCCACCGGAGGACGGGTGACCTCCCCGCTCTGTCATGTGCCTGAGAGCTTCGCCGCCGCGGTTGCGACGGCTTGCACCGTGGGCGCAGGCCGAAGGCCTGACTTTTCAGAGTTCGCCTCACCACAGCGGTCATTGGGCCTGAGAGATTCTGGGGAGAGTTGCTCCTTCGGCGACCCCACCTGTGGATGAGGTGGAGGCTCTCCCGCTGGGGCTCGAGCAGCGTGTCTGGAGTTGTGCCGCCGACGATAGGTGCGGACTCCTGCACGGTCAACCCGAGAACCGCCGGACAGGAATCTCGCGGTCAAAGCCTTGACAGAGTCGGCGAGAGCGCCACTACGTTGACCCACCATTCAGCTGAACAGGTCAGCTGAACACGCCAACGGGTCGTGGCGGGAGAGCCCGCACCTTCGTCACCGCGGGCGCCGTAGGAGCAGCTCCTGGGTTGCCACCTCGGTGCCCTTGTCCGTGTTCACCGTCCGTGTTCACCGCTCCTCCGCCTTCGCCTCGCGAAACAGGTTCCCGACGCGCCTCGCTCGGCGAGGGCCGCTCTACAGGAGTACAACTGACGAGGATGGGACGCCGCTTCACCTCTCCCCGGAGGACCGCCTCATGAGCCAGATCCCACCGAGCGGCGTCGACGCTCCCGGCCCATCGCCCCGCGCCGAGGGCGTCGCGACGTCCCCTCACCTCGAACGAGGGCTGTCCAACCGTCACATCCAGCTGATCGCCATCGGCGGGGCGATCGGGACGGGCCTGTTCATGGGGTCCGGCAAGGTCATCTCCCTGGCGGGCCCGTCCGTCCTGCTCGTCTACACCTCCATCGGCGTCATGCTCTTCTTCGTCATGCGGGCGCTGGGCGAGCTGCTCCTGTCGAACCTGAACTACAAGACGTTCGCGGACTTCGCCTCCGACCTGC
>JBKHWX010000116.1:0-5358 GCA_046566325.1 Actinomycetes bacterium | reverse complement strand
CGGAACCCGCTGGACAGCTTCTCCAGCGACTTGCCGAGGTCGTTCTGCGTCACCGACAGGTTGCGGTAGGCGTTGAACGCCGCGACGTTGTTGTTGATCGACAGACCCATGATGGTGATCCTCCTTGACTCGGGTCTCTTCCGGCCGCCCGTCCGTGGTCGGCCGGTATGTGCATCGGCGGGTAGGTCTCCCGCCTGAGGGGATTGCTGCTTTCGGGTGAAGGGCCTGCGGCTCAGGCGGTTCGGCTGGCCGCGAGCGGCCCGCCGCCGGCAACGGGGGCAGCGGGTACCGCAGCAGCGGGCATGCGTGTCAGCAGCCCCGACAACGACGCCTGCTGGGCCACCTGCGCGTAGTAGGCGGACCGCCGGCGTGCCACCGCGCCGTCCGGGCGCCGCTGCTCGGGCAGCAGCTGCGGGTCGAACTGAGAGTTCATCGCGTCACGGAGCATCGTGAGCGCCTCGGCGCGAAGCTGGCTGACACGGGACTCGGTGACCCCGAGCTCCGCTGCGATCTCGGTCATCGGGCGCTGCTCGAAGTAGACGCCGACGGCGACCGTGCGAAGCCGGTCCGGCAGGGTCTTCACCGCCGCCCTCAGGTACCCGATCCTCTCGCTGTGCACGAGCTGCTCCTCGGGGTCAGGGCCCGCGGTCGGAAGCGAGTCGGCGATCGGCGTCTCGAAGGCGTCGAGGCTGAGCAGGGCGCGTTCGGACTCCGCGCGGCGCCGGTCCAGCTCCGCCACGCCCACACCCATCTCGGCGGCGAGCTCGGCCGTGGTGGGCGTTCGGCCGAGGCGGTCCGTCAGAGCCTCCTCGGCGGCCACCACCGCCCGGCCACGGGACCGCGTCCCGCGCGTCGCCCAGTCCATCGACCGCAGCTCGTCAAGGATTGCCCCGCGCACCCGAAGGGACGCGTACCGGTTGAACGGCACGCCGGTCGACGGGTCGTACGAGAGGGCGGCCTGGGCGAGCCCGGCCATGCCTGCGCCGATCAGGTCCTCTCGGGCGACGTGCCCGGGGAGGCGGCCGGCAACCTCGTTCACGATGTACCCGACGAGCGGCAGGTGCTCTCGCACGCGCTCGTCGGCGGTGGGGTCCCCCCCGCGCTTGCTGTCGGTCACACGGGGTGTGTCGTCCCGAACGGGCGTGACCTTGAGCCTTCGCGAACACGGCGGCCCGAAACCTCTCAGGCCCCTCTCGCGGGCGCCGATGGGCAGACGTATCTGCTCGTGACGAGGCAGATGAAGGGCTGAGGAAAGGCGGGTGTGATGGGTCTGGCCGAGGTGTCGACCGTGCTGTGGCGAGAGCGAGAGCTGCTCGAGCTGCTGTTGTTCAAGCTCGAGGAGGAGCAGCTGCTGCTGTCAAGCGGACGGACCCGCTGGCTGCCCCACGCGACCCGAGAGGTCGAGGTGGTGCTGGGTCAGATCCGTGAGACGGAGCTCGTCCGCGCCGTCGAGGTGGACGGGGTGGCAGCCGAGCTCGGCCTCCCGTCGGGGCCCAGCCTGCGCGCCCTTGCGGACGCCGCCCCCGGCGCCTGGAAGGAGCTGCTCCACGGGCACCGCGAGGCCTTCCTCGCCCTCACCCAGGAGATCGCGGCGACCGCCGAGGCGAACCGCGACGTCCTGACGACGAGCCAGCGTGCCGCTCACGAGACCTTGCTCGGCCTCGGTGAGTCGCTGCAGACGTACGGCCCGCGCGGCCGCACCGCCACCGAGGGTGCTCGCGCTGCCCGGTCCCACCTCGTGGACGAGGCGCTATGAGCAGCTTCGCAGCCCTCTCCGTGGCCCTCTCCGGGCTGCAGTCGCAGCGGCGGGCCATGGAGGTCGGCGGGCAGAACGTCGCCAACGCGAACACGGTCGGCTACACGCGTCAGCGTGCCGAGCTCAGCGCCCTCGGGCCGGCGGCGCGCTACAGCCTGCAGGGGACGCCGCGGGCGGTCGGGAACGGCGTGGAGGTCAAGGCCGTCGTCCGGCTCGCGGACGAGTTCGCGATGGCTCGGCTGCGCGGCTCTGAGGCCGACGCCAGCTTCCTCTCCGCGCGCAGCGCGACACTGAACCAGATCGAGACCCGCTTCAACGAGCCGGGGGACGACGGGCTGAACGCTCAGCTGTCCGAGCTGTGGGCAGCGTGGGGAGACGTCGGCAAGGGCCCGGGCGACACCGCGGCCCGCGGCGTCCTGCTGCAGCAGGCCCAGGCGGTCGTGAACCAGGTCGCCGCGGGCTACAGCGGAGTGAGCACGCAGTGGTCGCAGCTGCGGGACCAGACGGTCGGCCTGGTCAGCGAGGTCAACGCGACGGCGTCGTCCGTGGCCGACCTGAACAAGCAGATTGCGGTCGCCGCCGCCGTCGGAGCGCCCGTCTCAGAGCTGGCCGACGAGCGGGACCGCCTGACCCTGAAGCTCTCCCAGCTGTCCGGCGCGACGGTGAGGTCGAACGCCGACGGGACCGTCGACGTCCTGCTCGGTACCAGCCCGCTGGTCTCGGGGCCGAAGGCGGGACGCCTACAGCTCGCCGGTGCGGCAACGATCGAAGACGTCGGCTCCACGCCGCCGCGGATCGAGTGGGTCGGCGGTGACGGTAGCCCCGTCACGGTGCCGAGCGGACGGGTCGCGGCGAACCTCGAGTCGCTCTCCGCGACCCTGCCGAAGGCGGCCAAGGGCTACGACGACGTCGCCCAGGCCCTAGCGGACACCGTGAACACGCTGCATGTCGGCGGGTACGACCTGAACGGCTCGGCCGGCCAGGCCTTCTTCACCGGCCGCGGGGCCATGGGCATCAGGGTTGCGATCACCGACCCGGCGCTCGTCGCCGCCTCCGCCAGCGCAGACCAGCGGCTCGACGGGTCGCTGGCGTACCGGATCGGGGACATCGCGAACGACTCCGCCGGACCCGACAAGGTCTGGCAGCGGTTCGTCGTCGACACCGGGGTGGAGGCGCAGGCGACCGCGCGCCGGGCGGTGAACGCCGAGGTCGTCCGCAAGGACGCAGAGGCCCAGTGGACGTCGACCACCAGCGTCGACGTCGACGAGGAGATGGTGAACCTGGTCGCCGTCCAGCGTGCCTACGAGGGTGCCGCGCGGATGCTCACGGCCGTCGACCAGGCCCTGGACACGCTGATCAACCGAACCGGACTGGTCGGGCGCTGAGGAGAGGCAGGCTGAGATGAGTGGAACCAGAGTCACGCACCGGACGATCTCGACCAACGCCCTGGCCAACCTGCAGGCGAACCTCGCGGCCACGCAGAGGCTGAGCGATCGGCTGTCGAGCGGCCGAGCGATCCAGCGTCCCTCGGACGACCCGTCCGGAACGGTCACCGCCCTGCAGATCAGGGCCGACTCCCGCGCACAGCAGCAGTTCGTGCGCAACGCCGACGACGGCCTCGGCTGGCTGGGCGTCGCCGACGGCGCTCTGAGCAACGGCATCTCGACGCTCCGCCGTGCCCGGGAGCTCGTTGTGCAGGGCGCCAACACCGGCGCCAACGGGCAGCAGGCACGCGACGCGCTCGCCACCGAGGTGAGGACGATCCGGGAGGCCCTGCTCGAGACGGCCAACACCCGGTACCTGGGGCGGCCCGTCTTCGGGGGGACGACGGCCGGCGACAAGGCGTTCGCGGCCGACGGCTCCTACGTGGGGGACGACGGAACGGTCGAGCGACGGGTCAGCGGCCAGTCCACGGTCAGGGCCGACACGCCGGGCCGGGACATCTTCACCTCCGGAGGGCAGTCGGTGTTCGCGCTGCTCGACCGCGTGGCGGACAACCTGAGCAGCTCGCCCGACGCGCTCCAGGCCGACCTGGACGCGCTGTCCGGCTTCCTCGACAGGTTCACGACCGGGCAGTCGCAGGTCGGCGCCCGATACGCTCGCGTCGAGTCGCAGCGCCAGATCGCGCAGAACCGGGTGCTCGACCTCAGGTCCGCGCTGTCGGACGTCGAGAACATCGACCTGCCGAAGACGGTCATGGACCTGCAGCTCCAGCAGGTGGCCTACCAGGCCTCGCTCGGTGCCACTGCCAGGGTGATCCAGCCGACTCTGATGGACTTCCTCCGGTGAGCACCGGCACGACGGTGCAGCCGGCCAGGGTGCAGGTAGCGACGAGAGAGGCTCCGATGAGCGACGTTCAGGACGTCAGGGCCGAGGGGTCGGACATCCCGGAGCTGAGGTTCGGCACCCCGATGCCGGGTCTCGACGGGCTCACCCGGTTCGCGCTCGTGCGGCTGGACGACACCGGCGCGCTGTTCAGCCTGCGCTGCCTCGACGAGCCGTCGGTACGGCTGCTGGTCGCCGCGCCCTGGGTGTGCGCGCCGGACTACGCCCCCGAGCTGGACGACGACGCCTGCGCCGACCTGGGACTCACCCGCGCCGAGGACGCCGTCGTGCTGGTCGTCGTCCACCCGGGGGAGTCGGTCGTCGACAGCACGGTGAACCTGCTCGCCCCGATCGTGGTCAACGCAACCACGGGTGCCGCGGCGCAGCTCGTGCTGACCGGGAGCGACCTGCCGCTCAAGGCACCTCTGGTGCCCGCCGCCTGACCCCCGCGTGCTCACCCGGTGCAGCATTGCTCGCGGGATGCACGGCCGAATCGCGAATTGCGGTGCACCCGGTGAGTAATGCGTCATCCCGTGAGCACGGGAACCGTCGGCCGACCCGGCGTCAGGACATCCAGCTCGGCCGTAGGGGGAAGCCGGACTCGCCGGACGCCGACACGCGCACCGCGAGCACCTGGTGCAGCTGCACGCCGTTGGTCTCGAACCCGAGGCGTGAGCCGGCCATGTAGAGGCCCCAGACCTTCGCCGTCGCCGGCCCGACGTCGGCGACGCACTCGTCCCACTTGCGGACGAGGTTCGCGCACCAGTCCCGCAGCGTCAGTGCGTAGTGCTCGCGCAGGTTCTCCTCGTGGCGCACCTCGAAGCCGGCGTTCTGCGCCTCGGTGATGATCCGACCCGATCCGGTCAGCTCGCCGTCAGGGAACACGTACCGGTCGATGAACTTGCCGGCGAGCGCCCGCGAGATGTTGTCCGGGCGGGTGATGCAGTGGTTCAGCAGCCGGCCCTCGCCCTTCAGCTTGCTCAGCAGGAAGCTGAAGTACGACGCGTAGTTGCCCACGCCGACGTGCTCCGTGAGACCGATCGAGCTGACGGCGTCGTAGCCGCTGCCGGGGGCGTCCCGGTAGTCCGCATGGAGGATCTGGGCCTGGCCGGAAAGGCCCTCCCGCTCGAGCATCTCGGCACCCCACGACGCCTGCTGCTTCGACAGGACGACGCCCGTCGCCGTCACCCCGTAGTGCTTGACGGCGTGCCGCACCATCCCGCCCCAGCCGCAGCCGACGTCCAGCAGCCGCATCCCGGGCTGCAGGTCGAGCTTGC
>JBKHWX010000115.1:0-4189 GCA_046566325.1 Actinomycetes bacterium | reverse complement strand
ACCTCGTCACAAACTTCGTCGGCGCCCTGAAGCAGTGCGACCGCCGCATCCAGGAGCGCATGGTCTGGCACTTCTTCATGTGCGAGGACGAGCTCGGCCAGCGCATCGGCGAAGGCCTCGGGATCTCAGCCGACGACGTCCGCGACCTACCGCCGCTGCAGAGCCAGACGCTGTCGGACGACGAGCTCGAGCGGGCGAAGAACCTCGGCAAGAACGGCTCGCGCGACGTCAGCGGCAAGAAGATGACGCACTGCGTCCCGAACGAGCGGGCGACGGTCGAGGGCTGACCCGCCTCCCCTCGTCGTGTGCTGGGCCCCGCCGTCGACGGCCGGGGCCCAGCGCATGTCGTCCTACGCGCCTGCCGGAGAGGGGCGCTCTGACGGCAACTGCTCCCCGTCGTCCCGATTGTCGATCTACGGTTACCACCATGGCCCGAGCGCGGTCGCTGGCTGACCTGCCCAGGGGGGTCGGCCTCGCCCTCGTCGGTCTCACCACGAGGGACGACGTCACGCACGCCGTGCTCGTCGAGCTGCTGCGCACGCCGCCCGTCGTCCGCGCGGGCGTGGCGCTCAGCGAGCTGGGAGGCCGGCAGCTCCGCTTCTGCTCCTCGGACTTCCTGCGCGAGTCCCGCGACCGGCTCGACCTCTCGCCGGACTCCCTCCCGGGCAAGGGTGCTCTCGGCAGCGACTCCGCCTGTCCCGTGCCGTGGTGCGAGATCGACGGGATGGCGGACGTGCCGCTGGTCCGGGCGCTGCTGAGCGGCTCACCGGTCCTGCTCGGGAGCCTCGCCGCCCTCGGAGCCCGGTATCCCCACCTCGTCGAACACCAGGCGTCCCTCGGGACCCGTTCCCTCGCCGCCCTGCCCCTGACGTCGTCGGACGGCCAGCGTGTGGGAGCACTGCTGATCACTCTCGGTAGGCCGCTGGCCCTCGCGCGGTACGAGTCCGCTCTGTGCGACGCGGCCGGGCTGGTCGCCGACGCGGTGGCTCGGACGCGACGGCCGCGCGACCGGGCCTTCGGCGTGGGCGGGACGGGCACTGGAGGCGCGGTCGGCGACGGCCGACCTCTCGTCCTGCACCTCGCCGCCGACGAGAGTGCACCGCGGCGGGCCCGGGAGTTCCTGCGGCGCCTGCTCGCCGGACGGGACGTGGACGCCGGCACCGGGCAGGACGCGGAGCTCTGCCTGTCCGAGGTGGTCACCAACGCCGTCATCCACGCGCGCACGTCGATGGAGATAGCCATCACGCTGGACGGCGGCCGGCTCACGGTGGCCGTCCGGGACGGCGGCGCACCCGCAGCGTCCGATCCCGCGGCCTCGTTCTCCGGGCGAGGCGGTCGCGCGAACGGACGGGCCGCCGTCCCGAACGGGTCGTCGCAGCCGGCTGCGGAGGCTCCCGACGTCGGCGGCCGAGGTCTCCTGCTCGTGGAGCACCTCACCGAGCGGTGGAGCTACGAGACGACCACGCAGGGGACGACGGCCAGCTTCGAGATGCTGCTGCGACCTCCCGCTCGTGTCTGACCCCCGGGGGCTCCGCGAGGGGTCGGCCGCCTCGCTACAGCGGGCTGGCCTCGTCGTCGCCGAGGTCGGCGAACTCCTCACGACGGCGGTCGCGGCGGCGGTCGTTGAGCAGGCAGATGACGATGGCGACGCCGAACAGGGCGAGCAGCGGCAGCGCGAGCAGGAACATCGACAGGACGTCCGGGGTCGGCGTGGCCATGGCCGCGAAGGTGAAGCCGATCACCACGACCCATCGCCACGCCTTGAGCAGCGTCCGGCCGCGCAGCAGGCCGATCATGTTCAACGCCACGAGCAGGACCGGGATGAGGAAGGCCACCCCGAACGCCAGGATGATCCTCATCACGAACCCCAGGTAGTCGGGGACGCTGAGGAAGTTGGCGTAGCCCTGCGGCGTGAAGCTGACGAGGAACCTGACCGCGTTCGGGATGAACAGGTAGGCGAGCCACGCGCCGCAGAGGAACAGGGGCACCGCAGCGCCGAGGAAGCCCAGCGCGTAGCGGCGTTCCTTGCTGGTCAGCCCGGGCGTGACGAACGCCCAGAGCTGGTAGATCCAGAGCGGGCTCGACACGATCGCCCCGATGAAGACCGACAGCTTGATCTTCAGGTCGAACGCCTGGGTGACTCCGCCGAGGTTGGGCAGGACGTTGCGGTGGCTGTCCTTCGCCAGGTCGAACAGGGGCTGGGCCAGTGCCTGGAGCACGGGGTCGTAGAGGAACCAGCCGGCCACCGACCCGAGCAGCAGGAAGACCGCCGCCTTGAACAGCCGACTGCGAAGCTCGCGCAGATGCTCCCGCAGGGGCATCGTCGCGTCGGGGTTCGCGCGACGGCGCGGCGAGGTGATCGCCATCGGCATCAGCTCGGCGAGCGAGTCAGGAGTCGCTGCGCTCGGTATCCGGGCTGCGGCGCCGCGCCTCGAAGCCGTCGTCGGCGCCGCGCGCCTGGCCGTGCTCGATCACGCGGCCGTGCAGGGGCGGCTCCTCGGCATCCGCTGCCGGCCGCTCGTCGTCGTCCTTCATCTCCCGGATCTCGGACTTGAAGATCCTCATGGACCGGCCCAGGCTCCGGGCGGCGCCGGGGAGCTTGTTGGCGCCGAAGACCAGAACGACGATCAAGACGAGGACGATGAGCAGCAGCGGGTGGTCAATGAAGTTGCGGGACATGTCAGCCTCCGGCTCGGGTAGTCCTCATCCTAAGTCCGCGGGAGCGCCGGCGACGCGAGCGTCGTTGCCGTCGTCTCAGCTCGACCGGGTCCTGGAAGACCGCCGGGGTGCGCTCCGCCTCCGCCCGCTGGAGCCGCTCGACCTGCTCTCCTGCCCGGCTGAGCAGCTCAGCAGCAGAACCCATCTCCTGGGCCAGCGTCACTCCCTTGCGGAACAGGTCGTAGAGAACCGTGGCGAGCACGGCGAGGGCGCCGAGCACGAGCACGACCCAGATCCCGAACCAGAGCACCCCTCGACAGTACAAGCCCGGGTGGCGCGACCTCCGCGAAGGCGGGTCACTTCCCGCTGTGGGCCTCGGCTCAGGCGACGGGGCGGCGGTGCCGAGCGCCGGCGGCCGCGACGGCGGACAGCACGTCGACGCGCTGCAGCGCCAGCACGAGGTCGAGCAGGTCGTCGAGCGTCAGGGTCGGGCCCTCGTGCTCCTCGAGCGCCTCCGCGGGGACGACCCACGACTCGGCGTGCACGCCCCCCGACCTCAGCAGGTCGACGACCTGCCGCACGGCGGGCTTTCGCACCTCGTCCTGGCACCGGCCGCACGTGAAGCTGTAGTACGACCAGCTCTCGACCGAGCAGACGACGAGACGGACCTGGGCCGGCGTGAGGTCCACGTCGCCACAGCTGGGGCAGGACGCCTTGATCGTGGTCATGTGGTCCGGTCTCCGTTCCAGCCGAGCATCCTTCGGGCGGGCCCTTGCCGCCTGACAGAAGGAGATTCGGCAGGCTCCGGTGATTCCTTGAGCGGGGACGAAGTTACGCGCATCTGTCGGCGGCTGTCCGTCAGAAGGCCGAGGTGCGTCAGCGCCGGTAGGCCCGCAGGGCGTCGGCCGCGAGCTCGGCGGTCTGGGCGGCCAGGGACGCCGGGGCGACCGCCCGGGCGGACCCGCCCAGCCGCAGCAGCACCCGACGCAGCCAGGCGTCGTCCGCAGTGCGCAGCCGCACCCGCAGCCGGTCCCCCGGCAGCTCCTCGACGGACTCGGTCGGGTAGTACTCGGCGACCCAGCGGGCCTCGGGCTCGAGGTCGAGCGTGACGACCTCGTCGTCCGGGCCGGGTCGGAACAGCGTGTCGTCGAGGTCGCGGCCCACCGCTGCCGAGGGCGGCATGCCGTCGACGTCCAGCACCCTCGCGTCGAGCACGCGGTCGAGGCGGAAGAGGCGGACGTCCTCGACCCGGTGGCACCACGCCTCCAGGTACCAGCGGCCGTCCGCGGACACGAGCCGCATCGGGTCGACGTCCCGCTCGGTCTCTTCGTCGCGGGCCGCGACCAGGTAGCGCAGGCGCAGCCGGCGGTGGCCCTGAAGCGCCCGTCGGCAGGTCGCGAGCACGTCCGGCCCGCTGCCGGTCTCCAGCTCGACCCGGACGGCGCCCGCCGCCTCGGCCGCGTCCCCGGCGGCCGCCGAGAGCTTGGCCAGGGCGCCGTCCAGCGCCTGGGAGTCGCCGACGCCACGGGCG
>JBKHWX010000114.1:0-26767 GCA_046566325.1 Actinomycetes bacterium | reverse complement strand
TGCGCCTCGGCTTCCTGAAGATCGACGGGCAGGGGCTCTTCTCGGGTGACCTGTTCGTCGCGGCCGACCGGATCGACCGCGTCGAGGGGGACACCGTGCGGCTGTCCGTCGGCAAGGACGAGGTCGTCGGGGAGTGAAGACTGCGCTCCTCCCGGGGCCGCGACGGCGCGGCGCTACCGTCTCGGGATGCTCACCCGTACCCGGATGACGACCGCTCCCGAGGAGCCCCGGCGCATGGCCGGGCCCGGCCAGTCGGCCGAGCAGGCGGTCCTGGACGCCGCGGAGGACGTCGTCGAGGACGTCGCGGAGAGCGAGCTGCTGCCGCAGGCGGAGGCGGCGATGGACGCGCTCGACAACCCGCGGCGCCTGCTGCTGGTGCACGCCCACCCGGACGACGAGTCGATCACCACGGGCGCCACGATGGCGCACTACGCGGGGTCGGGAGCCGCGGTCACGCTCGTGACCTGCACCCGGGGCGAGCGCGGTGAGGTGATCCCATCCGAGCTCTCCTCCCTCGAGGGGGACGGCGACGCCCTCGCCGACCACCGGACGGCAGAGCTCGCCGCGGCCATGGAGGCCCTCGGCGTCCGCGACCACCGTTTCCTCGGTAGCGACGCCGCCGTCCGGTTCCAGGACTCGGGGATGGCGTACGACGAGCAGGGGCGTGCCGTCGCCGCACCCGACACGCCGTCCCAGGCGTTCAGCAACGTGCCCGTGGACGACGCCGCCGCGCATCTCGTGCGTGTGCTGCGACAGGTCCGCCCGCAGGTCCTCGTGACGTACGAGCCGAACGGCGGGTACGGCCACCCCGACCACGTGCACGCCCGTCGGGTCGCCCTGCGCGCGGTCGAGCTCGCCGCGGACCCCGAGTACGGGGAGGGCGAGCCGTGGACGGTGGCGCGCGTAGCCGAGACGGTGGTGCCCCGGTCGGTCTTCGACGCAGGGATGCGGGCGCTGGCGGAGGACGGGGTGCCGACGCTGGCCGGGGTCGGCGTCGTCCCCAGCATGGTGGTCCCCGACGAGCAGGTCGACGTCGTCGTCGACGCCGGTGACCAGCGTGAGGCGAAGGCCGCGGCGTTGCGGGCGCACGCGACGCAGGTGGTCGTGACCGGCCCCACGTTCGCGTTGAGCAACGGCCTCCACCAGCCGCTGACGGGCGTGGAGTACTACCGGCTGGCCGGAGGCTCCGCTCGCCGGGACGAGGGCCTGCCGGCGCCGCTTCCCGACCTGTTCGCCGGCCTTCCGTCCGCGTAGGGCTCACCTCCCCCTCAGTCCGCGAAGGCCGTCCTGCGACGCCGTAGCTGCGCGCCGAGGAGCACGAGGCCGCCGCCGATGAGCGCCCCGATCACCGTCTCGACCCCTCGGTCGAACAGGAGCTGGCCCATCGGCCGAGGTGCCGCGACCTGGCCCATCAGCAGCGCCATCGGGGTGATGAACAGCAGGGCGACGCCGTAGTGGCGACCGACGAGGAGCTCGGCGCCGATCTGCAGCCCCGCCACGACCAGCACCGTCGGGAGAGGCTTCAGGTGCAGCGCCAGCAGGGCGGCGCTCGGTAGCAGGCCGAGCAATGTCCCGATCATGCGGTTGCCCGCCCGCACCAGCTGGGCGGTCAGGCTTCGGGCGCTGAGCGGCACGACGGCTGCCACCGTCGCCCAGTAGGGATGCCCGATCCCGACGGCGGTGGCGGCGCTCCCGGCGAGCAGGACGGCGACCGCGTACCGCACCGGCTGCCACGTCCAGGCGGGCGCCAGCCGGACGGGCTGGCCGCGGTCCCGTCGCAGGTAGGCCCCCGCGTTGCCCACGAGGACGGCGAACGTCGCGGTGGCGGCGGTGACGGCCGCAGCCGCACCGAGGTCGGCCGACGGGTGGCTGAACGACGCCGTCGCGCCGAACCCGAAGATCGCGAACAGCGGCCCGGGCGGGTGCCAGTCCTGCGCTGCGGACAGGGCGGCCACGAGCACGGCGACTACCGTCGCCACGCCGACCGCGACCCAGGCGCGGGACTCGGAGGTCCCGACGAGCACGCCCAGCACCACCGAGGCCGTCAGACACGCGCCGGCGCTGACCTGCATGGTCGCCCGCGACAGGTGGACGTGGCCCCGCCCGTACAGCGAGGTGAACGCGCCGAAGGCCGCGTAGAGCGACCAGTCCGGACGGCCGAGCGAGAGCACGACGACCTGCGGAACGAGGACGCTGATGCCGGCCCTCAGCGCGACGCGGTGCGCGCCGGGCGTGTCGGCGAAGGAGAGGAAGTCCCGGACGGTGACGGGACGTCGGTCCGCGGGCGCGCGGTCCACGCGCCGATCGTCCCACGCTGGGCGGGTTCCTGCCGCAGACGACGGGTCGTCACGCGTCGTCACCCGACCCCGCCGACGGAGGCAGCCGGCGTGCTCCGATCAGGTGAGCGACCAGCGCGACGGCGCGGAGATCCGCTGTCATGGGGGACTGGCGGCGACCGGAAGCGGTGTAGCGGGCCGCCGGGAAGGGAGCAACGTGCGAGCCCCGACACCGACCACACCTGACGGCCCGGTCCGCCTCGGCGGTCGCCCTGGCACCAGAAGGGGGACAGCCGACGTCGGCCGCGCCCGGGAGCGCACCCGGCAGCGCCGCCTCGCCAAGGTCGCGGCCGTCCTCGCGCCGGTCGCCGCCTACCTCTGGTTCCGGGTGCTCACGGGCGACCCGGCGGGCCTCCCGTCGCTGCCAGCCGTGGACCCGCTGTACCTGATGGCCGGGCTGTTCTTCGCCGTCCTCGTGCTCGCGCTGCTCGGCAGCACGGTCGCCGCGGGCCGCTCGCCGCACGTGACGTACCGGCCGGAGCAGATCGACGTCCGTATGGACGACGTCAAGGGGCTCGCCGCCGTGAAGGAGGACGTGGCGCGGTCTCTCGACCTGTTCCTCGCCGGCCGGACGTTCCGCAGCCGGATGGGCGGCACACCCCGGCGCGGGCTGCTGTTCGAGGGCACGCCCGGGACCGGCAAGACGCACATGGCGAAGGCGATGGCGGCCGAGGCGGGGGTCCCGTTCCTGTTCGTGTCGGGAACCTCGTTCCAGTCGATGTACTACGGCGCGACGGCGCGCAAGATCCGCTCCTACTTCAAGGCTCTCCGCAGGGCTGCGCGCGCCGAGGGCGGCGCGATCGGCTTCATCGAGGAGATCGACGCGATCGCCACCGCGCGCGGCGGCCTGAGCGCGACCCAGGCGCCGAGGAACCTGGCGCCCTCCAGCGCCGTCACCTGCTGTGGCGGTCTGGAGGGGCTGCCCGGAGCCGCGGTGGTGCCGGCCGCGAACCCGACCGTCGTGTCGCCGTCCCTCACCTCGGAAGGGGTGGGCGGCGTGGTGAACGAGCTGCTCGTGCAGATGCAGTCGTTCGACGAGCCGACCGGGTGGCAGAAGGCGCAGGCGAAGGCGGTGGACGGCGTCAACCTGTTCCTGCCCGCGCACCGGCAGGTGCCCCGACCGCGGCCCGAGCCGGTCGACGTCCTGCTGATCGCCGCGACGAACCGGGCCGACAGCCTCGACCCGGCGCTGCTGCGACCCGGGCGGTTCGACCGGCGCCTTCCCTTCGACCTGCCGGACAAGGCGGGACGACGCGAGATCGTCGACCACTTCCTGGAGCGGAAGTCCCACGAGGCCGAGCTGGACGATGCGGAGCGCCGCGACGCGCTCGCCGGGGTCACCCAGGGCTACAGCCCGGTGATGATCGAGCACCTGATGGACGAGGCCCTGGTGAACGCGCTACGACGCGACGCGGAGGCGATGAGCTGGCGCGACCTGGAGCTCGCGCGTCTCGTCGTCGAGGTCGGCCTTGGCCAGCCCGTCGGCTACACCGAGCACGAGAAGCGGCTGATCGCCACCCACGAGGCCGGGCACGCGGTCGTGGCGCACCTCGTGGCGCCCCACCGGCGGCTCGAGATCCTCACCATCGTGAAGCGGGCGGGCGCGCTCGGTCTGCTCGCCCACGGCGACGCGGACGACGTGTACACGCGCTCGCGCTCCGAGCTCACCGGACTCGTCAAGATCGCGTTCGGGGGGCAGGTCGCTGAGGAGCTGTTCTTCGGCGACGTGTCGACCGGCCCCGGCGGGGACCTGCAGTACGCGACCGGCGTCGCCGCACAGATGGTCGGTGCCGCGGGCATGTGCGACACGCTCGTCTCGTTCGCCGCGATCCAGGGGTCCGCCCTGTCCGGCGACAACCTCGTCGGACGGGTGCTGGCTGACTCGGAGGGACGGCGGATGGTCGAGCAGCTGCTGCGCGAGCAGAAGGAGACCGTCCGCGGCCTCCTCGGCCAGAACCGGCACCTCGTGGAGGCCCTGCGGGACGAGCTGCTCGAGCGGCACGAGCTGATCGGCTCGGAGATCACTGATGTGCTGGCTGCCGCGCAGCGGAAGGTGATCGACGTCGCAGCCCTCGAACCAGGCGCCACTGTCCGGCGAACGTAGTCTGTCCGGGTGAGGGAGCACCCGGGGAGGGACCAGCCGTGAGTGCGGCGGCGGAGGCCCGGCCGCCGCAGGACTTCGGCACCCAGGGTGTCGGGGCCCAGGAGGTCGGCCAGTTCCGCAGAGCGGTGGGCCGCTTCGCCACCGGGGTCTGCGTGGTCTCCACGTTCGCCGGGTCCCACGACCACGCCATGACGGCGAACGCCTTCACCTCGGTCTCGCTCGATCCGCTGCTCGTGCTCGTGTGCGTGGAGACGGACGCCCGGTTCCACGAGGCCGTTCTCGAGGCCGGCTGCTGGGGGGTCAGCATCCTCTCCGAGAACGCACGGCCGGACGCCGAGTGGCTGGCCACGTCGGGCAGGCCCCTGATCGGCCAGCTCGACACCGTGCCGCACCATCGCGGCCCCGTCACCGGCGTGGCCCTGCTCGACCGGTCGCTCGCCACGCTCGAGTGCATGACCGAGGCCGTGCACCCGGCGGGGGACCACAGCATCGTCGTGGGCCGGGTCGTGGGCATCGACCTGTCGCCCAACGGGCGAGGTCCCCTCCTGTACCACCGCAGCACCTACCGGACGCTGTCCTGATGGGCCGTGGCACGGCTGACGGGGCTAGGAGAGCGACGCTGCGCCACCGCTGGCCATGGGTGGTCGGCGGTGCGCTCGTCCTGGCGGTCGCCGGCTACACGGCCGCCGCCTGGGCGGTGGGCGAGCACGTGCCCGCGGGGACGCGGGTGGGCGGCGTCGACATCGGCGGCCAGTCGCGGGGGCAGGCCGTCGACACCCTCCGGCGGGAGCTCGCACCGCGGCTGGCCGAGCCGTTCCCGGTGACGGTCGACGGGGCGAAGGACACCGTCGACCCCGCGGCAGCAGGCCTCACCGGCGACCTGCCGGCCACGGTCGACCGCCTCGTCGGCTTCAGCGTCGACCCGCGGTCGCTCTGGCGGCACCTGGTGGGCAGATCGACGGCGGACGTCGTCACGCACGTCGACGAGGCGAAGCTCTCGGGCGCGGTGCGCGACCTGGCCGGTCGGGTCGACACGCCCGCCGTCGAGGGAGCGGTCTCGTTCGCTGACGGGGCGGCCGTGCCGACAGCTGCCGCGAACGGACGGCAGCTCGACTCGAAGAAGGCCGCGGAGGTCGTCGCCGACGAGTGGCCAGCGGGCCGGCCGATCCAGCTGCCGGCCACCGTGGTCGAGCCGACCGTCGACCAGGCCGCCGTCGACGAGGCGATGAGCTCCTTCGCCCAGCCTGCGATGGCGGGCCCGCTCGTCGTGGTCGTCGGCCAGACCCGCACCGAGGTGCCCCCTGCGGGCGTCGCTCCCGCACTCGCCATGCAGCCGCAGGACGCCGCGCTGAAGCCGGCGGTGGACGGCGAGGCGCTCAAGAAGGCGGTGCTCGCGGTGAACCCCGCTCTCGACGCCAAGCCGCGGAACGCACGGATCGTGGTCCAGAACGGCGCTCCGGTCGTCGTCCCGGCGGTGAACGGCGTCACGATCGACGCCGCCGCCCTCGGCGAGAAGGCGCTCGCGGCACTGCCGACGCCCGAGCGGACGGTCACGCTGGACGCCGCGGTCGCCGAGCCCGAGCTGACGACCGCCGAGGCGCAGGGGCTGGGCGTGAAGCAGGTCGTCTCGGAGTTCGCGACGAACCTCACGGCCGACGCCGGCCGGACCGAGAACATCCAGATCGCCTCGCGCACCGTGAACGGGACCCTGCTGCTGCCAGGGCAGACGTTCAGCCTCAACGGCGTGCTCGGCCGACGGACGGCTGCCAAGGGCTACAACGAGGCGCCGGTGATCATGAACGGCCGGCTGACGACGGACTACGGCGGCGGGGTCTCGCAGGTCGCCACCACCCTGTTCAACGGCATGTTCTTCGCAGGCCTCGAGGACGTGGACCACAAGCCGCACTCGTTCTACATCTCCCGCTACCCGGAGGGGCGGGAGGCGACGGTCAACTACCCGACGGTCGACCTGAAGTTCAAGAACGACTCGCCCCACGGCGTCCTCATCGAGATGTGGACCGGCGGCGGCCAGGTCCACACCCGGTTCTGGGGCACGAAGGTCTGGGACGTCACCGCCCTCAAGGGCGAGCGGACCAACATCCGGCAGCCGACGACGATCGTCGACAACAGCCCCGGCTGCGTGCCGCAGCTCCCCAGCCCCGGCTTCGACGTCAAGGTGACGCGGGTGTTCTCGCAGGGCGGCGCCGAGAAGAAGCGTGAGACCTTCTCGACCCGCTACATCGCGGAGGACCAGGTGACCTGCACCCGCTGACCCGGCCTATCGTGCGATGTCGGGTGGGCCGAGGTAGAGGTACCGGTGGTGCGGGGCGAAGCCGGCCGAGGAGTAGAGGGCGATCGCCGGCGCGTTGTCGCTCAGCACCTGCAGGTACGCGAACCGGGCGCCGTCCGACCGTCCGCGCTCGAGCATCCCGGCCAGCAGCGCGCGGGCGATCCCATGCCGCTGCTGCTCCTCGGCCACCTGCATCGCGGTGATGCCCACCCAGCCGAAGGCGACGGCGACGCGGCCGACGGCGACCGTGCCGCCGTCTCCACGGACCGACGCGAACGCCTGGTGCCGTGCGGCGAGCAGCACGTCGCGCGCGACCGGCGGTAGCGCGGAGCCGTGGTACCGGTAGAGCGCCAGCCAGTCGTCGTCCGGCTCGTCGGCCCAGCCGAGGACGGCGCCCGCGGGCAGCGAGGCCGCCTCGCCGGCGCCGCCCCGCCGCAGGTCGAGCGTCATCACGTCCGTGCCCGAGTCCGCAGACCAGCCCTGTCCCTCGACGGCCGCGAGCAGCCTCGGGTCCCGCCAGCGCCGGTCGTCCGTGAGCGGGACCGGTACCTGCACGGCGGGCCGCAGGCCGAGGCGGTCGTAGAACGTGCGGACGACGTCGAGCGCCTGCTCGAGCGGCATCCCCGGGTTACCGACGACGAGCGCGGAGTTGGCGCGCCGAGTGAAGCCGCCGCTCGCCCGCAGCACCCAGCCGCCGAGCCGCTCGCTGTGCAGCCCCGGCCAGCCGGCCAGCATCACGCGCTCGAGCGCGTCGGGGGAGGACGACGGCGTCACCCTCCTGGGCGGCACGGCCTTGGCGGCCACGACGTCGGCGACGGGGACGGCGACGGCCGGACCGTCGTCCGGCAGCACCCGGACGACGTCCGCCTCGATCGAGAGCAGCTCCCCGACCACGTCGGTCGCGCCGCCTCCGGTCAGCAGCCGGCGGACGACGACACGACGTCCGAGGTCGGACGCGCTGAGGCGGAGCACGGACACCGGAGCACCCCTCCCACCTGCCGACGAGGCGCCGTCCGCGATACTAGGAGGTGACAGCGCACGACCCGCCGGATGCGGGCAAGGAGGCACGCCGTGACGTACGTGATCGCACAGCCCTGTGTCGACCTCAAGGACAGGGCATGCGTCGAGGAGTGTCCGGTCGACTGCATCTACGAGGGCGAGCGCTCGCTGTACATCCACCCGGACGAGTGCGTGGACTGCGGGGCGTGCGAGCCGGTCTGCCCCGTCGAGGCGATCTACTACGAGGACGACGTCCCCGAGCAGTGGGCCGACTACTACAAGGCGAACGTCGAGTTCTTCGACGACCTCGGGTCGCCCGGTGGCGCGGCGAAGCTCGGCGTGATCCCCAAGGACCATCCGCTCATCGCCGCCCTGCCGCCGCAGGAGCACGACGTCTGACCGTGGCCACGGCAACGGGAGCCGGGCAGACCCGGCTGGCGCTGCCCGACTTCCCGTGGGACTCCCTGGTCCCGTACGCGGCGACCGCCCGTTCGGTCCACGGGGGGATCGTGGACCTCTCTGTCGGCACGCCCGTCGACCCGACGCCCGAGGTCGTCCGTCGGGCGCTCGCGGCTGCCGCCGACGCGCCCGGCTACCCGCAGACGTACGGGACGCCGGAGCTGCGGCAGGCGGTCGCCGACTGGTTCGCGCGGCGCAGAGGTGTGCCGGAGGTCGACCCCGCGGGCGTGCTGCCCACCATCGGCTCGAAGGAGCTGGTGGCGTGGCTGCCGACGCTGCTGGGCCTCGGCCCGGGGGACTCCGTCGTCCTGCCGCGCGTCGCCTACCCCACGTACCGGGTGGGGGCGCTGCTGGCGGGCGCCACTCCCGTGGCGAGCGACGGGCTCGCCGGGCTCGGACCGGCCCGCGCGCAGCTCGTCTGGGTGAACTCGCCGGCGAACCCCACGGGGAAGGTGCTGGGCGTGGGCCACCTGCGCAAGGTCGTGGAGTGGGCCCGGCAGCGTGGTGCTGTCGTGGCCAGCGACGAGTGCTACGCCGAGCTCGCCTGGGAGGGAGAGCATGCGGCGTCCGGCGTGGTCCCGAGCATCCTCGACCCGCGCGTCTGCGGGGGTTCGCACGAGGGCCTGCTGGCGGTCTACTCCCTGAGCAAGCAGTCGAGCATGGCCGGCTACCGGGCGGCGTTCGTCGCCGGCGACCCTGCGCTCGTGCGCCGTCTGCTCGAGGTCCGCAAGCACGCCGGGATGATGGTCCCCGCTCCCGTGCAGGCGGCGATGACGGCGGCCCTGGGGGACGACGACCACGTGCGCGAGCAGCGGGCGCGGTATGAGCGACGGCGTGGAGTCCTGCTGCCGGCGCTGCGGTCCGCCGGCCTGCGGGTGGACGAGTCGGAGGCCGGCCTCTACCTCTGGGCGACGCGGGAGGAGGACTGCTGGACGACGGTCGGGGAGCTCGCGGAACGGGGCATCCTGGTCGCCCCGGGCGCCTTCTACGGAGAGGCGGGACGACGCCACGTCCGCGTCGCGCTCACGGCGACGGACGAGCGGGTGGGAGTGGCGGCGGACCGGCTCGCGCGCTGACCGGTCCGCACGCCGCACTTCACGCTCCTGCGTTGGCGACGGGGCAAGATCGCACGGTAGCGTCGAGCGAGGCCATGCCGGACGCCGTCCCTGCTGACCCATCACGCGGCGACGGCCAGGACCGGCACCCGCCCCGAGCGGACCGAGCGAGCCGCGCGGGCGACGACGAGGGAGCGAGCGTGAGCGAGAGCGTCCAGACCCAGACCACCCAGACGCAGGCCGGCCAGACCGACGACCAGGACGTACGGCTGACAGCCCGTGGCGAGACCCTCGAGCTTCCGGTCGTCCCGGCCACCCAGGGCAACGACGGTGTCGTGGTCTCCGACCTGCTCAAGAAGACCGGGCTGGTCACCCTCGACCCGGGCTTCGTGAACACCGCGTCGTGCAAGTCCGCGATCACGTACATCGACGGTGACGCCGGCATCCTGCGCTACCGTGGCTACCCGATAGAGCAGCTCGCGGAGCAGTCCACGTTCCTGGAGGTCAGCTACCTGCTGATCTACGGGGAGCTGCCGACGGCGGCGCAGCTGGAGGACTTCGACCACCGGATCCGCCGGCACACCCTGCTGCACGAGGACCTGCGCCAGTTCTTCCAGGGCTTCCCGCGCGACGCGCACCCGATGCCCGTGCTGTCGTCCGCGGTCTCCGCCCTGTCGACGTTCTACCAGGACAGCCTGAACCCGTTCGACGAGGAGCAGGTCGAGATCTCGACCGTCCGGCTGCTCGCGAAGCTGCCGACGATCGCGGCGTACGCCTACAAGAAGAGCGTCGGGCAGCCCTTCCTGTACCCGGACAACTCGCTGGGGCTGGTCGAGAACTTCCTTCGCCTGACCTTCGGCTTCCCGGCCGAGCCGTACGTCGTCGACCCGACGATGGCCAAGGCCCTGGACCTGCTGCTGATCCTGCACGCGGACCACGAGCAGAACTGCTCGACCTCGACCGTGCGGATCGTGGGGTCGGCCCAGGCGAACCTCTTCGCGTCGATCTCGGCCGGCATCAACGCGCTGTTCGGCCCGCTGCACGGCGGGGCGAACCAGGCCGTGCTGGAGATGCTGGACGAGATCAAGGCCAGCGGCGACGACGTCGACACTTTCATGACGCGGGTGAAGAACAAGGAGCAGGGCGTCCGCCTGATGGGCTTCGGCCACCGGGTCTACAAGAACTACGACCCGCGGGCGGCGATCATCAAGAAGACGGCCGACGAGGTGCTCGAGCGGCTCGGCAAGAGCGACGAGCGGCTCGACATCGCGCTGCGCCTCGAGGAGATCGCCCTCAACGACGAGTACTTCATCGAGCGCAAGCTCTACCCGAACGTCGACTTCTACACCGGGCTGATCTACAAGGCCATGGGCTTCCCGACGCGGATGTTCACCGTCCTGTTCGCCCTCGGCCGCCTCCCCGGCTGGATCGCCCAGTGGCGCGAGATGATCAACGACCCGCAGACCAAGATCGGCCGCCCCCGGCAGGTGTACACCGGCGAGCCCGAGCGCGACTACGTGGGGCTGTCGGAGCGCTGAGCGGCCCGCCTCACGTCGCCGAGGCGACCTGGATCGTGACGACGCCGGACGGCGCGACGTCGTTCTCGACGTCCGCCCACCCGGCGTCGGGCTCGTCCCGGCGCCACTGGACGCCGTCCGTCGTCACGCTCACCACGTCGAGTCCCCGGGCCCGGGCCACCGCCCACGACGCGACCGCCCAGGCCGTCCGCTCGTCACCGCGGGTCGACACGCGGACGGCGGTCCCGCCGGCCACCGGGGCGGCCGCCACGTCCCAGAAGTCGGTGCGCAGGGCGTCGCGGACGGCGGCGGCCCGAGGCACGAAGCCCGACTCGCTCGCCGGCTGCGCCGCCACGGCGCGGACCTGGTGCAAGCGGCACGTCAGACCGCGGGGGGAGTGGCCGGTGAGAGCGAAGGCGAAGGCGCGGCCCTCCGGCTCGTGGTCGGCCACGGCGCGGGGGAAGGCGCTGCGCTGGACGCGGTGCGAGGCCTCGGTGATCTCCATCGTCTCGTAGCCGTGCACCGCGACGAGCCGGTCGTAGAACGCGTTCGTGGCGTAGACCGGGTCGAGGATCTGCTCGACCGTGCCCCACCCCTGCGACGGCCTCTGCTGGAACAGGCCCACCGAGTCGCGGTCCCCGTAGCGGATGTTCCGGAGCTTGGACTCCTGGACCGCTGTGGCGATGGCGATGGTGGCGGCGCGGGCGGGCAGCCCGCGGCGCACGGCGACGGCGGCGATGGTCGCGGCGTTGCCGGCCTGCTCGGGGGTGAGCGTGTACGTCGTCCCCCCGGCGGTCGCCGAGCACAGCTCGCGGACGACGACAGGTCCTCGCAGCGCACGGTACGAGACCGCGCCCGCCACCACGACGAGCAGCACGGCGAGGCCGCCCACGACAAGCGTGCGCAGCCGTCGGCCCCGCCGGGTCAGGTGGGTACGCCCGGCCGGAGCGTGCATCAGTTGCTGTGCAGAGCCGGGTTGAGCTCGACGCGGGTGCCCGCCCGGGGCAGGGCTTCGACGGCGCCGCTCAATGAGTTCCTGCGGAACAGCAGGCCGCTGCTCCCGGACAGCTCGGACGCCTTCACCTCGCGTGCGCTGTCCTCGCCGTGCAGCCTCACCCGGGTGCCGGCGGTCACGTAGAGCCCTGCCTCGACGACGCAGTCGTCGCCGAGGCTGATCCCGATGCCGGCCTCTGCGCCGATCAGGCAGCGCTCGCCGACCGAGATCACCTCCTTGCCGCCCCCGGAGAGCGTCCCCATGATCGACGCGCCGCCGCCCACGTCGGACCCGGCGCCGACGACGACACCGGCCGAGATGCGGCCCTCGACCATCGACGTCCCGAGCGTGCCGGCGTTGTAGTTGACGAAGCCCTCGTGCATCACGGTGGTGCCCGAGGCGAGGTGGGCCCCCAGCCGCACCCGGTCGGCGTCGGCGATCCTGACCCCGCCGGGGACGACGTAGTCGGTCATCCGCGGGAACTTGTCGACCCCGAACACCTGGACGCGCCTCGCCCCCCGGCGCTCGAGCAGCCGGAGCCGCGTCGCCTCGAAGTCCGTCACGGCGCACGGGCCGGCGCTGGTCCAGACGACGTTGGCGAGCACCCCGAAGATGCCCTCGAGGTTGAGAGAGCGGGGCTTCACGAGCCGGTGCGAGAGCAGGTGCAGGCGCAGGTAGGCGTCGCTCGCGTCCTGCGGCGGCGCGTCGAGGTCCACGGCGGACCGGACCACTTGGGTGCGGACGCCGCGCGCCGGGTCCTCGCCCTCCGCGGCCGCGAGGTCCGCAGGCACGCCGTAGGGGCTCTCGGGAGGCGCGTCCCCGAGCTGCGGGTCGGGGAACCAGGTGTCGAGGACCGTCCCGTCCCCCGCCAGGGTCGCGAGACCGAGTCCCCATGCGCTGCGCGTCATGCAGGCAGCGTATTAGGCGCCCCTGACGTCACCTCGCAGCCGTCGTCCCGCCCGCGGCCGACGTACCGACCTGAGCGAGGACGCAGCAAGGGCCCAAAGACCTGCACCGAATGAGGCTTACGTCCCTTGTTGGCGATGTGCCCCGGCGCTACGGTTCTCCGCAGTCCTGTGACCTGGGGAGGCGCAGATGGCTGTCACCGATCTGCCGGCACCGACCGCCCCGCCGCGGGGGGTGAGCCGGCGGAGGTTCCTCCAGTGGAGCTCGGCAGCCGGCGTCGGCGTCGGTGTCGCGACCACGGCCGGGGGCTGCGGCCTCCTTCCCTCGAAGGGGCCGGCGTCCCCCCTCACGTCGCCCGAGGACGGCCACGTCGTCTGGAGCGCCTGCAACGTCAACTGCGGCAGCCGCTGTCCGCTGCGGATGCGGGTGAAGGACGGGACGATCGTCCGGATCGAGCCCGACAACACCGGGGACAACGAGCTGGGGTCGCAGCAGGTCCGGGCGTGCGTCCGGGGGCGCAGCATCCGGCAGCGGATCTACAACCCGGACCGGCTGAAGAAGCCGATGAAGCGCGTCGGCCCGCGAGGCAGCGGGCAGTGGGAGGAGATCTCCTGGGACCAGGCGTACCAGACGATCGCCGACACCCTGAAGCGCCTGATCGCCCAGCACGGCAACGAGTCCATCTACATCAACTACGGCACCGGGGTGATCGGTGCCACCGTGGCGACGAGCTGGCCGCCCCGGGCCACCGCCGTCGCGCGGCTGATGAACTGCATCGGCGGGTACCTCGACCAGTACAACGACTACAGCGCCGCCCAGATCGAGACGGCCGTCGACTTCCACTACGGCGGCTGGCAAGGGTCGAACAGCAACGACGACACGGTCAACTCACGGCTCGTCCTGATGTTCGGCAACAACCCGCACGAGACGCGGATGAGCGGTGGCGGGGAGGTGTTCGTCACCCAGGCGGCGAAGCGGAAGTCCGGGCACAAGGTCATCGTGTTCGACCCCCGGTACAGCGACACCGCCATGAACCTCGCCGACGAGTGGGTCCCGCTCCGCCCCGGCACGGACGCCGCCCTCGTCGCCGGCTTCGCTCACGTGATGATCCAGGAGGGCCTGCTCGACCGGCAGTTCCTGGACACGTACTGCAGCGGCTTCGACGAGGCGCACATGCCGGCCGGCTACCCGCCGAACCTCTCCTACGAGAGCTACGTGCTCGGGCGCGGAGCCGACGGCACCGAGAAGACGCCGGAGTGGGCGTCGCGTATCACCGGCGTGCCTGCCGGCGACATCCGCCGGCTCGCCCGCGAGATCGCGATGACGAAGCCCTGTGCCGTCACGCAGGGCTGGGGCCCCCAGCGCCACTCGAACGGCGAGAACCAGTGCCGCGCGCCGATGCTGCTGGCAGCCATGATCGGCCAGATCGGCATCTCCGGGGGTGGCACGGGGGAGCGGGAGAGCAGCGCCGCCCTGCCGATGGCGACGTTCCCGGTGCTGGAGAACCCGGTGCGCCCGGTGCTGCCGGTCTACCGCTGGACCGAGGCGATCCTGCGCGGCAAGGGAATGGGCGTCCAGGACGGCATCCGCGACTCCAAGGACCTGAACGGCAACGCGAACATCGACCACGACGTCACCCTCGGGTCGGACATCAAGTTCATCTGGCTGTACGGGTCCAACGCCCTCGTGAACCAGCACGGCGACATCAACAAGACCGTCGAGATCCTCTCGGACGACAGCCGCTGCGAGATGATCGTCTGCATCGACAACCAGATGACGGTGTCGGCGCGCTACTCGGACATCCTGCTCCCGGACGTCACCACCCCCGAGCAGATCGACCTAGCGGTCCAGGGCAGCGCCGGCAACATGGGGTACACGATCTTCACCGACAAGGCGATCGACCCGCTGTACGACACCGTCCCGGTGTACGAGCAGCTCACCGGCATCGCCGAGAAGCTGGGCGTGCGGGACACGTTCACCGAGGGACGCACCCAGGAGGACTGGGTGCGCTGGATCGTCGACGAGAGCCGCAAGGAGATCCCCGACCTGCCGTCGTTCGAGGACCTGCGCAGGCAGGGCATCTTCCGGAAGACGATGGAGCCGGTCATCGGGATGAAGGACTTCCGGGACGACCCGGTCGCGAACCCGCTCAAGACGCCGTCCGGCAAGATCGAGATCTTCTCGAGCAACCTCCACCGCATCTCGCAGACGTGGAAGATGGAGGAGGGCAACAAGGTCACGGCTCTGCCGGAGTACGTCCAGAGCCGGGAGATGCCGGGCGACCCGCTGCAGGCGAAGTACCCGCTGCAGTGCATCGGCCACCACTACAAGGCGCGCACCCACTCCAGCTACGGCAACGTCGAGTGGCTGAAGGAAGCACACCCGCAGCACGTGTGGGTGAACACCGGCGACGCGCGCAGCCGGGGCATCGCCAGCTACGACCAGGTCAGGGTTCGGAACGACCGGGGGGAGACGGTGCTCCCCGCGTACGTGACCCAGCGCATCGCTCCCGGCGTCGTCTCCGTGCCGCAGGGCGCCTGGTACCGGCCGGACGGGAAGGGCGGGACCGACCGTGGAGGCTCGGTGAACGTCCTGACGAGCCAGTACCCGACGCCGTGCGGCAAGGGCAACGGGCAGCACTCCAACCTGGTCCAGATCGAGAAGGTCTGAGGTAGCCGCCGTGGGGACCTACAAGCAGCTCGCCTTCTACGTCAACCAGGCCGAGTGCACCGGGTGCAAGGCCTGCCAGATCGCGTGCAAGGACAAGCACGACCTGCCCGTGGGGGTGACCTGGCGACGGGTCGCCGAGTACTCCGGCGGTGGGTGGAGCCAGTCCGACGAGCAGACGTTCTCCCCGAACGTGTTCACGTACTACACGTCGATCGCGTGCAACCACTGCGCCGACCCGATCTGCGTGGAGGTCTGCCCGACCACGGCGATGCACAAGGGCGAGAACGGGATCGTCTCGGTCGACCCGAACAAGTGCATCGGCTGTCGGTACTGCGAGTGGGCGTGCCCGTACAGCGCTCCCCAGTTCAACGCGGAGACCGGGCTGATGACGAAGTGCAACTTCTGCGCCGACTACATCGCGGAGGACCGCACGCCCGCATGCGTCGCAGCCTGCCCGTCCCGCGTCCTCGACTACGGCGAGGTCGACGTGCTGCGCGACAAGTACGGAGAGGTGAACGAGACCGAGCCGCTGCCCGACGCGTCGATCACCCGGCCCAACCTCGTCATCACGCCCCATCCCCACTCACAGCGGTCCGGGCTCGGCACGGGCCAGCTGGCCAACCCGGAAGAGGTCTGAGCCATGCACGTCGGGGAGCTGCCGCTGGTCGTCTTCACCATCACCGCGCAGATGTCGGTGGGCTCCTTCATCGTGCTCGGTTTCATCAACGTCCTCGGGGCGCGTGCGGGGCGGGACGCGGTTGACCGCGTCGCCGACCCCGCCCTGTACGCGATCGGGCCGGTTCTGGTCGCCGGGCTGATCGCCTCGATGCTGCACCTCGGCAACCCACTCAACGCGATCAACGCCTTCCGGCACATCGAGTCCAGCTGGCTGAGCCGGGAGATCGTCTTCGGGATCGCCTTCGCCGCGCTCGGCGCCGCCTTCGCGTTCTGCCAGTGGTTCAAGTGGTTCTCGGCGGGTTTCCGGCAGCTGCTCGCGATCGTCACCGCCGTCGTGGGGATCGGCCTCGTCTGGGTGATGTCGAAGGTCTACATGCTGCAGACGGTGCCGGCCTGGAACAGCTGGGCCACGCCGGCGCGGTTCTTCACGACGACGCTCCTGCTCGGTGCACTCGCCGTCGGAGCAGCGCTCTCCGTGACGGCAGCCGTCAAGAAGCGCCGCCACGCCGAGTACTCGCTCGCCGACGAGGGCCTGATGCTCGCGTCCCTGCGGTGGATCGCGATCGCCGCGATGGTCCTGATCGGCGTGGAGTTCGTCGTCCTGCCGGTCTACCTCGGCCAGCTGGCCACGACCGCGGGGAGCGCGGCGGCGGCGTCGGAGGCCGCTCTGGTCGGCGGCGGGATGGGGTACGTGATCGCACGGCTCGCGCTCGTCTTCGTCGGCGTGGGCCTGCTGGGGCTGTTCCTCTTCAAGCTGTCCGACGAGCGCCCTCGGACACAGCTGCTCGCGCGGGTCGTCGTCCTCGCGTTCGTGCTCACCCTCTCCGGAGAGGTCATCGGACGGATGCTGTTCTACGCGAGCTACGCCCGCGTCGGGATGTAGGTGACGTCGTCCATGCCACACCTGACCGAGCCGACGGTCAGCGAGCCGGTCAGCGGGCCGGGGGTTCCCGAACCGGCTCTGCTGGCGGTGCGGCTCGACGAGCTCGCGGCCGCCTGCAGCTTCCTGTCCCGGCTGTTCCTCGCACCCGTGGACGAGCACGTGCTGGCCGCCGTCGCGGACCCGGACCTGCTCGCCGACTGGCCGCTGGAGCGGGACGTCGAGACACGAGCGGGCCTGTCGGCACTCGGCCGCGCCGGAGCCGGACCTTCCCCGGAGAGCCTGCCGGAGCTGCGGCGGGACCACGAACGGCTCCTGGTCGGCCCCGCCCACGTGGTCGCGTGCCCCTACGAGTCGGTCTACCTCAGCGAGGAGCACCTGATCTTCGAGCGGCAGACGCTCGAGGTGCGTGCCTTCTACGCGAGGTTCGGGCTCGAGGCGCCCCGGCTGAACTCCGAGCCGGACGACCACATCGGGCTCGAGCTGGACTTCGTCGCGCACCTGTGCCTGCGGGCGCTCGACGCTCTGGACACCGGCGACGCCTCCGAGGCCGCCACCCTGACCGCCGCGGTCGGCGACTTCCTTCGTGGGCACCTGCTGCTCTGGGTGCACGACTGCCTGCGCCGGCTGGAGGACGGTGCGCAGACCGAGTTCTACCGCGGCGTCGCGCGGCTCACCCGGGGGACTGTGCAGCAGCTCGAGGCCGAGTTCTGCGGTGACTGAGCTCGACGTCCGGCTTCTCGTCCGGTGGCTCGCCGACCAGGACGGGCAGGCCCACCTCGCCGTGGCATGTGCCGAGCACGCGGACGTCGCCTCGTGGCAGCAGGCTCCGGTCACGGAGCTGGACGACGGCCCGGTCTACGTGTTCGACCGGTGCCTCGCGGCCGTCCCGGTCGCGGTGCTGCTCGAGGTCGCGGCACCGGCGCGCGACGTCACCGCCCTGCTCGACGGGTGCGACGACCGGGACGGCGCGACGTCGGTGGTCGCCGAGGCGCGGCGCCTGCTGTCCGCGGCCGGGCACGTCGACGCCCTCCGCGCCCTTACGGCTCCGCCCTCACCGCCGCGCCGCACGTTCCGGACCCGCCGTCGTCGTCCGGTTCTGACCGCCACCACCGTCCCGGTGGCGCGTCGGCGGCTCTTCGGGCTCGCGGCGGACGACCCGCTCGACCCGCCGTCGCCGAACCCCCGACGGCGGACGGTGGAGGCGCTGCGCCGGCTGCGTCCGGACGCCGCGGCGACGCAGTCGTTGCAGGCCGTCGGCTCCGGAGCGCCGCGGCTGAAGGCCTCGGGCTGCGCGGGCGAGGCCGTCTGCGTCAGGGCGTGTCCCGAGCAGGCCCTGGCGCTGGCGACGGCCGCCCGCTCGTCGGCGCGCGAGCAGTTCGTGCTGTCGGTCGACCCGGCCGTGTGCACGGCCTGCGGCGTCTGCGTGGACGTCTGCCCGGAGGGGGCGCTGCGGCTGGACGGGGAGTACGGGTGGGGAGACCTGCTGGCCAACGACACGCTTCCGCTCGCGGCGGGCTCCCTGCAGCGCTGCACCCGGTGCCGGGCGCCTCACGCCGGTACCGGCTCGCTCTGTGAGCTGTGCGCGGCCCGGCGGGCCAACCCGTTCGCCTCTCGGTTGCCGCCCGGGCGGCGCGGGGCCGCAGCCGGTCGCGGCTAACGCACGGCTAGCGCACCGACGCGACGAACTCGGCTCCGGTCTCCACAGCCAGCCACTCGCGACAGAGCTGACCGAGCGCGAGGTACGGCTGCGCCGGCGCCCGTGCGACCAGCCCGCGGGTCGCCGCCGAGAGCGCCTGGCCGCCGTCCTCCCGCAGCTCGCTCGCCTCGTGGGCGCGGAGCCGACGGCCACGGTCCAGCGTCCCCGTGGACCACGCCGCCGCCTCGTCCCGGCACAGGCCGGCGAGCAGCTCGCAGAACGGTCCCGCGAGGTCGAGCTCCTCGACGTCCCGGCGCAGGGCGTCGTACTCCTGCGCGCAGCTCGCCAGGTCGGCGTCCTCGCTCCGTCGCGGCGCCGTCCTCGCGAACGCGCCGAGCGCGGTCAGCGGGGGCAGGAAGCGCGAGAGCTCGCCCTCCCGCCAGCCGACGGCGGCACGCAGCTCGGTGCGGACCTCGCCGGCTCGCAGCGCCCGTACCCACTCGAGCGTCGGCGGCCGGAACACCTGCGCGAACGCGGCCCAGCCGCACGCACGCATGCGCGCGATCTCCGCCACCGCCTCCAGCCCGCCGCCGCGGGCCGGGCCGGTCAGGCCAGTGGGCGCGGACACGGCGCGAGCATAGCTTCGGGTGTCCGGGAGCTCGGAGCTCAGAGCACGAGGACCGGGGCGCAGGTGGCTAGGGTCGATGGATGGCCCAGCCGTCCTTCTCGCTCGACCTGCACGGCGACGTCGTGGACCTGACCCGGGCGCTCTGCGACATCGAGTCGGTGTCGGGAGACGAGAAGGCGATCACGGACGCGATCGAGCAGGCGCTGCGCCAGCTGCCGCACCTCGAGCTGCTCCGCGACGGCAACGCCCTGATGGCGCGCACCTCGCTCGGCCGGCCCGAGCGGGTCGTCGTGGCCGGGCACGTCGACACCGTCCCCCTCGGACGTCGTCCCGATGGCTCGCCGAACCTGCCGACTTGGGTGGAGGGCGAGGGGGACGACACCGTCGTCCACGGGCGTGGGACGGCCGACATGAAGGCGGGTGTCGCCGTCCAGCTGGCCGTGGCCGCGCGCCTGGCCGAGCCGGCCCGCGACGTGACGTGGGTGTTCTACGACTGCGAGGAGGTCGAGGCCGCGCGGAACGGCCTGGGCCGACTCGTCCGCGAGCACCCCGACTGGCTCGGCGCCGACTTCGCGGTGCTGTGCGAGCCGTCCAACGGCACCGTGGAGGGCGGATGCAACGGCACGATCCGGGTGGAGGTCCGCGTGCCCGGGGTCGCCGCGCACTCGGCGCGGGCCTGGATGGGCGTGAACGCGGTCCACGCCGCGGCGGAGGTGCTGAACCGGCTTCGCGACTACGAGACGCAGGACGTCGACGTGGACGGGCTCGTCTACCGGGAGTCCCTGAACGCCGTCGGCATCCGCGGGGGAGTGGCGGGCAACGTGGTCCCGGACGAGTGCGTCGTCACGGTGAACTACCGGTTCGCCCCCAGCACGACCCTCGAGGACGCCGAGGCGCACCTTCGCGAGCTGTTCACCGGTTTCGACGTGCGCGTCACCGACGGCAGTCCCGGTGCGCGTCCCGGCCTTCAGCACCCTGCCGCCGCCGCCTTCGTCGCGGCCATCGGCCAGCAGCCGCGGCCGAAGTACGGCTGGACCGACGTGGCCCGGTTCTCGTCGATGGGGGTGCCGGCCGTCAACTTCGGCCCCGGAGACCCGCTCTTCGCCCACAAGGACGACGAGCAGTGCCCGGCCGTGCAGATCTGGCACGCCGCGGAGGCGCTGACCACCTGGCTGAGCGGCTGACGTCGGAGCGAGGGCCGGCGTCCGACCGGGCGGGCCCGTCGTCCCGTGCGGGTCGTCGTCCGACCGGGTGCTCTTTCTGCGTCGACCCGTGCGCCGACGCAAGCCTCCTTACGCTGTAGGAATGGCGTCAGCACCACGCGAGGTCCCCTACGATCCCGACGGCCCGCACGCCGGCAGCCGAGCCGGCACGACCAACGGGAAGCCGCCGAACGGCAGCTACCACCAGGGACCCGTGATGCTGCGGCACCAGCAGGTGCCGGCCATGACGACCGACCAGCGGCTGTTCGACAGCCGCGGCCCGACGGACTGGGTGCACACCGACCCGTGGCGGGTCCTTCGGATCCAGAGCGAGTTTGTGGAGGGGTTCGGCGCCCTCGCCGAGCTGGGACCGGCGATCAGCGTCTTCGGGTCCGCACGTACGCCACGTGACCACCCGGACTACGCGGCCGGGGTCGAGCTGGGCGCGAAGCTCGCGAAGGCGGGGTACGCCGTCATCACCGGCGGCGGGCCGGGCGTGATGGAGGCCGCCAACCGGGGCGCCTGCGAGGCGGGCGGTGTGTCCGTCGGGCTCGGGATCGAGCTGCCCTTCGAGCAGGGCATCAACCGCTGGGTCGACCTGGGCGTCAACTTCCGCTACTTCTTCGCCCGCAAGACGATGTTCGTCAAGTACGCGCAGGGCTTCGTCGTCCTGCCGGGCGGCTTCGGCACGTTGGACGAGCTCTTCGAGGCGCTGACGCTGGTCCAGACGCGCAAGGTCACCTCCTTCCCGATCGTGCTCATGGGGACGGCGTACTGGTCGCCTCTGGTCTCGTGGCTGCGCAACGCGGTGGTCGAGCGGGGCGCGATCGCGTCGGCGGACGTCGACCTGCTGACGTTGACGGACGACGTCGACGAGGCGGTCCGGTGCGTCACCCGGGCGGACGGCGAGCAGCGGCACGCCGAGGAGGCGTCCGTCGCCGCCGCCCGCCAGCACGCGTCGTCCCGGCCTGCCTGAGCGACGCGTAGCGGTCTGGCGGCGCCGCCATTACCGCGGCCGCCGCCCTTCGACCGGGGGACGACCACGTGGGGGAGCGGGGGGCAACGGGATGGACACGGGATTCTCGTCTGCGCAGACTGCGCGCATGACAGTCACTCCCTTGCCCGCCCGGGGCGGGGTGGTCGTCGACCGCGACCGGGCGGGCCGCGCCCTACGGGTGAGCGCCCATCCCGAGCGCGGCCGGGTCGTACTCAGCCTCTGGGACGGCGACCGGTGCATCGGCACCCTGCGGGTTCCGCCGCAGGACGTCCCCGACCTCGTCCACGCCCTGACCTCCGCCGCGGTCGCCGCCGAGGGGAGCGGGACGGCCCTGCTGCCGGTGGCCCCCGCCTCCTGACCGCGCTGCTGCAGGCGCGGCCTCCTCGCTGCGCCTGCTCGGGCCACTGGCAGGCTGGCGGCGTGGTCGCCGTCTGTGTCTTCTGCTCGTCGGCGTCCGGCATCGACCCGGTCTACCTTCGCCTCGCGGCCGACGTCGGCGTGCAGATCGCGGCGCGGGGGCACTCGCTCGTCTCCGGCGGGGGACGGGTGTCGATGATGGGCGAGGTGGCCAGGGCCGTCCGGGCCCGCGGCGGCCGGACGCTCGGGGTCATCCCGCGTGCGCTGACCGGTCTGGAGGTGGCGGACGACGACGCCGACGAGCTCGTGGTGACCGCCGACATGCGCCAGCGCAAGGCCCGGATGGACCACGCGGCGGACGCCTTCGTCGTCCTCCCCGGGGGCCTCGGGACGCTCGAGGAGCTGCTCGAGATCTGGGTCTCGCGCTCGCTCGGCATGCACGCCAAGCCGGTGGTCGCCTGCGATCCCACTGGCTACTTCGCCGGCCTTCGCGCAGCCGTCGAGGGGATGGTCGACGCCGGCTTCGTCCGGGCCGCTGCCGCCGCCGAGCCCGACTGGACGACGACCCCCGATGCCGCGCTCGACGCCGTCGAGGCCGGGTGTGCCGCCGCTGTTCCCGACGCGAGCGGACGTCAGCACCGCTTCGCCGAGGAGGCACTGGAGGCCGAGCCGTGAGCATCGGCCGCGTGCCGCCGTCCCCGGTGCGAGTGCGGCTGCGCGACAGGGAGTACGGCCCGGACCACCTGCTGGTGATGGCGATCGTGAACCGCACCTCGGACTCGTTCTACCCGGCGGCGCGACAGCTGGACGACGCGGCCGCCGACGAGGCTGTCGACCGAGCGGTGTCGGAGGGCGCCGACATCGTCGACGTCGGCGGCGTCAAGGCGGGGCCGGGGGACGAGGTCGACGAGGCGGAGGAGATCCGGCGGGTGGTGCCCTTCCTCGCCCGCGTCCACGACCGGTACCCGGACCTGCTGCTCAGCGTCGACACGTGGCGGAGCGGAGTCGCCCGGGAGGCGTGCGCGGCGGGTGTCGACCTGCTGAACGACACGTGGGCGGGGCACGACCGGCGGCTGGTCGAGGTGGCCGCCGAGCACGGGGTGGCCGTCGTCTGCTCGCACACGGGCGGTGCGCTGCCGCGCAGCCGTCCGCACCCCGTCACCTACGGACACACCCCGGAGGGGGTGGTGGACGACGTCCTCTCGACCCTCGCCGCGAGCGCTCGGAACGCGGTCGCGCAGGGTGTGCACCCGTCGTCCGTGCTGGTCGACCCGACCCACGACTTCGGCAAGAACACCTGGCAGAGCCTGGCTCTGCTGCGCGCCACAGCAGACCTGGTCGCCCTCGGCTACCCGGTGCTCATGGCCCTCTCGCGGAAGGACTTCGTCGGCGAGACCCTGGGCCTGCCGGTCGAGCAGCGGCTCGAGGGCACGCTGGCCGCCACTGCTGTGGCGGCGTGGCTCGGCGCCCGGGTCTTCCGCGCGCATGACGTGGCCGGGACACGCAGGGTGCTGGACATGGTCGCGAGCGTGCGGGGTGACCGGCCGCCCACCCGGGTCGTCCGGGGGCTGGTGTAGCCCGGGTTGGAGTAGCAACGACGCAGATGCCCCGGAAGGCTTGCGGCGTCAGGGTGACGAGGTTGCAGATCGAGTGTCGGTGCCGCGTGGGACGATCAACGGGTGCCGCTGTTCCTGCTGTTGCTCGCGATCGCGCTCGTCGGGGCCGTCTGGGCGGTAGCGGTCGGCAGGATCGGCGGCGGGCTCGACGCGCCGGCCACCACGCGCCCGTACCGGCCGCTGCCGCAGGGTCCGCTCGTGCCCGGTGACGTCGACCGGGTGCGCTTCACCCTGGGGCTGCGGGGCTACCGCATGGACGAGGTGGACTCCGTCCTCGACCGGCTGGCCGCGGCCCTCGAAGAGCGCGACGACGAGATTCGGGACCTGCACCGGCGGCTCGACGAGCACCGCTCCGCCGAGCGTCGTGGCACGGAGGAACAGTCGGGGTCGTCCACGTCCCAACCGCGAGCAGAAGGAGCGACGGAGTGAGCAGGTCATCACGATGAACACCTTCGACTTCACCGTCGGGACGACGCTGCCCCCCGAACGGGCCTTCGACGTGGCGACCGACTGGCATGCCCACTCGCGCCTGCCGCTCACCACCGTGTACGTCAAGGGCACGGGTCGGGGGGTGGGTGCCCGGTTCGTCGGACGGACCGGGGTCGGCCGGCTCTCCTTCGACGACCCGATGGAGGTGGTCGAGTGGTCCGAGCCCTCCGACGGTGGAAAGGGCCACTGCCGTCTCGTCAAGACCGGCAAGGTGGTGTACGGAGGGGCGACCATCGACGTCACCCCGGGCGCCGCGGGCGGCTCAGTCGTCTCGTGGCGTGAGACGGCGGACCTCGCCGTCGGCTGGCTGAACACGCTGCTGGGTCCGGCGATCCGGCTCGGGGCACCGGTCGTGTTCCGATGGGTGCTGCGCACCGCGCTGCGAAAGGCCGAGCGTGGCTCCTGACGGCGGCGGCCTCGTGGTCGGGGACGACGGGGTCGCGCGCTGCGGGTGGGGGGCGGCACCGGACCTCTACCGCGAGTACCACGACGACGAGTGGGGGCGACCCGTCCACGGTGAGCGGGAGCTCTTCGAGCGCCTGAGCCTCGAGGCGTTCCAGTCGGGCCTCTCGTGGCTCACGATCCTGCGCAAGCGACCGGCGTTCCGGCGCGCCTTCGCCGGCTTCGACCCCGAGCAGGTCGCCGGGTACGGCGACAGCGAGCGCGAGCGGCTGCTCGGCGACGCCGGCATCGTCCGCAACCGCAAGAAGATCGACGCCGTGCTGGCCAACGCGAAGGCCGTGCTTCGCGTGCGGGACTCGGTCGACGGCGGCCTGGACTCCCTGCTCTGGTCGTTCGCGCCGAGCACCCGCCCGCCGGCGGCCGAGGCACTCGCCGACCTGCCGTCGTCCACGCGGGAGTCGGTCGCCCTGGCGAAGGCACTGAAGGGGCACGGGTTCGTGTTCGTCGGCCCGACGACGGCCTACGCGACCATGCAGGCCTGCGGCCTGGTGGACGACCACCTGGCCGGCTGCCACCGCCGGCCGGGCTGACCGACGGTGGACCGCATGCTGCCCGGGATGATCGCCCGCCTCCCACCCTGGCTGCAGGTCGTCGGCGTGTACGCGCTGTCGAGGGTGTTCACGTGGGCGGTCACGGACCGCGTCGCTCGCTTCCAGGCGCCCAACCCGTGGACGGGCGCCGACCCGGCCTACCTCGACTTCGTCCGCATCTGGGACGGCGAGTGGTACCGCCGCATCGCGGAGGGCGGCTACCCGTTGCCGCTTCCGCTGGGCAGCGACGGCAGTCCGCGTCAGAGCGAGTGGGCCTTCTTCCCGGCCTACCCGATGCTCGTGCGGGGGCTGGAGGACGTCACGCGGCTGCCGTTCCGGGTCGTCGCCCCAACGACGAGCGTGTTGCTGGGTGGCCTGGCGGTGCTCGTGATGTACCGCGTCTTCCGGCTGCGGGCTGACCACGTCACCTCGCTGGTCGGAGTGGCGCTGTTCTCGGCGTTCCCGACCTCGCCGGTTCTGCAGTACGCCTACACCGAGTCCCTCGCGATGCTCGCCCTGGCCGGTGCGGTCTACCTGCTGATGACGCGTCGCTACCTGTGGTGCTTGCTGCCGGTCGTGCTGCTGGACCTGACGCGCCCGGTCGGCGTGCCCTTCGGGCTCGTCGTGCTGGCGCACCTGGTGCACCGGTGGCGGATCCGCCGTCACGACGCTCTGCCGCTCCGGGACGGCGCGGCGATCGTCCTGCTCGGGGGCGTCGCAGCCGTGTCGTCCGTGGCCTGGCCCGTGTACGTCGGCATCGCCACGGGGGAGGCGCATGCGTACACGCGCGTCCAGGCTGCCTGGCACCGCGGGGAGCTCCACTGGGTCACCCCCTGGTGGGACATGTCCCAGTACGTGCTCGGTCAGACCCTCGGGCCGGTCGCGCTCGTGCTGGCCCTGCTCGCCTACGCGCTGCTGCTCGTCGGCCGGGGCGGACGCTTCCTCGGCCCCGAGCTGGCGACGTGGTGCGGCGCCTACGTGGCCTACCTCGTCGTCGTCCTGCAGCCGTTCACGTCGCTGTTCCGCTACCTGCTGCTGCTCTTCCCGCTCGCCCTGGTCGTGGCTCGTCCGGTGCGGACCCGGGCCCACCTGCTGGCCTGGCTCGTGGCCCTGCTCTCTCTCCAGGTCGTCTGGATCGCCTGGCTCTGGAGGTTCTCGCCTCCGAGCGACATGCCGCCGTAGGAGGGGTGGTCGCAGGGGAGCGTGGAGGCAGGGCGGCCCGGCGAGAAGAAGAGATCAGAAACCTCTGGCGCCGGTGACTCCTGTTCGCTACTGTGTTCGAATGCGAGGTGAGGGTGGGGACCAGCCGGCCGGGGAGCTGCCCGACGACGCGGTCCTGGCCCTGCGCGCCGCCCGCGCCGGGTCGGCGGCCGCGCTGGCCGCGGAGCTCCGGGCGGTCGCGGCGTTGGGCGACCGGGCCCGGGACGCGGTGGCCGCCGAGGTGGCCGGGGCGGTCGACCCGGTGGCCGGGCAGATCGACGGGCACCACGACGACCTGGTCGCCGCGGAGGTGCAGACCGCGCTCGGGATCGGGTACGTCGAGGCCGTCCGCCTGGTCCGGCAGGCCCACCAGGTCGTGCAGGGACTGCCCCGGGTGCTGGCCGCCCTCGACGTCGGCGTCCTGGACGCCCGGCGGGTGCGGGTCCTTCTGGACCGGCTGGACGACGTCGATGACGCCCTGGCCCCGCAGATCGTCGACGGCCTGCTGGACACCCTCGAGCTCGCCGCCGTGACCGGGCCGTGGGACGGCCCGTCGGAGCGGACCTGGCGGGACCGGGTCACCCGGGCCGTGGTCCGCGCCGACCCGGACGCGGCGCGCCGCCGCTACCAGGCCGCGGTCGCCGGCCGGTGCGTACGGACCTGGCCCAACGGCGACGGCACCGGCACGTTCACCGCCACCGGGCCGGCCGAGGACATCTGCCGGATGGACGACGTGCTCGGCCAGCTCGCCGCCCGGCA